>CANQVT010000011.1 GCA_947627365.1 uncultured Lachnospiraceae bacterium | reverse complement strand
GGGCCGCCGGTGCTTAGTGAGCGTAAGCGAACTTATGCACCGCTGCGTGCCCGATTAAGCGCGAGCGGGTCTGCCCTAACATTGCAAGCCCTTGCAGGGCGTCAGGGTTTTGTGAACTATACACACGAATAGATTATTTCCCGTACACTCGGTGCGCGTTCTCCCACGTCGCGTCCTCGACCTCCTGCGCGCTCACGCCCCGGATGCGGGCGATCTCCTCAATGACCAGCGGCAGGTACAGGGATGAATTGCGCTTGCCCCGGTTCGGCGCGGGCGCCAGATACGGACAATCCGTCTCCACGACGATGCGGTCCAGCGGCACCGCCGCGGCCACTTCCTTCATAACGCGCGCATTTTTGAACGTCACGACGCCGCCGATCCCGATGTAATACCCGAGCTTCACATATTCCAGCGCCATCTGTGCCGACGAGGAAAAGCAGTGAATGATCCCGCCCGTCGTCCCGGCGTGGTGCTCCTTCATGATGTCAAAGGTGTCCTGCGCGGCCTCGCGGCTGTGGATGTTGACCGGAAGCCCGGTCTCCTTCGCCATCTGAAGCTGCCGGATGAACCACTGCTTCTGGACCTCGTGCGGCTCCTTGTCCCAGTAATAGTCCAGCCCGATCTCACCGACCGCCACGGTTTTCGGCTTCCGGCAGAGCTCATACAGCCAATGCAGCGCCTCCTCGTTCAGCGAACCGACCTCGTCCGGATGCACGCCGACCGCCGCCCATACAAACGGATGCCGCTCTGCCAGCTCCCGGCTCGCCCGAACGCCCTGCAGGGACGCGCCGACATTCACGATCCCGCCGATCCCGGCCGGCTCCATCTGCGCGAGCAGTTCCTCCCGGTCTTCTTCGAACGCCTCATCATCATAGTGCGCATGTGTATCAAAAATCATTCCGCTCTCCCGCTTTCATAAAATCTTCCTGCCGATCAGAATTCTATCAATCAATTATGCAGGAAATTTACGTATACGTCAATCTTTTTCCTTTCTCATATCAGCAAATAGAAAGTGAAAACAGAAAACCCCCGGAGAAAACCGCTCCGGGGATTTTCATTCGTATTAACTGCAGTTTTTAAACGGACGTCTGCCCGTCTGAAACACTCTTACGGAAGCATGTCAACATCGCCGAAGGTAGCCTCGAACTTCTCGGTGCGCTCGTCGATGATCGCCTGTCCGCCGGAGCTTAAGTAATCTTCCATACCGGCATCCCATACGCTGTCGAACTCCTCCGAAGGAGCAATCACTGCGTTGTCGAATACAACGTCTTTCTTCTCGGAAAGCGCCGGGCCCTGGCCCTCTTCCGCCTCGATCGTGCCGACGTTTACGTTTTTGCCCACATGCAGGTCGGTGTTCGCTACTTCGTTCGCATGCTCAACCTGAGCCGGATCGATGCCCGCATAGCTGTGAGCCGTGGACTTCAGCGTCTGCTCCTCGTCAACGAGCTTTAGGCCGTTACAGGTGATCGTGTAGTCGATGTTGAAGCCGGAGTTCTGGATGTCGTCGCCGGTAGCAGCGATCACTTCCACCGCGCCGTCGTCGAGTACGTTATGCGTAACGCCCTCGTCGCCGATCTGCAGATACTCGATCACTTCCGGAGAACTGATGAAATCCAGATACAGCATGGAAGCCAGCGGCTCGTCGTTCGTTGCCGGGAAGAAGATCTTGCGGTCGATCGGACCCGGAACGAACTTGGTGTGCGTACCCTTGCTGTCCTCGAACGGATCGATCACGACATAGGTCGCGTCCTCGCCGACCATTCTCTGCAGGTTGGTCTGGATGCTGTCCTCGCCGTTGCGGTACGGGTAATCCCAGTTGTGTGTGAACGCGCCTACATAGCCAGCCTTCATCATGTCATCCTCTGTGGTGTCGCCGCTGCCGTACAGAGCGAAATCCTTCCACATAAGGCCGTCGTTGTACCACTTGTTCAGAAGTCTTACGCCTTCCTTGACGCCCGGCTCCGTAAACTTTCTGTCGTCAAAGCCGTAAATGTAGAAATCCTTGTCGGAGATATCCGGATCGATGAAGGACTCGAGCAGCGTAGCGGCTCTCCAGCCTACGTCGTAGCTCACCGAATACGGAACCATCTTGTCCGCGTCCTCGCCGAGAAGCGTCTCCGCATTGTCGCGGAACGCGATCAGCATGTCCTCGAACTCCTGCTTCGTGGTCGGCTCAGCCAGTCCCAGCTTATCCAGCCAGTCCTTGCGGACGAAGGTATTGATGCGGTTGCTCGTCGCAAGCTTCGCCTCGATCGCCCAGATCGTCCCTGATTCCGGATCCTTGTCCCAGTAGAGGTTGGTCTCTCCGAGCCAATCCCAAAGGTTCGGCAGGATATCCTTATTGTCGTCTACATAGGAGGACAGATCCAATACGCCGCCCATGTTCGCGTAGGTCTGGATCGTCGGATAATCGTATGTCACGCAGATATCCGGAGCGTCGCCGGCCGCCAGCAGGTTGTTGATCTGCTCAACCTCGGTCCAGCGAGGAACCGCGACAAACTCTACCTCTACGTTGTAGCGCTCCAGCATCTGATCCTGGATGTACTTCGTGTACTTGTTGTTCGTGGGGTCAGAACCGCCGTCGTTGCCGCGGTCGTACACCTCAACCGTGATGTGCTTCGTCTCCGCGAACTTGCCGTCCGTCAGCTCGTCCGCGCTCACGTTCACTGCCATCATCGGCAGCGTCATGCCGGCTGCCAGAAGAACAGCCATCGCCTTCTTTGAAAAACTACTTCTCAAGATAAATCCCTCCTTTAAAATGGTTTACAGGTATGAATAAACGGATCTCACAGCCCGGATCCGGTCATTCCATATTGTCACTCCTTCACCGCTCCCATCGTCACGCCGTGGATGAAGTACTTCTGCAGCCACGGATAGATGCACAGGATCGGGACGGTGGAGAACATGACGATCGCCGCCTTCAACGCCTCGGAAAGTCCCGGCGACGTGAAGCCCTCCTGCGTCGCGATCTCCACGCTGTTGATCGAGTTCAGGATGTTATACAGGAACAGCTGCAACGGATACAGCGCCTTGTCCGTCACGTACATCAGCGCGTCGGAGTAGCCGTTCCAGCGGCCTACCGCGTAGAACAGGGCAAGCGTGGCAAACACCGGCTTGGAGAGCGGAATATAAATGCTCACCAGGATACGGAAGTAGCTCGCCCCGTCAATCTCCGCCGACTCCCGCAGGCTCTCCGGTATCCCGTAGAAAAAGCTTCGCATGATGATCATGTTGTACACGCTCATACAGCTCGGAATGATCAGCACCAGCGCGGTGTTCAGAAGTCCCAGCTGCTTCATCAGCAGGTAGTTCGGGATCGTGCCCGCATTGAAAAACATCGTGATGATGATGAATACATTGATGACGCCGCGCCCCTTCAGGTGCTCAAAGATCAGCGGGTATGCGCAGAGCATCGTCATCAGCAGCGAGACAAACGTACACACGATCGTCAGGAATACCGTCCAGAAAAACGCCCTTATGTACGTCATATCCCCGAACACCATCTTGTAGGCCTCCAGGTTGAAGCCCTTCGGCAACAGATATACCTCGCGCTTGATCAGAGCGTCGGTCGAGCTCAAGGACCGCGACAGCAGGTTCAGCATCGGCAAGAGACAGATCGCGCTCACGATAATGCAGATAAAGACAAACAGCAGATCACCCGTTTTGGTTTTCTTTGATTTGATCATAGCTTCTCCTCCCCGACTCTTACCAGATTCCGCGCTCGCCAAGCTTCCTGGAAATCCAGTTGGCCGCCAGCAGGAAGAACAGACAGATGACGGACTGGAAGAAGCCCACAGCGGTGGTCAGCGAGAACTGCAGCCCCTTGATACCGTTCTTGTACACGAAGGTAGAGATCACTTCCGCTACGTTCATGACCAGATTGTTCTGCATCGCAAACGGACGATCGAATCCGCTTCCGAGGATATTGCCGAGATTCATGATGAGCAGTACCACGATGGTCGGCCTTATGCCCGTCAGCGTGATATGCCAGATCTTCTTGAACCGGCCCGCGCCGTCCACAGACGCCGCCTCATACAGCTCAGGGTTGATCCCGGCGATCGCCGCCAGATAAATGATGGAATTCCAGCCAAAATTCTGCCATACGCCAAGCGATATATAAGTCGCGATCCAGTGCCCCGGTTCATTGAGGAACGGAACAGTTTCAAATCCCAGCTTCGTGATGACCATGTTCACGAGACCTGTCGTCGGCGCGAACAGCTGCAGCGCCAATCCGTAGATGATAACCCAGGAAAGGAAGTGCGGCATGTACGCAATCGTCTGCACGACCCGTTTGAAGCGCTTAAACGCCAGCTCATTCAGAATCAGCGCGAAGATAATCGGCGCCGGGAAACCGAAAATGAGATCCAGCAGATTCAGTGTGAGCGTATTGCGAAGGGCATTTATGAAATCCCTGTTCTGGAAAGCCTTGATAAAATACTCGAACCCGTGGTTCTTCGCCAACGGCATCTCCCACACGCTCTGCACGATACTGTACTTCTTGAAAGCGATCTGCATGTAGATCATCGGTATGTACTTGAAGATCAGCAGGTACAGAAGCGGCAGAGCCAGCAGCGCGTAAAGCTGCCAGTAACGCTTCATGTAGGCTTTGAAGCTGATCTTGTTTCCAACCTTCTTTGGGTTCTTTTTCTTGTCGCTCATCCCACACCCCCGTTTGTAAAATTTGACAATTATATCCCGATGTTTTTTTCAGTATTGTAGATAGTATACAACACTATTCTGACAAATGCAATCATTTCTTCGAGTCATTTTCCCGAAATCTGGATATTTTGCTTATTGTATTAGGTATTTTTCCATAGTTTTCGGTAAAATGGCGCAATTATTTGGTTTAACGTTTTACTACAGATGTAAAAAAACGGGTACCTGCAGCCGAACATACCCGCCGATAAAATTCTTCTATTTGTTTTCCTCAGGCAGCGGAAGCCTACATACCGAACTGCGCTCTATGAAACTGCACGGGATCAGAATCTCTTCATGCGGCCTCTGCGCGGCAGTTCCCGGATGCTCCATCCTCTCCATCAGCAGCTTTGCCGCCTTTCTCCCCATCTCGCGGAGAGGCTGGGCCATAGTTGTGAGCCCGGGCACAAAATATTCCGCAATATCCTGATTGTCAAACCCGACGACTGAAAAATCTCTCCCCGCGCGCATCCCCTGCTCATCCAGATAGCGGTACACGCCGCCGGCCATGCGATCCGCCATGCAGAATACCGCCGTGATCCCCGTTTTCAAAAGGCTTTCCGCCTCCCGGTACGCGCTCTCCAGATCCCAGCGCGCATAGCGGATCCACTCGGGATTGTACAGAATCCCATGCTCATACAGCGCACGCTGATAGCCCAGCAAGCGTTTCTGGGTGTGGATGTTGTCCTCTCTTCCCCCTATTACGCCGATCCTGCTGTGCCCTTTCGCAATCAGGTATGATACAAGCTCATACGCCGCGCGCTCGTCGTCCATCAGCACTGACGGCACGCTCGGATTTTCCGCGTACGAATGGATCATCACGGCCGGAAGCGGGAAATCCTCTGGAAAACAGTTGATCCTTCGGGCATGTCCTGCGATATAGAGCACGCCGTCCGCCGTCATCGGGGTGATTTCCTGAATGGCCGGATTGCGCACGGAATCCTGCGCCCGGATGTCATTGTACCAACTGCCGCCCCATCTCGCGTACATACGCAGATTTTTCACGATGATCCGATATCCGTACTCCTCGCAGCAGCCCATGATACCCTCAACAATTTCCGGCGTGGTAAACTGTGCGATATCCTCAGCAACGATGCAGATCATCCCGGTCTTCTGCGTCCGCAGTCCCTTCGCCATATAGTTCGGCCGGTACCCCAGACGGAGGACCGCCTCCTGCACCCTGCGCTTTGTCTCCTCGCTCACCTTATGCTCTTTTCCGTTAAGAATATTGGAAACGGTCGTCGCAGACACGTTGCATTCTCTGGCGATCTCCTTGATGGTTACCATGGGCTGTCCCCCCTTCGCTGCTTTACTTCCTATCTATCAAGCTCCGCTGCGACCGCGTCCATCAGCAGACTGCGAAACGCGGACGGCTCCTCCGTATGCGGCTTCGCGCCGTCTCCAGTGAACACCATCTCGCAGCGGTTCGCATCCGTGTACGCGTCCCAGCGCGGCATGGGCGTACCGTCGACGTCCGGTCCGTTCGGATCGCCGGTCTTGATAAAGTTCGCCCAGTAATTGCACATCTGGCGCGCCAGATCATAATGCCTTCCCATGAGCGGGCGCCAGCACTTCGCAAGCGTCTCGAAGAAGAACCACAGATCTACCGAATGGAAGGTGCCAGGGTTGTCCGGGCCAGGAATGTCCGCGTCAAAGCGGTAATAGTAGCACGGCTGCTCTTTTCCATTCTTCTCATGCTGCAGGAACTGGGTCTTTACGGTGCACTCGATACCGCTCACCTTGCCCCACAGGCAGCCGTCCTGTGGCTCCTTAAGCTCCGGCAGGCTCAGGAACTCGTCCGCACGTCTGCCGAAAAGCTGTATTGCTTTCTCCCGAAGCTCCTCGCGCGAGGACGCCCTGAGAAAATTCGGGAATTCGTCGCTGGTATTGCCCGCCATCACCGGCACCGGCGCGTGTCTTCCCTGCGCAAACAGCTCCATCGGATCGCCCACGCAGAAGACATCATCCTTCACCGTGAACATCCGCGGATGCCCGGCCGCGTACTCCGCGTACCTGTCGCGGATGTACAGAGCGTCGAGCTTCCTCGCCTCTTCCAGGGAGGATACGCCCAGAAACTCGAAAAACTGCCTGCCGTTCTCCTCCGCCTCCTCAAGCGAACAGGGCTTCCCAATGCCGCCCTCGCCGTAAGGATCCCGGATCATTGCGCTCATCACCATCGCCCGCTGAAACAGTCCGAAATTGTCCGGACAGGTCATCTGGCTCATCACGCTGCCGCCGCCCGCCGACTGCCCGGCGATCGTGATATTCTCCGGATCACCGCCGAACGCCGCAATATTGCGAACCACCCAGCGCAGACCCGCCTGCTGATCCAGATTTCCGAAATTTGCCGGAGCGTCCGGCTGCTGCGCGCTGATCTCCGGATGCGCCAGAAAACCGAACACATTGATGCGGTAGTTCACCGTCACCACCACGACGCCGCGGCGCGCAAGCCGCTCCCCGTCAAATTCCATCTCCGACGGATAGCCCCACTGCAGGCCGCCGCCGAAAAACCACACGAGCACCGGCTGCCTCTCCTCAGGCGATTTCGCGCCCGTCCAGATGTTCAGATACAGGCAGTCCTCCGCCATCTCAATGGAGGGATCCACATGCCACTCGCGATTGTACACGATATCTCCAATGCCCGGGGTGTCCTGCACGGAGATCGGCGCGAAGCGATACGCCTCCCGCACGCCTTCCCAGTCCTCGCACGGCTGCGGCGCGCGCCAGCGGTTCTCACCCACGGGAGGCGCCGCGAACGGCACTCCCTTGAACGCCGTAATCCTCGGATCCGCCGCCTCGATGCCGCGCACCCATCCGTTTTCTGTCCTTGCTTTCCTGATCATAACTGCTCCTTTCTCCCTTTTTGGGTATTTTATCATACAATCCCACCCTGTTCCACATGTTTTTCGATATGATCCGGAAAACACGCGAAAAGGAAAAGGACCTCTGCAAAATGCAAAGGTCCTCCTGCACAAAAAGATCTTTCTCTTTTTATTCTGCCGACACCGCCGCTTCCTTCATCGCTTTCACATACTCCGCCACATGCGGCACGCAGTCCGCGCCGTACTGTCCGCACAGCTTCACGATCGCGGAACCGACGATCACGCCGTCCGCGTACCCGGCCATGCGCTTCGCCTGCTCCGGCGTGGAGATACCGAAACCGATCGCGCAGGGGATGCTGCTGTGTTCACGCACCAGGCGCACCATCTCGCCGACGTCGGTCGTGATCTCCGAGCGCACGCCGGTGACGCCAAGTGAAGAGATGCAATAGATGAAGCCCTCGGCGGAGGCCGCGATCGTCGCGATCCTCTCATGCGAGGTCGGCGCGATCAGGGAGACCAGCGCCAGTCCGTGTGCGCCGCACACAGAGCTGAATTCTTCCTTCTCCTCAAACGGCACATCCGGCAGGATCAGCCCGTCCATACCGATCTCCGCGGCCGTCTTCACAAAACGCTCCGTCCCGTAGGAATAGACCACGTTCGCGTAGGTCATGAACACCATCGGGATCTGCGTATTCTGTCGGATTTTTCGCACCATATCAAAAATCTTGTCCGTCGTCACGCCGCCGGAGAGGGCGCGCATGTTCGCCTCCTGGATCACCGGACCCTCTGCCGTCGGGTCCGAAAACGGGATGCCAAGCTCGATCATATCCGCTCCTGCCTCCTCCATCGCATAGACCAACTTCTCCGTAACCTCCAGCGACGGGTCGCCACAGGTCACAAACGGGATAAACGCCTTTCCATTCTCAAATGCCTGCTGTATCTTACTCATGGATATCCTCCCCTCTGTAGCGCGCGATCGCCGCACAGTCCTTGTCGCCGCGCCCGGAAATGTTGATGACGATGATCTGGTCTTTGCGCATCTGCGGCGCAAGCTTCATCGCGTAGGACACTGCGTGGGCACTCTCGATCGCCGGGATGATGCCCTCGATCTTCGCCAGATACTCAAACGCCTCGACCGCCTCGTCGTCCGTCACCGGCACGTACTCCGCGCGCCCCTTGTCGTATAGGTACGCGTGCTCCGGCCCGATGCCCGGATAATCCAGACCCGCCGAAATCGAGTACACCGGCGCGATCTGTCCGTACTCGTCCTGACAAAAGTAGGACTTCATGCCGTGGAAGATCCCGAGCCGCCCGGTCGCGATCGTCGCCGCGGTCTCCGCCGTGTTCACGCCGCGTCCCGCGGCCTCACAGCCGATCAGCCGCACGCTCTCGTCCCCGATGAAGTGATAAAACGCCCCGATCGCGTTCGAACCTCCGCCGACACAGGCCAGCACCGCGTCCGGAAGCCTGCCTTCCTTCTCCATGAGCTGTTCCTTGATCTCTTTCGAGATCACACTCTGGAAATCGCGCACGATCGTCGGGAACGGATGCGGCCCCATCACGGATCCGAGCACATAGTGCGTGTCGTCGATCCGCTTCGTCCACTCGCGCATCGTCTCCGAGACAGCGTCCTTGAGCGTCCCGGTGCCGCTCTCCACCGCGTGTACCTGTGCGCCGAGAAGCCGCATCCGATAGACATTGAGCGCCTGGCGGATCGTATCCTCCTTGCCCATGAACACCTCGCACTCCATATCCATCAGCGCCGCGGCCGTCGCCGTCGCCACGCCGTGCTGCCCTGCGCCGGTCTCCGCGATCACACGAGTCTTTCCCATCTTCTTCGCGAGGAGCACCTGCCCCAGCACGTTGTTGATCTTGTGCGCGCCGGTGTGGTTCAGATCCTCTCTCTTCAGATAGATCTTCGCGCCGCCTAAGTCCTCCGTCATCCGCTTCGCGAAATAGAGCCTCGACGGACGACCCGCGTAATCATTGAACAGCTCCGTCAGCTCACGGTTGAACTCCGGGTCGTCCTTGTAATGATTGTACGCCTCCTCCAGCTCGATCACGGCGTTCATCAACGTCTCCGGGATGTACTGCCCGCCGTGCGTTCCAAATCTTCCGCTCATTCTCCTGTCCTCCTGCAAACTTATCTTATCTCATCTCTGTTTTTCTTCTCTGTCCTGTCTTATCTCAGTTTTTGCCTCTTGTCTTTGTCCTGTTTGTCTTATCTCGGTTTCTGCCTTTTGTCTCTGCTCTGTTAGTCCTATCTCGGTTTCTGCTCCGGCCTGTCTATCATATCTCATTTTCTGTCCCGGCCTTCTGTGCTCTCTGTAAATCAATCCTGCTTCGCGTTCCACCGCCGCACAGCCTGTACCGCCGCGAGGATCTTCTTTGGGTCCTTTTTGCCGTCTGTCTCGAGCCCGCTGCTCATGTCGACCGCCCAGGGCCGCACCTGCCGCAGCGCCTCCTCAATGTTCTCCGGTCCGATGCCTCCCGCAAGGAAAAACGGTCGCCGGATATTATCCGTCATCGTCCAGTCGAAGGTCTCCCCGGTGCCGCCCTCGCCGTGGTCGAGCAGCACGTAGTCGGCACAGCTTCCCTCTGCCTCGCCGAACGTCCGCTCATTGAACGCCCGGATCACAGTGAAATCGCCCCGCGACTTCAGCTCGCGGATATAATTCTCGTCCTCGTGTCCGTGAATCTGCGCCATCCGGATCACGCCCTCCTCCAGGAAGGCAGCCACGCTCTCGAGCGGCTCATCGCGGAACACGCCCACCGGAATGATTCCGGGATCGAGCAGCTTCACCAGCTCGCGGAGCTGCTCCGGCGACACGTTGCGGATGCTCTTCGGCACGTTGATCACAAAACCGCAGAAATCCGGCCGCGCCTCATTGACGCACAGGACGTCTTCCGGCCTGCTCATGCCGCAGAGCTTAATCTTTACTTTTTGCCTGCCATCCATTTCATACAAACCTTTCTTAACCTACGCATTGCGCCACTCTTTAAGCAGCCGCTCCTTCTCCGCGGATCGCATCAATGTTTCGCCGATCAGTACCGCGTCCGTGCCGTTCTCGCGAAGATTTCGGATATCCTCCGCCGTGCGAATGCCGCTCTCCGAGACGAATAAGATCTCCGGCGGCACCAGGCGCCGCAAGCGCAGGCTATTATTGATGTCCACTTTAAAGGTCCGCAGGTCGCGGTTGTTGACCCCGACGATCTTCGCGTCCGCCCTCAGCGCCCGCTCGACCTCCTCCTCATCGTGCGCCTCCACAAGCGCCGACAGGCCGAGTTCATGCGCGAGCTGTCCGTAAGCGGCAAGCTGCCCGTCGTCGAGGATCGCGCAGATCAGCAGAACTGCCGACGCGCCCAGCGTCTTCGCCTGATAGATCATGTACTCATCCACCGTGAAATCCTTGCGCAGCACCGGAATCTGCACCGTCTGCGCGATCTCCCGCAGATACTGATCCTGTCCCTGGAAATAGAACGGCTCCGTCAGGCAGGAGATCGCCGCCGCGCCTGCCTTTTCGTAGTCCTTCGCAATCTCCAGATACGGAAAATCGGGTGCGATCAATCCCTTCGAGGGCGACGCCTTCTTCACCTCGCAGATGAAGGAAATGCCCTCCTGCGCCAGAGCGCGCGCGAACGAAAACTTTCCCTGCGAAAACGGACTGACATGGCCTCCCAGCCGCGTCACATCTTCCGGCATGCCTCGGTCGGAGCCGTTGCCGGGACGGTTCCCTGCCTGCCCTGCTGAATTTGTCTGCGACGCTGCGATCTCCTCCGCCTCCCGGCGCAGTTCTTCAAGAGGCAGCTGCGCCTTCTCCCGGGCGATCCGCTCCTTTGTTTTCTCCGCAATTTCCTGCAGGATGTTCATTTTCCTATTCTCCTATCGAACATTTTCAGTTTTCAGCATATCTGTTCGGAATCGGATTCTTCTTTGCCGAATCCATCATTCCGGTGTGCAGTGTCGCTTCTTTGCAGAAACCGCTTCTATGCTTCTATTATTCTCTATTGCTCTCTCTTGCAAACGCCTCAAGCACCCTGAGCGCCTCTCCATTGTCAATCTGGCGCTCCGCCAGGCGCACGCCATCCTCCATCGAGGAAGCCTTGCCAGCGATGTACAGCGCCGCGCCCGCGTTCAGGCAGACTGCCTGGCGCTTCGGCCCCTTGTCGGCGCCCGTAAGGATCGCCCGCGTGATCTCCGCGTTTTCCTGCGGCGTGCCGCCCTTCAGGTCGTCCTTGCCGCAGCGCTCGTAGCCGAACTGCTCCGGCGTGATCGTGTAGCTCGTCAGCTTTCCGTCGCGGATCTCGCAGACGGAGGTCGGCGCGCTCATCGAGATCTCGTCGAGCTTATCCTGCCCGAAGACCACCATGCCCTTCGTCACACCGAGGTTCATCATCACCTGCGCGAGCGGCTCGACCAGCTCCTTCTCATACACGCCCATGAGCTCCATGTTTGCGCCGGCCGGATTCGAGAGCGGCCCAAGGATATTGAACACCGTGCGGATACCCAGCTCCTTGCGCACCGGAGCCACGTACTTCATCGCCGTGTGGTAGCTCTGCGCGAACAGGAAGCAGATGTTCAGCTTCTGCAGCAGCTCCAGGCTCTTCGCCGGGGAGACCGTGATCTTCACGCCGAGCGCTTCCAGCACATCTGCCGCGCCGCTCTTCGAGGACGCCGCTCGGTTGCCGTGCTTCGCGACCGGCACGCCCGCCGAGGCGATCACCATCGCAGACGTCGTGGAAATGTTGAACGAGTTCGAGCCGTCTCCGCCGGTGCCCACGATCTCCAGCACATTCATCTCGTGCAGCAGACGCAGCCCGTGCGCGCGCATGCCCGCCGCCGACGCCGTGATCTCGTCGATCGTCTCGCCCTTCATCGCCAGCGCCGTAAGGTACGAGGACATCTGGATCGTCGTGGCTTCGCCGCTCATGATCTCGTCCATGACAGCCTCCGCCTCCTGGTACGTCAGATCCTGCTTCTTCGAAAGTTTGATGATTGCTTCTTTAATCATGTCTGATTCCCTCCATAAAATTTTTGATTATCTGCATTCCGTCCGGCGTCAGCACCGACTCCGGATGAAATTGTAGTCCATACAATGGGTAACTCCTGTGCTCCACGGCCATCACCTCGCCGTCCGCCGTGCGCGCCGTGACTTTGAGCTCCGCGGGCAGCGTCTCCTCCACCGCTGCGAGCGAGTGGTAGCGCGCCACTCTCACCGGCGAATGCAGGCCCCGGAACAGAGCGCTCTCTTCATCGATCTGCGCGTCCGACTGCTTGCCGTGCATCAGTTGTTTCGCATAGGACACCGTGCCGCCGAGTGCGAGGCAGATTGCCTGGTGTCCCAGGCAGACGCCGAGGATCGGCACTTTCCCGGAAAGCTTCTGGATCAGCTCAACGCACACGCCCGCGTCCTCCGGCCTGCCCGGTCCCGGCGAGAGAATGATCGCCTCCGGCTGCATCGCCTCGATCTCCTCCACCGTGTACGCGTCATTGCGGATCACTTTGATGTCCGGCCGCACCGTCCCCGCGAGCTGAAACAGATTGTAGGAAAAACTGTCGTAATTGTCGATCAATAAGATCATTCCATCCCCTCCTCTGCCTGCCGCAGCGCGTTCACGACCGCGCGGGCCTTGTTGCAGCACTCTTCGAATTCTTTGTCCGGCACGCTGTCCGCCACGATCCCGGCGCCGGAGCGGATCGTTACGCGCCCGTTCTTCTTGAACGCCAGCCGGATCGCAATGCAGGTGTCCAGGTTTCCGGTGAAGTCAAGGTAGCCGATCGCGCCCCCGTAGACACCGCGCTTCCGGCCCTCCAGCTCGTCGATGATCTCGCACGCCCGCAGCTTCGGCGCGCCCGAGAGCGTCCCGGCCGGCAGGATCGCATCCACCGCGTCCACCGCGTCCTTGTCCGCGCGTATCGTCCCGGCCACCGTCGAGCCAATGTGCATCACATGCGAGAAGCGCTCGATCGACATGTATTTCTCCACACGGACGCTCCCGATCTCACTGATCTTGCCAATGTCGTTGCGCCCCAGATCTACCAACATATTATGCTCCGCGCGCTCCTTTTCATCCGCGAGCAGCTCCCGCTCGAGCGCTTCGTCCTCCTCCGGCGTGCGGCCCCGCGGCCTCGTCCCCGCCAGCGGGAACGTGTGGAGCGTCCCGTCCTCGAGCTTCACCAGCGTCTCCGGCGAGGCGCCTACCAGCTCGATGTCGTCGCTCGTGAAGTAGAACATGTACGGCGACGGGTTCGTCGTGCGCAGCACGCGGTAGGCGTCAAACAGGCTGCCCTCCGCCTCGGCCTCCATCGGATTCGAGAGCACCACCTGAAAGATATCGCCCTCGTAGATGTAATGTCTGGCCTTCTCGACCATCGCCTTATATTTTTCTCTGGAAAAACAGGGCTGAATCTCGCTCTTTGTGCGCAGCGGCGGGAAATACGCCTTCACCCCGCTCTTTAAAAGCTCTGCCATCTCATCCAGCTTCGCGCCCGCGTTCCGATATGATGCCTCCAGATCGTCCGTGCGCACCCCGCAGATCAGGATCACCTTCTGCCGGTAATTGTCAAACGCGATCACCTGATCGAACAGCATCAGATCCGCGTCCTGAAACGCGTCCGGATCCTCGCCCGAAAATTTCAGCGTCGGCTCACTGTAGCAGATATAGTCGTAGGCAAAATAACCGACCAATCCGCCCGTGAACGTCGGCATCCCCTCGACCTTCGGGCTCTTATTCTCCGCGAGCACCTCGCGGATCACACTCTGCGGGCTGTCCGTCCGAATCTCCTCCGCGATCTCCGCCCTGCCGCTGCAGATGTCCTCGCCGCGGCGAATCCGCACCTGCCCTGCGCGGCAGGTGATCTCCATCGTCGGCGCGTAGCCGAGAAACGAATACCGCCCCCACTGCTGGTGCGCCTCGGCGCTCTCCAGAAGATAACAGTGCGCGCTGGCCGCCCGCAGCGTCCGCATCACCTCGATCGGCGTGAAGCGGTCCGCGTAGAGCTCCCGGCAGACCGGGATGCGCTTGTATGCGCCGGATGAGGCGAGTTCCTTCGCCTGTTCCAATGTTGGGTACATGATGTGCCTCCTTTGTTTCGTTTGTTTCCTGTATCAAGCTTGAGAAAACGTTTTACATTTTCTCGAGTTTCACGATGCTCGTCGGATGAATATACACAAAAAAATCCCTGACAGACTTAGCTTGCCTGTCAGGGACGAAATTCATTCCGCGGTGCCACCCTGATTCACAAAACATTGCCTCCGCAATGCCCTGTACCCTTAAGAGATACTGACATATCTCCGCAACTGACGTATGCCTCACGTCGCAGAATACTCGGCTCTCATGTTTGCCTTTGACTGCGCCCTCCGCGGCCCATTTGACAATCTGCATCTCGACCCGGCTCTCAGCTCCCCGGACTCTCTGTGCGCGCACAACTGCCTTTACTTCCGCTTCAACGGTTTAAAATGTTAAATTCTTTTCACATCCTACTACATCCAGTTAAAGTTGTCAACAACTTTTTGTTATGCAATTCCAATGCGCGACTTACCCAAACGCTCTTATCCACCTCCCGGATTTGTCCGTAGTTTTGCTATTCTCGCTTAGATTTATGTGTCTCTACTTCACAGTAACTTTTATTTGCACTTTCTTTTTACCGGATTTAACAGTAATCGTCGCAGTTCCCTTATTCTTCGCTGTGATTTGTCCCTTATTGCTGACCACAGCCACCTTCTTATTGGAAGATGTATATTTCACTTTATCATAGGATGTAACCGGTGTTATAACAGGAACCAGCTTCACTTTCTGCTTTTTCTTCAGAGTCAACTTTTTCTTCTCTACCTTAATCTTGGTGGTCTTTACTTTCGCCTTCTGCACATTTACCTTAATCGTCTTGGTAGCACCACTTTTCAGAGTAATCGTTAACTTCGCCATGCCAGTCTTCTTCTGTGCTTTTAACTTAAAAGTACCCTTTGCGGCAATATTCGACACTTTTAATATCTTCGTATTGCTAGATTTCACGGAAACCAAAGAATCATACTCAGACATAGCTGTCACCTTAAATTTCGTAGTAGACTGACCGGTCTTCATCGTCAACTTCTTATCGGTCAATTTGAGAACTGGTGAAAAGCTCTTTGTCTCAGATGTATGACAAACCGAGCATGTTCTGCTCAGAACCGACCGGCCATTCGTCGCAATCGACCAGTCACTCCAGCTATGCGCAAGTCTAGGGATTGCCTTATTGGAATCTGCTTTCACAGTTCCACAAATACTGCAATAAATTGCCTGTTTCCCTTCCGTTATGCACGTAGGCTTTGTATCCACGGTGGGCATATTTTTCCATGAATGTGCAAGCTTCGGAACTGTTGTGGTAGAACCAGGCTTCATGGTACCGCAGGAGCAATACACCGACTGTTTTCCTTCTGTTATACATGTAGGAGCAACCTCTACAGTAGGCGCATTCCACGAATGAACATGTCCATGCGGTACGATTATAATCTTTACCCAGACCGGGGGAACCTCAAACACCAAATTGTAGTCGTCATCTCTATCGCCTACTCCGGCAAGAAGCGCATAGGTTCCGGGGTCATCTTCCCATTCAGCGTCGTTTGCTATTATTCCTTCATCGTCACATTCAAACCATATCTTATAAGCCCTGCTCAAATCCGGACTGCCGTCCGTATTAAACGGGCAATACCACAAGTCAATAAAATTGCCATATTGGTCACTTTTCTTAGCCTCAACCACCTGACTGCTTCCATCGGAATAGTGCAGACGCACTTTTATCTTGGAATGATCCAGCTTAATATAAGAATCCTCATCCATTTCAAACGTCGTCTCTGCCAGAGTCGACTCCAACGTTGCAGATGTCAGAATCCTTTTTTTCATGAGCTTTATTGCCGCTTGGTCAAAAGAGCCGTATAATCCCACTACATAATAATATGTCTGCCCTTTTTTTAGAGAACTGGTTAGTAATCCTTCCCCTGATTCTCTTCCCATAAGACGTGCCCTGTTGTCGTAAAGACTCACTTCGCAGCTGCCCCAGTCATCCTCTGTACTTTTCTCTGCCAGGAGACTAAAAACGTACTCACCATCCTCTGAAGGAGTGAAGCTAAAATAACGGTCCCTATATGTATCCGCGTCATCTTTCACAGAATAATCCTTCTCCAGAACAATATTCTCCATATCAGTACATGTCACTTCATAAATGATCGTTTCTGACTGAATTTCCGTACCTTTTACATATGCAGTGAGACTGTAGAACCCAGGGACAATAAAATCCTCATCCTCCATTACCTTAACACCATCTGAGTATTTTGATTCGACAATTATTGTTTCTCCATAATCCGTCTCTCCATACCAGCAATCACTGGAATCATCAAAATCCAACTGCCCATAATCAACATCAGCCGTGTATGCCTCCGCGCCGTATACCACATGTACATTTAAATCCCAGCGAAAGTCTTCCTCTACATCATAGGATTCTTTTATACCAGTTATAGAAATCGAAGTGATTGCCAACTTTTCCCCGAGACTTAGTACAGCTGTGCATGAACTATTATGCCACGGCTCTTTTTTCAAAACCAGAATATATTCCTTTCCTGCATCTATCTTGAATGCATATCCCTTCTCCTCATAAAGATATCTTCCACTTTCCTTTCGATAAAGAATCGCCTCCAACTCTTCACCGAGAATCTGATCCATCGGCGCAATATTCACAACCTGGTCTGCATCAGCCGACGAAATAAGATAGCTCTTTGTCTGTCCAGGCAGAATTTCCACTTTAGGCGGAAATTCGTTCTCCGTCGGGGCCACATCAATCTGTATCGTAACATCGGCATCATCCTGTCTGACTGTGTTCACAGCAACTTTCAGGGTAAAGTCTCCGAACAGCGGATCATTTTCCAGGAGTTCATCCATTCTGATCTTTTCCATGCCATTCCAAAGACTTACGGTTATCAGATCTGAATTGTCCGTTTCATGGCGTAAAGCATAAGTATAACCATCATCTCCTTCAACCCAATCCAGATCCCATCCGCCGTCAATGCTCTGTTCTGTTCCATCATTGTATTTGACGACAGCAGATAAGTTTGGGAGTTCCTCCTCCAGTTTGAAAAAATTGTACGAAGTTTTCGGCGTTATACTTACGGACTGAACCGATTTCTTATTCTCCACAGAAAATTGGACGGTCTCCGCCACGTCGCCAAAATTTCTCAAAAGCAGCACATAATCCTGTCCTGCATCCAGGTTGAAGCTCTTATCTATATTGTAACTTCCATAAGGCATAGGCATATAATACTCGCTGGAGTCTTTGCAGTACAACGCTACCTCTGCCTGCGCCATGCCGGAACCGACAATTTTCAGTACACTTTCAGAAGACTGCGCAGGTATACTATACCCCGTGTAAATCTCCCGTGACACGGGAAGTGTCGCACTCTCCGGCAGCTCTGCAAGTTCTGTTTCCTCAATCGTAAACGGTATGCTGTCAGTAACCGATGCGCTGTCACCTAATCCTTCCCAACTAACTGTCAGGTCGAATGTTCCAATGCCAATAGGACCACCAAAATACTCATAACCATACAGCCTCAATGTATCACCGGTACTTGTAATTGTTGCCCAATGCGGTGTTTTGCTGTTAACAAAGTCCCAGGACGTAATTTCTTCCGTCGTACCATCATCATAGCGGACTGTCACCGGTATCGTCTGTAATCCAGGTATTATATTCAAAATAGTAAACGACAATGGAGCTGTAACATTAAACTTCACCGATGTGATCGTTTTTGACTGTGCTTCCTCCTGAATCGGAAGTTCCTCGCCCACCACTTCAACGTCGCTGATAACTAGATCCATTTCTTCGTTTGCTTCCGGTACTTCATAATCTGACTCTTTCTCAGTCGAGATTCCCCGAATCGCCTCTTCGATTATTTCAATGTCCTGATCATCATTCCCCGGTACTTGTTCTCCCTCTTCAGAATTTTCATCCTCTTGTGATTCTTCTGCATCCACACTCTCCATCACAGCTTCATCCGCCTGATCCGTCCCCATTACCGTAGTCACATCCACCGGCAGTTCCTCAACCGCGGTTTCCAAAGCCGTCGAATTCTCCGCGGAACCCATATCCTCAGCATATACCGTGGTTCCTGTCGGGAGCACAGAAAATACCGCCAATATCAGAGCCATCAGAAATGAAATTTTTCTCTTTCTCATCATTCTTTCCTCCTTTTTCCTTAACGAAATAAGTGAATATAATATATAAATATAGCACTCCTTTCCTCTTCATTCAACAATGTTTTTGCTTTTTTATAATAGTTCTGCATTTTTATCAAGCTAAAGTTTGCAATCACCTTTTTTAGAGCAAAACACTATTTTCACATTTTTCCTATTTGTGGTTAATCCCCTTACAGCTAATACGAATTATCCATACATATTACTTAAGCTATGCGAATAAGTACGCAATATGCCCATAGCTAATATACATTTAAAAGCGGCACACCATTCCCAACTCCAATGCGATCCGCGCTAGCCGCCACGGGCAGTTTGCAAGCCTTGACCTTCTCCTCGTCCGTCAACAGACAAATCTCAATATAACGGCACTCTGGAAATTCTCACACATTCTTTATATAGCGACACTTCGGATATCCTCACGCATTTTCCGAATATCGACACTCCGGAAAGCCCGAGCAACCCCAGAATTCCCCGTATCTTCCGTTCCGTTTCCGCAACACCTGACCACAGCGCGGACACATCTTATATTTCCCTATCTCTTGCGCTGCCTTTTTCATTTCACGCCCAAGCCGCTCATACACCCGCTGATTCATCCGGCAATCACTCAGTGCCCTGTGAGCGCCCCCCCCGCCGGGATTCGGTAATACCCGGCCATATCCACAAGCCTGTAACGCGACAGCTGAGGCAGATACTGCCGCGCCAACACCAGCGTGTCTATGTAATCATTCCCGACTGTCCTTCCCCAGTATTTTTCCGCGTCGCGCATAAGAAATTTCATATCAAAGGCATGGATATTGTGTCCGACAAGCACCGCATTCCCTGCAAATTCCAGAAAGTCTCCCAGCGCTTTTCCAAATTCAGGACTATCCTTCACCATATCATCATAAATCCCATTGACGCTGCTTGCGCTAAAGGGAATTGGCCGTCCAAGATTCACAAGTGTCGTAAATTCGTCGATGTTCCTGCCACCGACCACCTTGATCGCCGATATCTCAATCACGGCATCCCAGGCCACAGATACTCCGGTCGTCTCCAGATCAAAAACCACGTAATCCGGGACATATTTATTCAGCCTTTTTCCAGGCATCGAAGATAACATAAAACTGATTCCTCCCGACTTGACAGTCTGATGTGCGCGTGATACAGGTCATACGCCGTACCGCTCCACCAAAAACACTCTGCTCTTTTCACAGCTTCCCGGAAATCTTTTAATGGCAGATAAAGTAGAGGGGCAATCCAGTCTGCCGTAAATCTTCAGTTTCCCGTTCTCGCCAAATGTTCCCGGCATCTCAGACAAATATTCTTTTCCATCGCTTCCAAGCAACTTATATCGTTTCATTTTTCTGTCTCCGTTTTCATTCTGTTTTCGCTGAAAAGATTCACATCCGCAACAATGCCAGGCTTCTTTTCTCACCTCCCAATCAGCCCAAGCCCCATGCAGATCATCCAGACGTACGTCGCAGTCTTCGGCATCATCAGCATACCGACCATCGGCTTTTTCTTGCCCCAGAGCACCACCGGGAAGTAGCATGCAAAGCTGACCACAATGGCGACCGACATCCACTGCAGGCCGTATCCTCCGGTATTCCCGGACAACGCAAACAGGATCACAAGGCACAAGCCCGTCACCGCAAACGGCAAGTTCCGGTAAACGCCCCACCGCGGATTCCCTTTCGCATGGAACCAGTTATTCTGCGGGAACAGACACAACACGATGCGTATGATCGCGCTGAGCCAGATCAGCCAAAACAGCATCGCAGGATATTCGGTCTCCGGAAAAATTGCTCTCCATACATAGAACAGCAACACATAAAATATCGTCATCGTAATAGACGAAATCATCAGTCCCAGACCGGACCACCATTCAAGTTTGTCGGAGTCACCCCGAAAAGCTTTAATGATCCTTGGCACCAGATGAAATGCGTCCCCGCCGCCAAGAACAAGCGTCAGCACTCCGAACAGCAGAAGCGCCCAAGCACCCTTTGCGTTCACGAAAAAGATAATCGCCGCGATCAGGTCAAATAGCAGATAGGCAATGCAGAAAATTGCCTCACCGATCTGCGGCATGTGAAATGTTACCTTGTTCTGATTCATAAATCATTACTCCTTTTGTCAGCAATAGCAATGTCTTTCTATATTTCAGCTTTCTTCATTTTAGCCCTAATTGCCTCTAATTCGGATCTCCCTGAAAAAGAATATTCCACAACTTTATCATTTCTTGCTTATATCAATCCTTTCTCTCCCCTATACCTCCAGACTCTCTTCCTGCAAAAGAAATTCCTTCGCTCCCATCATCACATAACCTTTTTCATCCCGGCGCGGTTTCATACTGCGCTCCACGATCACAATTTTCTTGAAAGAATCTTTCGTGTTGTCAAAAGAGCGTGTCTCCTGCTGCCATTTGCTACTGTCCGGAATTGCATATGCAGACTGAATATAATATCTCTTACTTCCTTGATTTGCAACAAAGTCTATTTCCAGTTTTTTCCTTGTCTCCCTGCCATCTGTATCACTCTCGCGAACCTCTACAACCCCGACGTCGACATGATAATCACGGCGGCGCAGCTCATTGTAAATTATATTCTCCATCAGATGAGTCGGCTCAATCTGGCGAAAGTTCAGTCTGGCGTTCCGCAAACCAATATCTTCAAAGTAAATTTTATAGGGGGTACTGATGTATTTTTTCCCTTTCACATCATACCGCAACGCTCTGCTGATCAAAAACGCGTCTTCCAGATGGGAGATGTATCTTGATATGGTATCCGGACAGAGTCGCGACTGTTTCACACTCTGAAATGTATCAGACAACCTTTTAGGATTGGTCAGTGTGGAAATGCCTGACGCAAGAATATCAAGCAACTCTCCAATGTCCGTATCCGACTGCAGATGATAACGCTTTATAATATCCCTGAGGTATACGTTTTCAATCTGTGTTGTCAGATATCCGGTTTTCTGCTCCTCCGTTTTCATCAGCGCCACCGAGGGCAGGCCACCATACACCATGTAATCGTCAAAAGCCTCTTCTTTTGATCCGTCGTGCACACTGTAGAATTCAGAGAAGGACAATGGGAAAACATGAATCTCATCACCTCTTCCCTCAAACTCCGTGATAATATCACTGGAAAGGAATTTCGAATTGCTGCCTGTCACGAAGATATCCAGATTACGTTTTCTCAGATATCCATTTAGAACGGATTCAAAACTTCCAAGCTTCTGCACTTCGTCCAAAAGCAAATAATAAACTCCCTGATCAGTCACACGTGAATCAATATAATCCATAAATTTAAGAGGATCAACCTTTCGATCTCCCCCATCTATCGCAAGCAGATCTTCTCCGATCTTCCGCAAATCGTCCGCTGAATCAAATGCAAATTTAATGATATGATCATCCTCTACTCCGTCTTCCAACAGATGACGATAAAAAATTTCATTCAGAAGATAAGACTTCCCGCAACGCCTTATCCCTGTAATTACTTTGACAAAGCCGTTCTGCTTGCGCAGAATCAACTTCTTCAAATACCTGTCACGTTTGATTTCCATCTCCCGTCCTCCTCATCTAAAAAATATGTCTAATTCGGCAAAAATTTTAGATGCATACATTTTACCACAAAAGCACTGAAACGTGCAAGCCTTGATATAATAAATCCCGCCTATCCGGACTCCAGATCGCAGGCATCCTATCTCAGTAAATCCAACAACGTATACTCTCCTTTCCTCACTTTCGCTGTCTCATGATATTTCTTTATAGCCTCCACAAGACTCGCCAGATCTGCAAAATAGTCCTTGACAAATTTATAGCTTTTTACATCCGGCATCTTGAGATCTTCTTTGCAGAAATCACTTGGCTTCTTCCCCGGATTCCTTAAAATCCTTATACTTGCCTTCACGAAGTATGAGCAACATTTCTATTTCGGGCGTAGTAGTTACATTGATAACGTCTACCTTATGTTCATATATTTTGTTGAGTTTAATTTTTTCACGGCGTGAGTTCAGAATCCGTATTGCTGAAGTTTCTTATGTTCTTCCGTTATTCTCTGCTGCGCATAAAACCTATATCAAGTTTCTCCTTAAACAGCGGCAATCCCTGCAGTGATACGAAGAAGCTTCATAGTAGCCTCCAAATTTAAAAACAGATTTCCCGTTGATATTTATCCTTTCATGCCAGTACATTACTCTTTGAGAGATTTATCAGCAGAAAACCTGTTTTTATTTTTATAAGACCTTATTAACAGCAGCCTCCCCCGTCACGCACCCAGCAGCGGCACGCCGTTCCCGACGCCGATCCGGTCCGCGCCGGCTTCAACCATCCGCAGCGCGTCCGCGTTCGTGCGGATCCCGCCGCTAGCCTTCACGAGCGCACAGCCGTTTACCGTCTTCTTCATCAGTGCCACATCCTCCGCGGTCGCCCCGCCTGTGCTGAAGCCGGTCGAGGTCTTGACAAAATCCGCGCCCGCCGCCACGGACAGTTCGCAAGCCTTGACCTTCTCCTCGTCCGTCAGCAGACAGGTCTCGATGATCACCTTCAGGATTGCGTTCTTTCCGGTCGCCTCGCGCACCGCCTCGATGTCCTTCTGCACCGCCTCATAGTCCTTGTCCTTCATCCAGCCGATGTTAATTACCATATCAACTTCCTGCGCACCGGCCGCGACGGCAAATTTCGCCTCGGCCGCCTTCGCCTCCGTCAGCATTGCGCCGAGCGGGAAGCCTACCACGCAGCACACCTTGACATCGCTGCCCTGCAGCTGCTGTGCTACCAGCGGGACGCGGCAGGAATTGACGCACACAGAGGCGAATCCGTACTGCTTCGCCTCCTCGCAATAGCGCACGATCACGTCGCGCGGCGCGTCCGCCTTCAACATCGTATGGTCTATCATGCCTGCTAAATTCATACCCTTTGCTCCTTTCAATTGTTCCCTGTATTTGTCTTTGGCTTTTTTATTTTCGCACAAAAGAGAGGGCTTGTCAAAACATGTTATTCAATTTGCTGCTAAAAATGCGCAATTTTCAATTGAGATTCCACACAGGAAATGCTATAACACATTTTAGGAATGGATACCTACTTAAAAACGAACAAGGGAGGGTAATTATGGATAAGAATAAGTTTGCTGTAACCCCGCCGATGGGATGGAACAGCTACGACTACTATGACACGACCGTGACCGAGGACGAGGTTCGGGCCAATGCCGAGTACATGGCCCAAAACCTAAAGCAATACGGCTATGAGTATGTCATTATTGACATTGAGTGGTACTCAAACGCGGCTGGAACAAGACGGGACACTTATCAGTATATTCCTTTTGAGGAGTTTGAGATTGACGAATACTCGCGACTGCAGCCGTCAGGCAAGCGCTTTCCGAGCTCTGTCGGGGGCAAGGGATTCGGACCGCTCGCATCCTACGTCCACAGTCTCGGGCTCAAATTCGGCATTCATATCATGCGGGGAATTCCGCGGATCGCCGCACATCGGCACCTGCCGGTTCTCGGAACGGACGTAAACGCAAGCGACATTGCGGATTCTTCCTCGATCTGTGGCTGGAATCCGGATATGTACGGCGTCCGACATACAGAAGCCGGGCAGGCTTACTACGATTCGGTCATCCGGATGTACGCTGACTGGGGCGTAGATTTCATCAAGTGCGACGACATCTGCGACAGCTGGATGTACCCGGTCGAGCGTTTTTCTGGCTGGGAGGAGACGAGGATGCTCCGCAGGGCGATCGATAAATGCGGACGTGCAATCGTCCTCAGCCTCTCTCCGGGGCCTGCACATGTAGAGAACGCCTGCCACTACATTCAGAATGCAAATATGTGGCGCATCACAGACGATTTCTGGGATAACTGGGAGCTTCTGAAGAATATGTTCTGGCGCTGCGAGCAGTGGCAGGATCACACCCGTGAAGGCTGCTGGCCAGACTGTGATATGCTGCCGATCGGCAAACTGGGCAAGGGTCACGGTCATGAATGGTACTCGAACTTCACTGACGACGAACTTAGAACCATGATGACGCTTTGGTGCATCTGCCGCTCGCCGCTGATGATTGGCACCGACCTCCCGCAGCTCGACGAAAAGAATTTCAAGCTGCTGACCAACCCGGATATTCTCGAGATGCTAAAAGACGGCAAAGCGATACAGCTTAAGCGCTCTGACCGCGAGGCGGTGTGGATCTCTGCGGGCACTAGCTGCGTACGTGTCGCACTGTTTAACCTTTCAGACGATGAGGCAGAGCTCTCCGCCGAGCTGCCCGAGGCAATCATGGGCATAAAAACATCTCAGCAGGAGTCTGCAGAAGGAAAATCCGCCGGACTTTCCGGCCCAGCCGCGGGAGAAATCCGCGAACTCTGGGGCGAAAGCGCCTGCCGCATCGATGGAAATACAATATCCGCAGACGTCCCCGGACACGGCGTAAGAATCTACCGATTCAGCAAATGAAAATAACGAGACAACCTCAGGAGAATCTGTTTTCAATGCTATTACCTGGATAATAACACGCAGGTTTCGCAATGATCTGTAAATGGAAACATGTCATACGGCCATGCCCCCTGTGCGCGGTATCCGTGCTTCGTCAGATAGGCCAGGTCCCGGGCCTGGGTCTCAGGATTGCACGAGATATAGACGACGCGCCTCGGGGCAAGCCGCACGACTGAGGAGAGAAATGCCTCATCACTTCCTGCTCGCGGCGGATCCATAAACACGACGTCCGCATGCTCGTCCTGCTCTGCCATGCCGACCATAAATCTCCCGGCGTCGTTTTCGTAGAAGTGAATGTTTTTCACATCGTTCGCCTTCGCGTTGCGAATCGCGTCCTGCACCGCGTCGTGATTCAGTTCAACGCCGATCACTTCCCCGGCCTTTTCCGCGGCAATCAGCCCGATCGTCCCGATCCCGCAGTAAGCGTCAATGACACGCTCCCGCCCGGACAGTCCTGCCAGCTCGATCGCCTTCGCGTACAGCGCCTCCGTCTGAACGGAATTTACCTGATAGAAAGATCTTGCCGAGATGCGGAAGCGGCGACCGCAAAGCACATCCTCAATATAGCCTTTCCCGTAGAGCACCGTTTCCTTTTCGCCGAGTATCATGCTGGTTCTGCGATCGTTTACATTCAGAACGATCGTGGTAATCTCCGGATGCGCCGCGCGAAGCGCCTTGACAAAATTGTTTTTGGACGGCAGAATCGGCGACCTCAGCACAAGTACTACCATCATCTGCCCGGTCTGATGCGCTGTGCGGATCAAAACATGCCGCAGCAGCCCGTACCCGCTGTCCTCGTCATAGATCCTGATCCTGAAGGACTTTAGCAAGCCACGAATCGTCCGGATGATCTCGTCTGCCTTCTGATTCTCCAGCAGGCATTCGTCCACCGGCACAACTCTGTGTGTTCCCTCCTCATAAATTCCGGAGACAACACTGCCATCCCTTCTGTGCGCGAACCCGGCATGAACCTTATTTCGATAGTGGAGCGGATCCTCCATCCCGACGATCTTGTGCACGCGGCAATACGGCTTCAGTAGCTTTTCTACCTGCCTTTGCTTGAGCGCAAGCTGTTCTTCATAGGGCAGATATAGAAATCGACAACCGCCACAGCGCTTTTGTACCGGACATTTTAATTTCATAACCCGTTTTCCTTTCAGAATCTTCTTAATAATATTGATTTATTTTCGCATAAATATGCCCTTTTGTCAAAACATATAAGAACATTGAAGAAAACAAATTCAATCCGCGCAATTAACATTTGACAAATGTATATGTCTATCCTAAAATGTTATAGTTAGGGTATCCGTCAATACTTTTCCTCCAAAATGAGGAAAAGCTAAATATTACAGGACATTTTTTACATCATATTTGTATTATATTTTTGTAATAATCTTGTAACAGGGATTGTAACAGAGATTGCGAAGGAATAACGATGGCTATTATCATAAAAAATATTACCAAATCATTTACCAAGAATGATAACTCCGGCCAGCTGGCCATACTGAACGATATCTCGCTGGAGATCTCCAATCAGGAATTTATCTCTTTCGTTGGGCCGTCCGGATGTGGTAAATCCACCCTGCTGCGCATCATTGCCGGGCTTCTGACACCAGAGAGCGGCAGCGTAGAAGTAGACGGAGTGCCTGTGAAGAAGCCGGAGAGCGACCGCATGATGGTCTTTCAGGATTACGTATTGTTTCCATGGCAGACCGTGGAGAAAAATATCGCGATGGGGCTGAAGATGGCCGGCAGGGACAAAGAGTACATCGACCGCAAGGTAAAGTGGGCGATCGAGATGATTGGCCTTCAGGGATTCGAGAAGTCGTACCCGCACCAGCTTTCCGGGGGAATGAAGCAGCGTGTGGCAATCGCGCGGGCTCTTGTCATGAATCCGAAGATCCTGCTCATGGATGAGCCGTTCGGGGCGCTGGATTCCTATACAAAGATGAAGCTGCAAAGCGAGCTCGTCCAGCTGTGTGCGAAGAAGGAGTTTACGACATGCCTGGTGACACACGACAGCGAGGAAGCCGTATTTCTCTCCGACCGGATTGTCGTATTTACCGGCTCACCGGCCAGAATACAAGAGATTATATCGGTGGATCTGCCGCGGCCGCGCGACAGAGTAAGCAAGGAATTTATCGCGGTGCGTGATCATATTCTGAGCCTTACCACATCCGGCATGACAGATCATATATAAAACACATTAGTACAAAATAAGGGGCTAACGATCCATTATGAACGAAAATACCTTTCAGAAGATACTCGCGAAGAAAGCAGCGCTCTTCGGGGACAGGCAGCTGATTTCCTGCGCGAGGACCGGGAAGTCTCTGACCTGCCTTCAGTTGAAGGCAGAGACGGAAGCGATGGCGCAGATGCTGAAGGCGCAGGGGCTTTCCGCCGAAGACGCTATCATTTTAATGATGGAAAACAGCGTAGAATTCGCTGTCTCTTTTTTTGGTATTACTGAGTTTGGCGGAATTGTGGTTCCGGTCAACACAGGACTCAAGGCTGCAGAGCTGGACTACCTGATCAGCGATTCGCAGGCTGCCGCCATTCTACTGTCTGAGACATTCATCGACCGCATCCCGGCGCAGTACAAGAAAGAGCGCATCACCTTGGAGAACGGCTGTACCCTGTTGAAAATTGCGAGGCAGGCAGCGGCGGGCGACGAGCGCAGTAGCCTCCATCCGGAGGATACCGGAAGCATACCGCAGCCGGACGGCGCCGAATACATTCAGCAGCCGGACGATACAGCCATGATGCTGTACACCTCCGGGACCACCGGCCACCCCAAGGGCGTAATCCTGAGCTATCGGAACCTGCTCTCAAAGGCCGACCATATCCGAGAGGCCCATCAGCTGACTGAGAAAGACATTGTGCTGTGCGTGCTCCCGTGGTTTCACATCAACGGTCTGGTG
Organism: uncultured Lachnospiraceae bacterium; assembly: GCA_947627365.1. GTDB lineage: Bacteria > Bacillota > Clostridia > Lachnospirales > Lachnospiraceae > Choladousia. The sequence continues at coordinate 28,771 of CANQVT010000011.1, read as the reverse complement.
ATCACCTTGATTACCCCGCTCGTGTCCGACGGCAGGATCGTGATCGGCGGAAAATTCAGTGTCACGAACTTTTGGGGAGATGTGGAGAAATACCGCGCGACCTGGTTCAGCGGCGTTCCGACCATGTACTCGCACCTGCTGGCCCGCGGCATCCCGATAGATAAAGATTGGAGCTCACTGAGATTTGCGCGCTCTGCCTCCTCTCCGCTCCCGGTCGCTGTGCTGGAAGAATTTGAGGGCATTTGCCAGGTTCCGATCATTGAATCTTATGGCATTACAGAGGGCGCGAGTCAGATCACGACGAATCCGATGCCGCCTCTTGTGCGAAAGCCAGGTTCTGTCGGATTGCCTTACGGGAACCAGATCAAGATCGTCGATCCGGAGGGAAATGAACTCCCGGCCGGGCAGACCGGCGAGGTGTTGATCCGAGGAGAGAATATCACCAGAGGTTATTTCAGAAAAGAAGAAGAAACGAAAAAGGCATTCACCGGCGAATGGTTCCACTCCGGAGACCTCGGATATCTCGATGCAGATGGCTATCTGTACCTGGATGGGCGAATCAAGGAGCTGATCAACCGGGCCGGAGAGAAATTCTCCCCGCGCGAGGTGGATGAAGTGATCTATCGCATGGACGAGGTGGAGCTTGCTGCAACGGTCGGCGTACCGGACGATGTCTATGGCGAGGAGGTTGCCGCTTTCATCAAGCTGCGAGAGGGTGCTTCCCTCACGCCGGAGCAGGTCAAAGACTGCTGTGCCATGCACCTTGCGGCCTACAAGGTGCCGCGTATGGTGTTTTTCATAGATGATCTTCCAAAGGGAGGCAATGGAAAGATCCAACGTTTGAAACTCGTCGACATATTCAAGGAAATGAAGAAAGGTGGAAATTAAAATGAAAAACTGGAAAAGAAACATAAGCATAGCAATGGCTTCCGCAATGCTTTTCGGCTGCTGCGGTTTCAGCGCGCAGGCGGAGGGCAATGACCCGATCCGAGTCGGTTCGCTCATCGCGCTCGGCACAGCAACCCCGTTTGTCGCGATTGAGAACGGCCTGCTCAACCAGGGCGATCTTCAGGTAGAGGTGAGTCAGTTCTCGGATGGCGCCGCGATTATGGAAGCATTTGCCGCAGGCGAGCTGGACGTCGCGATCGTGGGCGTGATCCCGGTCGCGACCTGGGTTTCAAAGGGAGTTGAGATGAAGGTAGTCGCCTCCGCGAACGGCGGCGGTCATGTACTAATGACGCGCAAGGATACCGGCATCACCTCTGTGGAGGAGCTTGCCGGACATACCGTGGCAGCCCCGAGTGTCGCGACCGTGACGGACGCGCTCCTGCGCAGCAAGATCCTCGGCGACGCAGGTCTGGATCCGGAAATGGATCTCACACTGATCCCCGGCATGAAGCCCGCCGATATGGCGACCGTTCTGATGGCTTCGAAGGAAGTGGACGCGATGATGACCTGGGAGCCGTTCGCGGCTGAGGCAGAGGCCACCTACGGCGACGACATCGTCGTGCTCTACGATTCTCCGAAGGAGATTAAGGAAGAGACCGGCAGCGACGCGTTCTATCCGGTCAACGTGGTGGCGGCAAGCCAGGACATGATCGACAACCGCCTGGATGATCTGAAGGCGTTCCTGGACAGCTACAAGGCTACCGTTGATTTCCTGAATGAGGACGAGAGCGCCAACGCCGTGCTCGCCAAGGTTCTCGAGATGGACGAGGAGACGATCGCCGCAGCGCGCGAGCGTATCGACTACACCTACGACATCGATAAGGAAGCGACCGTAGAGACGCTTAACTGGGCGCTGCAGCTCGGCTACATTGACGAGATTCCAGCCGAGGAGGATCTGTTCTACACGGTTGAGTAAGATCCGACGGACAGCGAGCAAGAAATGAAAGGACTCCTTTCCAAATGAAAAAGAATGTCATTCAATTTTTACAGGGGTGTGCCGGCATCGCCGGCATCCTCCTGCTATGGACCATCGCCTCAAAGACCGGCATATTCGGCCGTATTGACCAAAAGTCGGCGCAGCTGCTGCTGCCGATGCCGAACGTCGTCGCGGGGGAGCTGAGCGAGATGCTCAAAAGCGGCTATCTTCTCAGCAATATCTGGGTTAGTATGCGGCGTGTTCTGATCGGTTTCGGCATCGCGGTAGCGATCGGACTTCCGCTCGGGATCCTGATGGGTATGAGCACGACGCTTCGCAACTGTCTCTATCCGGTGATCCGCTTTTTCTCACCGATCCCCGGAGTCGCCTGGGTGCCGCTCGCCATTCTGTGGTTTGGACTCGGCAACAACGCCGCGATCTTTATCATCGTGATGGGATCGCTGTCTCCGATCATCGTGAATTCCCTGCAGGGCGTCCTGAATGTAAATCAGCAGCTGTACGACGTAATGCACATGATGGAGGCCAGCCATTGGCAGGTTATCGTGCACTGTATCGTTCCCAGCATCATTCCATACATTGTCTCCGGATTTAAGCTTGGGCTCGGATTTGCCTGGCGTGTCGTGATCGCCGCCGAGATGGTCGGTGTTCCGAGGGGCCTCGGCTATGTGCTGAGCGTGGGTCGCAGCACGGCCAACACTTCAGTCACCCTGATCACGATCATCAGCCTCGGCGTCATCATGATGCTGATGGAGGAAGTTCTGTTCCGCTTTCTTGAGAAACGCACAAGTAAATGGAAAACGTGGGAGTAAACACATATGATATTTTCATCGTACAAGTTCCTGTTTCTGTTCCTGCCCGTCGTCGCGGGCGGATACGGCGTCCTGAATAAATTTAAGTTTTACTATCTCTCGAAAATATGGCTGATCCTGGCTTCCATGTTTTTCTATTCGCAGGGAAGCCCGGATTTCTTTCCTTTTTTTATGGGAAGCGTGTTCGCGAACTACGTCGTCGGCTCGGCGCTCTGCCGTCTGCAGGGCGATGAGAACCGCCTGCAGCGCAGGCTGCTGCTGGCCGCCGGAGTTCTCGGAAACGTAGCCTTGCTCGGATACTACAAATACTATGACTTCTTTGTCGAAAATCTGAACGCGCTGACCGGAACCGACTTTGTGCTGAAAAATATCGCGCTTCCGATCGGCATCTCGTTCTTCACTTTCCAGCTGATCGCGTTTCTTGTGGATTCCTACCGCGGAGAGACGAGGGAGTACCATGTGCTGGACTATCTGCTTTTTATCACCTTCTTCCCACAGCTGATCGTCGGCCCAATCGTCCATCACAAGGAGATCGCGCCGCAGTTTGAAGATACCCGGAATATGAAGATCAATTACAACAATATCGCACTGGGCATCTTCGTATTCTCGATCGGCTGTGCGAAAAAGATGCTGCTCGCAGACCCGCTGAACAATTCTGCGGCTGATTTTTATTCGCATATCAATTCGAACATCACCTTGCTGGAATCCTGGTTCTACACGATCGCCTACTCGGTTTCCTATTACTTTGATCTGTCCGGATACACGGATATGGCCATCGGCCTGGGGCTGCTGTTCAACATTCACCTGCCGGAAAACTTCAACGCGCCGTTCCGCGCGAGAAACTTTCAGGTGTACTGGCAACGCCAACACATGACGCTCTCCCGCTTTCTCGGAACCTACGTATTTAAGAATGTGTTTCGCAAGGGAAACAAATGGCGCAACTACTATGTCGCCACAATGGTGACCTTCCTTGTCTCCGGCATCTGGCACGGAGCCGGCTGGAATTTCATCATCTGGGGGATCATGAACGGCATTCTGGTCTGTATTGCCGCCTACTTAAGCTACAACAAGAAGGAACCGCCTTATTTCATCGGCGTCACGACGACCTTCTTCTTTATCGTCCTGACCAGAGTAATTTTCGTGGCTTCCAATCTTCAGGACACCTGGACTGTGTACAAAGCCATGTTCGGCTTCCCGGCATTTTTCTCGTCAGGAATCCTGAACGCCTTCCAGCGGATCTGCCTTTTTGTGACACATCACCAGAAAGACGGTATCATCGTATTTATCGGACTTTTGATCTGCTGGTTCGCGCCGACCACAAAGACGATGTCGGAGAAATTCAAACCGAATCTGATTTATTTTGCATACGCCGGAATTCTGCTTGCCATCTGCCTGTCAAAAATGAATCAGGTCGTACAGTTCCTTTACTTTCAATTTTAAATCGGAATTCTGCTCCGGCCAAGGCGAATACAGGATACGCAGAGATATGGAGGAATACAAATGCGATATAAGAGATGGTGCTTCGGAATGCTGGGGTTTATCCTCGCAGTGCTGCTCTTTATTATGGGAGTGAATTATTACGCGGACATATACGGATATTTTACGTTCCAGTCCGGAGACTACGCGGATGTTGATTTCAAGATCGGCAGCGTGAATGTATATTACCGTGTCTTCAAAGCCAACCATATTCTGAACTTCGGCGATCAATATGACGCGTACATTCTGGGCGGCTCCAAGGCTGGCTCCTTTCATCCCGAAAAGATGCAGGAAATGGACGGATACCGCTACTACAATCTTTTTGAATATCACGGCACTATGACGGAATACAAGCTGATCGTAGATTTTCTGTTGAAGCATACCGACGTAAAAAAAATCATTATCAGCCTGAGTGCAAATGAAGTTTCACGCCTGACCTTCGACTCCGATGCCGATATTATGCAGATACCGGCTGTCTGGAAGGATGAGCCGCAGCTGATGGAATACCTCCATTTTCTGACGCTTGACGTGACCAAGGGACTCCAAAAGATATGGGATGAAATGAAAAACGGAAAAACCGTCTACACCCGAAATTTCACCGGTGGCGAGCGGGATGTGCAGTATCTGTATCCACGCAGGGACGCAGACTGGGACGGCTTTCTGGCAAAGAATCTACTGAAGAATTTTGATGCGCGAATGGCCCGGCTTTTCAAGAAGAATCAAAAGGCTGATTATTATGATGAATGTCTGGATATTGCAGGTCAGATCAAGGCGGAATGTGACGCTGCGGGCGTAGAGCTCGAATTCTGGTTCACTCCGACATTTATCTCGGGCATGGCGCGCTTTGAGAGCACCTATTTCTGGGACTATCTGCGTGAGCTTGCTCAGATTACGAATTTCTGGGATTTCAACGGATACAGCGATATCAATCTGAACCCCAGCAACTATATCGACACCGACCACTGCACCTACGCGCTTGCAGACTTCGTAATCGACACTATCTCCGGGAAAGCGTCTTATCCTGGCTTCGGATATTATGTCACGAAGGACAACGTCGACGAATACTTGCAGAAGCGCAAGGAAGATTACAACCGGTTGAAGCAGGAATATCTGGAGACTGGCACAATCGCTTTGAAAAGCAAAGACGACGCCAGCTTTATTCCATAGTTTTCCACTGTCTCAGCCAATATCAGCTATAAAAAGCCCGTCTGTCTATGTGACTGACGGGCTATTTTACGCCTTCCTCTTTGAGCACACCCTGACAGCCAAACTCCGGAATAAAGCTCTCCTTGGCAGTCTCCCCCTCCTGATAAAATCCCTGTTCCACACCGAGCTGCTCCGCAAATGCAAGCAGCCTCTCATATTCGCGCTTTGTCACGCGTCGGCCAAGCAGCGGATCCCCCGCCACAGCTTCCATCGGCGTGTATTGATTCATCATACTGATGTAGATTCTGTTCCCGTATTCTTCATGCAGATATCTTATGATCTGCTTTGCCTCACGCACATGGCCGGGAAGAAGCAGATGCCTCACGATGACGCCTGAGGTCATGATCCCCCTTGTATCAAACCTGGGCTCCGGCCTCTGACGCACCATCTCCCGTATCGCCGCAGCCGCAACCTGCGGATAGTCCGGGGCATTTGAATATGCTGCAGCCAGCTCTGAGCTGATATACTTGAAATCCGGCAGGTAGACGTCCACCAGACCGTCCAATCGCCGCAGCGCCTCCGGCTTCTCATAGGCGCTGCTGTTGTAGACCACGGGAATCTTCAGCCCCTGTCCTTTTGCCAGCAAGAGCGCCTCGATCACCTGCGGCAGAAAATGTCCGGCCGTGACAAGATTGATGTTATTTGCCTTCTGCTGCTGAAGCTCCAGAAAGATCTCCGCAAGCCGCCCTGTCGAGATCACCATACCGGATTCTCCGCGTGAAATTTTCCGGTTCTGACAGTATATGCAGCCTAGCGGGCAGCCGGAAAAGAAAACGGCTCCCGAGCCCTCCGCTCCTGATATGCAAGGCTCCTCCCACATGTGCAGCGCCGCCCGCGCAACCCGGATTTCCTGATCCGCTCCACAGCGGCCGCGCCTTCCGCTCTCACGGTCCGCGCCGCATGCTCTGGGGCAGAGCGTACAGCCGCTCATGTCTTCTGCGGAAGCTGGGCGAGAATAATTGCGGCAAACATCAGCGCACAGCCTGACAATTCACGCACACTCAGCCTCTGTCCCAGCAAAAGCCAGCCGGCCAGAACCGACACCACGGATTCCAAGCTCAGAATCAGCGACGCGACCGTCGGATTCATGCCCTTCTGTCCCACAATCTGCAGCGTGTAGGCGACCCCGCAGGACATCACGCCCGCGTACAGAATCGGCATCCACGCGCGCAGAATCGCATGTATCTCCGGCGTCTCCCAGATCAACATCCCGACTCCGGAAAGCAGTCCGCACACAAAAAACTGAATGCACGACATTTTCACGCCATCTGTCCTCGGGGAAAAATAATCGATCACCAGAATATGAATCGAAAATACGACCGCACACAGAAGCACAAGGAAATCTCCCCACCCCAGAGCAAAGCCCTCGGTGATGCACAGCAGATAGAGCCCGGCAACCGCGAGCGCCACGCTGACCCAAACCTTGAGGCCGACCTTCTTCTTCAGAAAAATCCCGAGCAGCGGGACCATAACGATATACATCGCCGTGATAAACCCGGCCTTCCCGACCGTCGTATACTTGATGCCGAACTGCTGCAGATTGCTCGCCACACAGAGCGCCGTGCCGCAGCAGATACCGCCTGTAATAAGCGTCTTCCCGTCCTGTGTTTTGCCGGCTTCAGCGCCATTTCCCGCTTCAACACCGCCGCTTTTGTCCTGCGGCTTCGGGCTTTCCTGATCCCTGCCCTTCAACCGATCCAGAAACAGAATGCATGGAATCAGCACCAGGCCTCCGATGATGCAGCGTACAAAATTAAAGGTAAAAGCCCCGACATATTCCATGCCGACGCTTTGCGCAACAAAAGCAACACCCCAGATCACCGCTGTCAGAAACAGCAGGATGGGGTTCTTCACCGATGTATTCTTCATAATGTCCCCCTCGTATCTCCCATTTCTCCTTCGGGTGGGAGCGTAAGCTCTCTGCCGTCGAGCGAGGCCGACAAAAGCTCGTCACCGCGATACGTAAGCTTCATCGAAAAGAACGGCGCATCCACGGCCAGCAGATGCAGGAACAGCTTGTCTCCCTCCCAAAGATTCAACTGAGGCAGCTCCGCCTTCGGCACCCACTCGAGCGTCCCCTCGTCGCACTCCTTCAGCTCGCCCGAAAACTCATCGGCTGTGTACAGACACATGTACTCCGTCGGCCAACCCTCCGCGAGAAAAGTCACGATCCCCCGAAACCGCCAGGATTTCAGCGTAAGCCCGGTCTCCTCCCTGGCTTCACGCAGCAGACACTCCTCCGGGCTCTCGCCCTCCTCAAAATGGCCCCCGACGCCGATCCACTTATCCTTGTTGACATCGTTCTTCTTGCTGACGCGGTGCAGCATCAGATAGCACCCATCCTTCTCTATATAACACAAAGTCGTGAGTGGAGATTTCATCACGCTTCCTCCTCTTTCCGCCATCACGCTTCCGCGCGCAGAGCCCGGCTTCTCTCAAGCAGATATTCCCGTTCATTGCGCTCCGGCCTCTCGAGCACCTCGTCCAGAAGCTTCTGCAAAAGTGCCCCAATCGCAGGGCCAGGCCGCATCCCATCCTCGATCAGATCCCGGCCGCACAGCTTGAGCTCGCGCAGCGACAGGCAGTCGCCCCTTTGTCTGATATCCCTCCAGATGCGCTCCACCTCCCGCAGATAGTGCAGGGTATCCGGAATGATATCCGGATGATGCGCTGTGATATCCGCACGCTTGACGAGAAGGAAATCGTCGAACAGCTCCGGCCCGATCTCATACGCGCAGACACGTACCTCCTGCGCCGAAAGCTGCGGATAGCGCGAGTGGTTGCGCACCAGGCTCCGCACCGTGCGGATCGTTTCGTTGTCAAATTTCAGGCGCTTCATAATGGAAAGCGCGATCCTTTCGCTGTGCGCCGCGTGCCCGTGAAAATGATCCTTCCCATCCGCGTCCGTTGAGAACACCTCCGGCTTCCCCATGTCGTGAAACAGCATCGTCAGACGCAAGGTGCTCTCCGCCGGAATATTGCGCAGCGCGAGCAACGTGTGTTCCCCCGTCGTGTACGCGTGATGTGGATTGTTCTGCCTCTGCAGCATGATCCGGTCAAATTCTGGCATAATTACCGCCGTGATCCCGCACTCGTAGGCCAGACGGAACCAGTGAGGATTCGGCGAGATCAGCAGCTTTACAAGCTCTGTCCGAATCCGCTCCGCGCTGATGAGCGCGAGATTTGGCGCCATCTTCCGGATCGCTGCCTCCGTATCGGAATCCACGGAAAATCCCAGCTGCGCCGCAAAGCGAACCGCACGCATCATGCGCAGCGCATCCTCTGAAAAACGCTCCGCAGGATCACCGACACAGCGGATCACCCTGTTTCCCAGATCCTCCAGGCCACCGAATTCGTCCACCAGGCCGCTCTCCCGCGAGTATGCCATTGCATTGATCGTGAAATCACGCCTCCCCAAATCTTCAGCAAGATTGGCTGTGAACAAGACCTCCTTCGGATGTCGACAATCCTCATAGACCCCATCGATCCGGTATGTCGTCACCTCAAATGCTTCCTCCCCCATCAGAACCGTCACCGTTCCATGCTCGATACCGGTGTCTACCGTCCGTGGAAACAGGCTCTTCACCTGCTGCGGCGACGCGGAAGTCGTAACGTCCCAGTCCTCCGGCTCCCGCCTGAGGATCGAGTCGCGCACGCAGCCTCCCACCACATATGCCTCATATCCATTTCCGTGCAGAACCTGCAGGATCCGCTCTGCTTGTTCCGGAATTTCGATGTAAAGCTTCTTATACTCTGCCAACTTCTTCCACCAATCTGCCCTTTCGTCTGTCTTCGGCCGCTTCAGATCTACATTCCACCTGAGTAAATTCTCTGCCATCTATTCGTAGACGATCACCGGAGTCCCGATCGACACTGCATTGTAGATCGTCTGCGCCTGCTCGTATGGCGTGTTGACACAGCCATGCGATCCGTTGCTCAGATAGATCGTACCGCCGAACTGCGCACGCGCCTGCATATCATGGATCCCGACGTCATCGTTGAATGGCATCCAGTAATCTACCGGCGCCGTATAGCCCTCGCCCTTCAATACATAGTCGCGCATCTTGGCATCGATCGCCCAGACGCCGCCTGAGGGAGTTCCGTTGTCCTTGTTCGGATTACCTGTGACCACCGGCGTGTCCACGATCAGGTTTCCATCCTTATAACACCACATTCTCTGCTGAGAGATACAAACCTCCACATAGGTGTAGCCGATGTCATTCGTATCGCGGCTCATCGCCGTATACAAGTATTCCGGCTCCATCATCCCCTGATAGCCCTCGTCCAGAGCCTGCAGCAAAGCCGTCAGCGTCGCGTCCTGATCCATGCACCAGCCGTAATCACCGCCTGTAAGCGTCTCTATCGTACCAATCGACGTATAAAACTGCCTGGTCAGCCCAAAGGTATCATACTTGACCGCCAGTTCCTCCACATACTGCGCCACGCGTGACTCATCGATTGTAAATGTACCGTCCGCAAGCTTAACGATCCATCCGTCGATCACCGAGGCATCCACGACCTCCTGCCGATCTCCGAAATCATAGGTAATCTTCGCGCGGGCAAGCTCGCTCATCGCAGCTGCATCGTGGTTCAGGCCCTCATCGTCCGAATAAAGCTGCGGGTTGATATAGCATCCTTCATCTTCCAGCGATATGTCACTCTTTCCGGCATCCAGCGCGGCAATTACGGCCTGGCTCGTCCGCTCCGGCTCGACCGTCGTCCCCATAACTTCCTTCACTACTTCATAGCCGGAATCGGTGATTCCCACATACGCGTCTCTTGGTGCAATCCAGCGCACGTTGTCCATACAGGTCAAGCCATTTACAACCTGCCGCGCCTTCCCTCTGTCATAGGAAAACGCCACCGAATCGATCTGTGCCCTGTCAAGCAAAAGCATCACAGGCCAAATATAGGAGCGCTGCGCTTTCATCATGCGGTCGATGCTCTCACTGTCCTCAAAGACTAAACCGATCTGCTGCGCAGACACCGTCTCCGTCCGGTCATCACGCTCACGGATCTGTAATACATACTCATCGAGCTTTTCCGAGGCCTCGTCCTTTACCTGCTGTGACGTCTTGTAGCTGCAGTCGATCCCGTAAAATTCTGTCCCGCTGTAAAAATGAAAGCCAAAGTAAACTGCCACCGCAAGGTAGGCCACCGCCAGCAAGGAACCCACGATCAGCAATATTCTTCTGTGCTTCTTTTTTCTGCGCAGGGAGAGCCTCCTCTGCAGCTCGCCCGAATGCACTGTACCATGCGGCTCTCTCGGTGATCGTTCCCCTCGCGTCTCATACTCCGCCTGCTTACTGCCCGGCACATACCTGTCTGTATGTCCCGGCGCCTGCGCATCTGGTGCATGATAGCCTTTGCCAGTGTAAACACCTCTGCTCGCTGTTTGCCTTTGCGATGTCCCCTTCGACTTCTCCATAACCCTCTCTACTTCCCTGTTACTTTCAATCGTTTCCCTTCAATCGTTTCCTGCCACGCTATCTCTCGACCTCGGCCTCCTTCAAAATATCCCCACAGATCGCTTCCACACTGCGACCGTCCGTACTCACCGTCACATCTGCGGCCGCGAGATATTTCGGAAGACGCGCTCCCAACAGCTCTGCGATATACTCCACGTTCATATGATTCTCCAGAAGCGGACGGTTATGCGCGTCCCGCACACGCTCATAGATCGTCTCCGGGCTTGCACTCAGATAGATAATCCTGCCGCTCTCCCGCATCGCCTCGACATTGCGCTCCCGCATCGCAACCCCTCCGCCACATGAGACAACCGTATTCTCCATCTGCTTCAGTCCCTTCAGAAGCTCCGTCTCAAGCTTCCGGAAATACTCTTCTCCGCGCGTCGCAAAGATCTCCGAAATCGGCATCCCCTCCCGGGCCTCGATCTCTTCATCCATCTCGATCAGTCGCATTCCATATATATCCCGCAGCCTGCGCGCAACCGTAGACTTGCCCGATCCCATAAATCCGATTAAAAAGATATTCTTCCTGCTCTGCATTCCAGACTCCATTTCTCCTCCCCGCGATCCGCAGGGCAAAATAATAATACAAATTAAGTATATCACCTGTGGGACAAAGGGGCAACCGAAAAAGCATCCTATTCACGCTATACCAAAGGAAAACAGGAGGACTCTCTGCAGATATCAGCATCGCCCTGCGATATCCTTGCAGAAGTCCTCCTGTCCTAGTTTTTTAAAATAATTTGTTTGTCTGTCCTTACGCTTCCGTCTCTGCCGGCGTCACGTCCGTCTCTGCCGGGGTGATATCCGTCTGCAGCTCTGTCTCAAGCGGTGCGACAACCGCCTCCTCAGCCGGCGTCACATCTGTCTGGGCCTCTGTCTCCGGCTCCGTCTCCGGCAGCGTCAGCGAATAGTCGAACACGATCTGTGCAATCGCCTCGGTATTCTGAGTGATCTCGCCTGCCTCCGCCCACTCATCATAGAGCTCTGCAATACGGTCAGTCTTTCTCTGCTCAACGATATTCTCCTTCTCGGCATCCGTCGCGTCACGGTCGAGCTGTGAGATCACACGAACGACATAGTAGCCACTGTCCGTCTTGATCGGCGTCTCTACCAATGTGCCGTCTGCAAGACCGTCTGTGGCCTCTACCATCTCCGGCACATAATGATCCGAACCAAACGTGACCTCGCTGGCTGTCTTGCCAAGCTCCTCCGCCGCAGTCTGGAAATCTTCTCCTGCTTGCACCTTTGTGAGGAACTCCTCAGCCTGGGCGAGCGCCTTCGCCATAGCTTCTGCCGTAGCCGGATCCTCAGTCTCGGTCTCCGTCTCAGCTTCCGTCTCTGCAGCTGTCGTCTCTGCCTCGGTCTCCGCAACCGTTGTCTCTGCCTCAGTCTCATCCGCAGCCGTCGTCCTTGCAGGATTCTCCCTCGTCAGAGAGGCCTCCTCCTGTGCAGACTCGCTCTCATCAGCCGCAGTCTCAGCAACCGTCTCTGCCTCGGTCTCCGCACTCTGCTCCGTCTCGGCCGGAGTGATCAGCTCAGACTCACTCTCCGTCTCCGCCTCGTCCTCAGTCACCTGAGCAAAGAAGACATACTCCACTCTCCTCTGCGCCGCTTCCTCATCGGAAACCTCTGTATCAACATCCTCGGACATTTTCGGCTCCATTCTGTAGCGAATCATCTCCAGCTCCAGATAGCGCTCCACGCTCTCCTGCGTCACCCCGATCTCGCTCAGCGTCTCTTCATCGTTCGCCTCTATAAAGGCTGCCGCAGCCGCTGTGATCGCCGCCTTGTCGTCATCGGTGATTGACACACCGTACTCTTCCATCTTCTGCTCGGCAAGCACTGCGTGAGTCAGCGTCTCAACATCCTCCTCAATCGCCATCTGTCCAAGCGTCTCGCCCGTTCCAAACAGGTCCTGACTGAACGGATCTGTAACCCCAAACGACTTATATGCGTCCTCAAGACTCGCCTGATCGTAACGCACTGCAAAGTTCAGCACTCCGAGAGAAACCGTATCGTCATTCACAGTTATCGCTGTCTCGTCGGTGTCAATCTTGTTTTTCCCGGAGCAGCCCGCAAGGGATGTCAGCGCAAGACCCGTGCAAAGTCCGAGTGCAGCCGCTCTTCTCAATACTCTTTTCATAATATGATTTCCTCCAATCTCCGCCACAGACATGGCGCAAACAGACAGACCCTCCGGCTTGTCCGATATATGGGCCTCCCTGTGATAAACTCATTTAGATATTATAATCGTTTTCGACGCATATCGCAACAGTTTTTTCTTTCAACTGTCAAAATCTGGCCGAATCAGCGTCAAAAAACCGCAGGCCTCTTTTCCAAAAGACCCGCGGTGCATATGGGAGTGAAATGCTGCTATCTGACTATTTCATCTGATCCGAACAAACTCGAATCTTCTTTTCCTTTGGCGGCATCAGCTTTCTTCGCCGCTTTTGTTTCAATCAATTTCTTCAAATCTTATTTTCCCCTCTTTGATTTTTCAGAGCATAATTTTTTCATCCTTTTATGATTATTTTAATATATCACAGTATTAAATTGTCATCAACCGAACACCCGTCAATTTAAGCTACTATTTATGCTACACAAATGGCATAAAAAAGTGTTCGTAAATGTCCCCTAAGGTATTTACGAACACTTAAGTCGCTATCGTCCCCATGTAACGGTCGGTTTTTGTTGCTTTTTCTATGCCACCTTCGCATAATCAATAATAGAAATTTTACTGACGATTTTTTCTAAACTGTCTAAGATATCATCTATTTTTTCAACAACAGAATTGCGAAAAACGACATCACCACACTGCCTGCACTTCATGCAGGGTACATTCTCGATAATCACATAGCAATCTTTTAGCTGTGCAAAATAACTTGTCTTGCTCTCAAACATTTCGCCACTTTTACAACTTGTGCATCTCATTGCTGATGCTCCTTTCTGGTCTTTAAATCACCTTCAAATCTTTCTGTACTGGGAATGTAGGCAGTAATGATCCGCCCTGACTCGCCCTCTTCACTTATTACTACATGTATGATCCTATTATCTTCAGAATACCCAAAAACCAAACAGCTCGGAAACGGGAAATCACCTGGGTATTGTTCTATAATCTCACCTGTCATAATACAGTTTCTAACATCTTTCTGTTTGATTCCACGTTCCCTGCATCGATTTTTTGCATGTTCCGATATAACTATCGTGTCATCCAGAAAATGTTTTCTAAGATTTTCAATGTCAATCATTCTCTGCTTCTCTTTCTTTTTTATTTCCAGCCATATTTCTATGCCCAGCTGATTATCGCCATTTACTATTTACAGAAAGTATACCACATGGGGTTGTAAATGAAAACCAGAAAATTTCACCTCCAAAGTTAATTTCAATGCTCAAAGCTACATAAAAATACAGTAAAATATAGGGGCAACAATGTTCGTAAATTGACCTTACGAACACTTTTATTTTCTATATTTCAGAATAAGAAAAAACCGGAAACCCCTATTTCAAGGATTTCCGGCCTGCCCCTGCCAAGAGTCGATGCGACAGGATTTGAACCTGCGACCTCTGCGTCCCGAACGCAGCGCTCTACCAAGCTGAGCCACGCATCGTTTTCGTTTCAGCTTGTTTAGTATAGCACCAACCTTTAGAAAAAGCAAGCAGTTTTTCACTTGAAAACCTGAAAAATGAAAAGGTCATTTCCCATTTATGCTCCAAATCACCCCATTCACGCCATTCCTGTTGACAGAGCGACGCATTTTACGGAAAATAAAGATATAAACGAGGAATACAGAGGCAGACGCAATATTATGATCGAAGTACATGACCTATTGAAAAAATACGGCGAGAAAACTGCCGTCAATCACATCTCCTGGACCGCGAAGGACGGAGCAATCACTGGCTTCATCGGACCAAACGGAGCGGGGAAAACCACTACGCTGAAGATGATCACAGGGATTCTGGAGCCGGACAGCGGTTCCGTCCTTCTCAATGGTACCGATATACGAAAGGATCCGCTCCGGGCAAAGCAGCAGTTCGGATTCGTGTCCGACTCGCCGGATCATTTTCTTCGCCTGAAGGGCATCGAGTACGTCAATTTCATGGCGGATATGTACGGAATCCCAACTGCGGGCCGCCGCGAATTTGTCGAGGAGTACGCCGGCCGGCTGGGAATCCTCGACGCGCTCGAGAGCACGATTCTATCCTACTCCCACGGCATGCGGCAGAAGATTATGATCCTGGGCGCCCTTGTCCACCGGCCGTCGATCTGGATTCTGGATGAACCGATGCTGGGTCTGGATCCGCTGGCCTCCCACGAGCTGAAGCTGATGATGAAGGAGCACTGCCAAAAGGGCAATTCCGTGCTGTTCTCCACGCACGTCCTGGAGGTTGCGGAGAAGCTCTGCGACGAGATACTCGTCATCCGCAGAGGAGACCTGCTGTACCAGGGAACACTGGAAGGACTGCAGGCAAAGTATCCGCCCGACATGTCCCTCGAAGACATTTTTATCGAAATCAATAAGGAAGAACGCCATGAATAAATACTTTCTGCTGTACAAAACACTCCGCAAATGCGATGTATCTACTTCCTCCGACAATTCTTTGTACGCCGACAAATCGCTTCCGCTCTCACTGGTCGCCGAAATTGTTCTCGTCCTGTGCGCGATGGGCGGCGTCGGCTACCTCGGCTATGCGTTTGCCGGAATGCTTGAACTGTTCGGCGGGGTCTCTGTCGTGTTCTCAGTTCTGGCCTTGCTCATCGGCTGCGTCGTTGCTGTCAAAGGGCTCATCCAGCTGATCAATTCCCTCTATATGTCGACAGACACCACACTGCTCATCACAATGCCGATCTCTCCGCTCATGCTCGCTACCGTCAGGCTCGCGAACGTGCTGTCCACGTCCTTCCTGATCACAGCCGGAGTGCTTCTGTCCTTTGCCGTGGGCTACAATCTTGCGGCTTCCACCGGACTCTCCTTCTGGCTGGGCGTCTGCCTGTATATCCTCCTCATTCCATTGTTTGCCACGCTCGTCATGGCAGCGTTTGCCATGCTGTGCATGAGCGTGTTCCGCATCTTTCGCAGCCGGAATGTGGTGAAATACATCGGCGTTCTAGGCGCGCTGATCGGCGTTGTGGCCTACGCGTGCTGGTATACCCTGTCATCTGCAGACATCGATTTCGTCAAAGTGGCCGGAACTGCCTTGAATTTCACGAAAGACTACGTGTGGCTGGTCCCGGTCATTCCGTTTATCCGCAGCTTCATGGAGACGGGAAAGCTTCTCCCGCTCCTGTCCGCGTTCCTTGTCACTGTCGCCGCGCTCGCAGTTTATCTCGCAGCGGCCCAAGCCCTGTATCTGAAAAGCGTCGTCAACATGCAGGACGCCACCGCGTCCTCCCGGCGTCTCTCCCAGCGCGCGCTGACAAAACTTTATCAGGCAAAGAGTCCGATCGCCAGCTATCAGTTAAAAGAGCTGAGGCTGCTTCGCAGAAACTCCGTCTATCTGCTGAAAGACTTCTTCATCGCGTTCGGCTGGCCGCTCATTCTGATTCCGCTGGTTCTGATCTCAAGGCTGAATGCCACACCGGTGCCGGATGGCTCCGAGGAGGAACTGGAAGCATTCGGGGCCGCACTGACCTCCGACGTCACGCTCCTTCTGATCCTGACGCTCGGCATTGTCTGCGCAGCCATACTCTTCCTGAATATATTTAATGATCTCGCCTATTCCTCGATTACGCGGGAGGGCGATACGTTTTCTGTCCTGAAGCAGCTTCCGATTTCCCTCCGCGATCAGATCCGTGCGAAGCGCAACGTCGCTCGAACTGTCGTCGGCATCTCGACCGTCGGATATCTGACGGTCGCCGCGCTTATCGGGGTGATCCTGGGCGTGATCCCATGGTACGTCATTCCCTACAGTCTCTCGATTGGCGTACCGCTTCTGTGCCTCGTCGTAGACATCGACATGATCAGCGGCATCCGTCACGCAAACCTTCACTGGGACAACGAGGCGACTGCCATCAAAAAGAATGCGGGTCTGATCCTTGGAAGCTACCTGCTTGCGGTCCTCATCATCATTGGCCTGGTCTTCCTCTATATCTTCCTCAAAAAGCGCGATTTTCTGGCTCTGCCCTGTCTGCTGGCAGTTCCGGTACTGCTTGCTGTCCTGGCCGCACTGGCTGACCGGCATATGTACGCGGCCGCGGAGAAAAAGCTGGGAAGTCTGTAAAGTGACACAGGAAGGGCGCAGCGCTCAATTCTGCATTCTCCACCCGGGATGGTATTTATTCTTCAGTGTTCCGTTCACCAGCCTGCCCCAACCGAGCGGATAGCCGCAGACACAGACGAGCTGCCAGCCGGAGGAACGCCGCGGCGCCAGGTCGTCGACCTCTACGGTCTCCCCGCACAGATATCTGCGCACGCGCGCATCGTCCTGCGCAAAATCGACCACAGAAGCATACTCCTCCGGCTTTAGCGCCATCGCAAGCGACTGCGACGGTTCGAAACGACCGCGGCGGAGCTCCCCCAGATACAGACCGTTGCGCAGAAACGGCAGTCCTGCACCCAGGACGCTCGCTGCTGCTGTTTCCGGCACATAATACGCCTGCCCTGAGCGCACTTCAAAGCGGCGCGGATCCCATTCCGCAGAAACTTCTTTCAGAAATTCCAGAAGCGTTGCTCTCTCTTCCCGGGAGCTCTCTTCTCCTTTTCGCTTCTCCTGTCCTTTTCGTTCTGCTCCTTTTTTTCTTCCACCTGTCACAGTACGCCCATATGCAACACCCATATCCTGTCTGATATCATGGCGCGAACCGACATATTTCCTCTTCTCCCTGTTCTCCCAGACATCTTTGCCACGCTCCCGGACATCCTTGCCACACTCCTGAACATCTCTCCCGCACTCCCGGATATCTTCGCTGCCCTCTCCCGCATCCTTCTTTCGAAACAATGCAAGAAAATGTCCCTCACCATCACAGCGGTGCGAAAACAGGCGCACACATTTTGACAATTCCTCCTGAAGCGCGATCCCTATTCCTTCCGCCGCCCCGTCATCCAGGATCCCCTCACGGCAAAGTACGTGCAGCGTCTCATTCCCGGTATTTTGCTCTTTTGACGCAGCCGTGTTGTCTGTCCCCGCTATCATCCGCAGGTACTCCGCACTGCCCTTTTGAAAGCCTCCGCAGCCCGAAATCTCCATCAGTTCCAGCTCCGGGCATTGATTCAGCAGGTATGCGACTGTCCCCTCGTCCTCCTCGGGCGCAAAAGTACAAGTCGAGTACAGCAGCAACCCGCCCGGCCGCAACATGTCCGCGGCATACTTCGTGATCTCCCGCTGAATCTTTGCGCAGGACTGCACCTTATCCAGGCTCCATGCCTTCGCGTTCGCGATATCCTTGCGGAACATCCCCTCCCCGGAGCAAGGCGCGTCAACCAGAATCTTGTCAAAGAAATCCGGAAACTGCTCCGCCAGACGGTTTGCCGTCGTGTTCGTCACAAAAGAATTTGTCACGCCAAACACTTCGAGATTTTTCAACAGCGCCTTCGCGCGGGACGCGCTGATCTCATTCGCCACGAGAAGCCCTTCTCCCTGCAGCTTTGCCGCGAGCGCGGTCGCCTTGCCGCCCGGTGCCGCGCACAGATCGAGCACGCGCTCCCCCGGAGAGGCCGGCAGGATTTGCGCCGGCAACATCGCGCTTGGCTCCTGCAGATAATACAGACCGGCATAATAAAAAGGATGGCGCGCCGGGTCATCCTCCTTCTCGTAATAAAATCCATTGTCCGTCCACGGGATCCTTCTCAGATGAAACGGGGCGAGCTTCACGAATTCCTCCACGCTGATCTTCAGAGTGTTGACGCGCAGGCCGAACCGTCTCGGCTCCTCGTATGTCCGAAGAAAATCCTCGTATTCCCCGCCCAACATGTTTTTCATGCGCGCGAGAAACTCCTGCGGAAGCTCCATACTCTACGTTCCTCCTGTCCCTGGAATCTGTTTTTCAGTCTCCTCAGCAGCTGCTCCGATCTGACATTCCGTTTTTTCAGTCTCTTCAATATCTGAATTTCTCTCTATCTGCCGCCGGATCACAGCCCTCACTCGGCTTTCACCGGAATCTCACGCGTCCCAGCGGTAACGTGTCAGCTCCCCGGAAAGCTGCATCTGTGAAAAGCTGTTCTGCCGCAGCGCTTCGTAGAGCATGATCGCGACGGAATTTCCAAGATTCAAGGATCGCATCCCGGGAAGCATTGGAATCCGCACCGCCTCGTCCGGGTGCTCCCGCAGAATCTCCTCCGGGATGCCCGCGCTCTCCTTGCCGAACATCAGATAACAGTCCGGCTCATAGACCACCTCCGTATAGGCCCTGCGGCCTTTCGTCGTCGCCATGTAAATCTTCGCGCCCGGATTGCGCTCCAGAAACTCCTCAAAGCTCGCGTAACGCGTCACGTCGAGCTGCGGCCAGTAGTCCAGACCTGCCCGTTTCAGCGCCTTCTCCGTCAGCACGAAGCCGAGCGGCTCGATCAGGTGAAGCCGCGTGCCGGTCGCCACACACGTCCGACCGATGTTTCCCGTGTTCGCCGGGATCTCCGGCTCATAAAGCACTACATTCAGTCTCGCCAATTCTATATCATCCTCAACCACTTGCTAGCCGTCTATTTACCGATTCTTCTATCTGTCTATTATACGCTTACAGCCGAACAACAAAACGAAACATGATCTATCTGCCGCACGCCTGCAACCGGCCATCGGAACGGAACATCATCTGTCAACTTTTCGAAAGGCGAAAGCTATCCTTGCGCCCTCAGTCTCTCTATGAAGCGCTCGATTCGCGCCAGCGCCGCTTTCAGCGCCTCGATCGAGTATGCGTAGGAGATCCGCAGGAAGCCTTCCCCGCATTCCCCGAACGCAGTACCCGGCACGACCGCGACATGCTCCTCCTCAAGGAGCCGCATCGCAAACTCATCAGAAGACAAGCCGAACTCCTTGATACTCGGGAACACGTAGAACGCCCCGAACGGCTCGAAACACTTCAGACCCATCCGCTCAAATTCATGCATCAGAAAACGCCTGCGCTGGTTGTAAGCCTCGCGCATCATCGCGACGTCGCCGTCGCCGTTTTTCAGAGCCTCCACAGCAGCGTACTGCGCCGTGGTCGGCGCGCACATGATCGCGAACTGGTGGATCTTCGTCATCTGCGCCACGATCTCCTGCGGACCGCAGATGTAGCCGAGCCTCCAGCCCGTCATCGCATAGGACTTGGAAAAACCGTTGATCGTCAGCGTGCGCTCCCACATCCCGGGCAGGCTCGCGATCGAGACGTGATCCTCCCCATACGTCAGTTCCGAGTAGATCTCATCCGAGAGCACGAAGAGATCCTTCTCGATCACGACCTCGGCGATCGCCTCGAGATCCTCTCTGCGCAACACCGCACCCGTAGGATTGTTCGGGAACGGCAGCACCAGAATCTTCGTCTTATCGGTAATCTTTTCGAGCAGCTCCTCCTTTGTGAGGCGGAACTCGTTCTCTTCCTTCAGTTCGATCGTGACCGGTACGCCGTCCGCCAGGACGACGCACGGCAGATAGGACACATAGCAAGGCTCCGGGATCAGCACCTCGTCGCCCGGATTCAGCATCGCGCGCAGCGCAAGGTCGATGCCCTCGCTCCCGCCGACCGTCACCAGGATTTCATGGATCGGGTCATACTGCAGCTGATATCTGCGCCCCAGATAACGGCTGATCTCCTCGCGCAGCTCCTTCAGGCCGGAGTTTGACGTATAGAACGTGCGTCCCTTCTCCAGCGAATAGATGCCCTCGTCGCGGACATGCCAGGGCGTGTCGAAGTCCGGCTCGCCCACGCCGAGCGAGATCACGTCCTTCATCTCGCTGGCGATATCGAAAAACTTCCGGATCCCGGAAGGCTTGATCGCCACTACTTTGTCTGATAATGGATTTCTCACGGCGTCACCAGCATCCTTTCGTCCTTTGTCTGCTTTCCGAGGATCGTTCCATAGTCCTTGTATTTCTTCAGGATAAAATGCGTCGCGGTGCTCAGCACAGAGTCGAGTGTGGAAAGCTTGTCGCTCACGAAGCTGGACACCTCCCGCAGCGTCTTGCCCTGCAGGATCACGAGCAGATCGTACGCGCCCGAGATCAGATACAGAGACTGCACCTCCGGATAATTGTAAATGCGCTCGGCGATCGAGTCGAAACCCTGTCCGCGCTGCGGCGTGACGCGCACCTCGATCAGCGCCGTGATCTTCTCGGAGGAAGTCTTCTCCCAGTCGATCAGCGTATGGTAGCCGCAGATCACCTTCTCCTCCTCCATCTTCGCCACCTCATTAGCGATCACCGTCTCGCTGGAACCAAGCATGATCGCCAGCTCCTGCAGGTCGATCTTGCTGTTCTTCTCCAAAAATGTCAGAATCTGCTCTCTCATCCTGTCCTCCCCTGCGCCCCAGGCGCACATTTATATTCTATATTCAATTCTGTCCCCGCAGCCGACCAGGCGCCGAACCTCCGATACCACTCGTCAAGCTGCGGGCGATTCAGATAGCTTTCCTTCTCCCCATTGCGGAGGATTCGCTTTCTACCGGACGTCACGCGCCCGATCACCGTCACTGGGATCCCGACCCTGCTAAACGCCTCCGTCAGCTCTCCTACATGATCCGTCCCGATCAGAAGCGAACCTGCCGAATAAAGATAGTACGGATTCACATCAAAATATTCGCAAATCTCCACGGTCTCCTGCCGGATCGGAATCCGCCTCAGATCGATTTTCAGGCCGACCTTCGCCTGCTCTGCCGCCTCCCAGAGTGCTCCCAGAATCCCGCCCTGTGAAAGTCCATACAGCGCACATCCTCCAAATCGGGTCACGATCTGCGTCTCTTTGTACACATTGCTTCTATCTGAAAAGCGCTTCGCCGCATCGACCAGCGAAAGCGGAAATCTCTTTTTTAATTCTTCCTCGTATCTGTCCGCGATCAGTGCCGTTCCGCCCAGGGCGATCCACCTGGTCACGACCAGAGCCTGCCCCGGTCGAAGCAATTCTTCGGCCCTGCGCTCCTCACGGCATACTTTTTTCTCAGGATCCTGCGGATACAGAAGCGAACGTTCCGACTCCGCCCCGCAAAGCTTCCCCGTGCATATCATTCGACGGCGCCCTCCCCGGAACCGTCGTCGACGGCAGCCAGCCCGGCGTCCGGTACTGTCTCCTGAGGCGGATCGGTCTGAGGCTGGTCGGTCTGGGCCGGATCCGTCTGGGTTGGATCTGTCTGAGTCGGCGCCTCTGTAGCCTCCGTCGCCTGTGTCTCCGTCTGTAGTCCGGTCGCGATAAGAGTCTGCACCTGCTGCAGATTGTTCTGTCCGATTGCCGTGTAGATCGCTGACGACAGCGCCTGATTGTCCGTCACGACGCCGACCTCATAAATTGCCGGAGACGCCAGATAATTGCTGCTGTTCACCTGTATCGTATCTGTCAGAACTCCGTCGACGTAAATATTTTTCCAGAGAACGGCCGTCAGCCCCTGATGCGGGCTCTGCGCCTGAAACAGATAGCCGACATTCTGATCCGTCTTCGCCACAAGCTTGATGTTGGTGGCCGGATCCGTCTGCGAGGTCGTCTCGCTGATAAATTCAATGGAACGGTTGGACGGCCGTGTCTCCACACCGAAGATCGTAAAATTCAATGTTCCATAATATGCGGATCCGGCGATGAAGATCGGGTACTCCAGCGAATTCGTGAACACGAAATCCATAAGTCCCTCCGCGATCGCAGCGTCCTTTGACGGTTCCACATAATTGACAAGCATCGTATGGTTCGAGCGCGCGTCTACCTGAAGCTCTGACTTCAGCACCGCGTTGTACAGAGTCGTCGACACCTGACAGATGCCGCCGCCGTAAGAATCCACTACCTGACCGCTCTCGTAGGACGGAGCGAGCTCATAGCCGTTCTCAGCCGTAAACGGAGCTACCGCATCCGTCACAGAAAAGGTCTCTCCCGGCAGCAAAAGCGTACCGTTAATCTTGGACGTCCCGTTCTGCACATTCTGGGCACGTCCGGCGGACGAAGCCGAATAGTCCGTAGTCGCCGAGCCGAGCACATCCGTCATCTGACTCAACATCTCTGCCGTCACGACCGGCGAAACACGCTCTACCGTCGCATCGAGCACAACGTCTCCCGCCTCGCGGGATTCCAGATACTGTTTTAGCGTTGCCAGCGTCGCGTCGGCATCCAGCGTGAGCCCGTCCGTGCCCCCCTCTACATGCAACGCGCCGTCGTCTCCCATGTAAGCTGTGCCTTCCACCGGCTCAGAATTGAACTGCCTGCACGAGTCTACAAAGGCCTGCTCAGCCGCATCATCCAGCGTATACTCGATCTCATAGCGTGAGCTCTGATTCTGAAGATCCTTCTGCTCCTTGTAACGGCGCACGATATTGCCCGTGGTTCCGATCTGGCTCACTTCATCTACCAGATCCGTATTTTTCCACTTCAGGCCAAGCTCCTTCCAGGTCGCGGACACCTGATCGTCGCCCATCTGAAGAGTGATAACAGAATCCTCCAGAGCCTTGACCTCTCCCTTCACATAATTCTCTGCCTCCTCGACCGTCATGCCGCCGACATCCTGTTCTCCGATGTACACGCCGCTGCTAATCACATCCGGCTGTTCGGCCGCGCTTGACAGAAAAAGGCAGCCGGCACTTATCGCAAATGCCGCCCATACCCCTGATATAAAATTTTTTCGCATATGCTTCCCCTTAATTAAGTTTTGCGCGCTGCCGCTCCCTCCTTGTCCGGCGGCGCTCCTGGCTTTTTGTTAACCCAAAGCAGACACGGCCGGCACGATCGTCCCGATCACCATGGCCAGCACGATAATGATCACGATCGCAGCAGCAATCTTTTTCTGCATCTTGGAATTATTCCAGTTCATCATAACAATCACCTCGTAATTCTTCCATATCGTAGTAATATCGCGTCTATCATCCTGGACGCCTCACTCTTGGTGAGCTCTTCTATTTTGACGTTATTTTCTATTCTATGATATTTTAACAAATCCCGCAAGTATACTTTTTGTGAATTTGTGATCGGCCCTTCTTTTTTTATCTTGAACTGCAACGGAACAGGCTCAAACAGGGACGGTCTTTCCTGCGCATACATCTCCTTCAGCTTCCCATAGATCCTGGAAGCCGTCAGAGCATCGTCGAGCGCCCTGTGGTGATGCCGCTGTTCAATTCCGAAATATACGGCAAGCTTGTCCAGAGCTCTCCCCTGCTCCTTCGGAAGGCAGACCCGCGCAATCGCCAGCGTGTCCAGTCCTCTTCGCTCAAATTCTCCTCCCTGATTTATGACATTTCGCTTCATAAAACTGTAGTCAAACAAAAGATTGTGCCCGAGAAGCACATCCGAGCCCGCGAACTCCAAAAATCCGTCAATTGCTTCCCTGAGCCCCGGACCGCCCGTCACCATCTCCTGCGTGATCCCTGTCAGCTCCGTGATGGATTCGGGGATCGGAATGCCGCTATCGACAAAGGTCTCGTATGTCTCCGTCTCGACTCCATCCACTACCCGCACCGCTCCGATCTCGAGGATCCGATCATACTTCGGGCGAAGGCCTGTCGTCTCAAGATCAAGCGCTACATAACTGTTCTGCATATTCTCCTCCTGTCCCGGAACTCCTTTCCTGTTCCTTCCCTGTGCTGTCAATGGCAGAATCGCTGTCGCGGCGTCCTTGCGGCACCGTGTGGTCCTAAATCTGTCATAACCTTGCCATGTAACAAACGGGATTCTGACACCTGCCTGTCCGGCCGCTGCAGAACCCCGTAAGTATGCTTCTATAGTACCATCCTTGCTGCCCCGTAAATACCTGCGTCATTCCCCAGCGTCGCCAGCGAAAACTCCGTGCCCCTGATGGCCGGAAACGCATATTTCTGAAACGGTTCGGTCACGTAGTCAAGCAACACCTGGCCTGCCTTTGAGACCCCGCCTCCGATGACGATGATCTGAGGATCCGTCACCGTCGAGAGCACCGCCAGCGTCTTTCCGAGATAATTCCCGAAGCGCTCCGCCACCTGGATCGCGAGCGCGTCGCCCTCCTTCACGGCGTCCCAGACATCCTTCGCAGTAAGATCGTCTATCCGCATCTTCGAGGGAGCGTCCGTGCCTGCAAGCGCTTCTCGCGCCAGCCGCACGATCCCGGTCGCCGAGGCGACCTGCTCCAGACAGCCGTGGTTGCCGCAATTGCAGCTTTCCTCGATCGTGTCATCTACGTGCGCGTGTCCGATCTCTCCTCCTGCCCCGTGCGAGCCGGCAACGATCTTGTCATTGATGATGATGCCGCCTCCGACCCCGGTGCCGAGCGTCACCAGGATCATGCTGTGATACCCGGAGCCTCCGCCCTGCCAGAGCTCTCCGAGCGCCGCCACGTTCGCGTCGTTCGCCGCCTTCACGGGAAGCCCGGTCAGCTCTGAGAGATCCTTCTCTATGTACACATGTCCCCAGTGGAGATTCACTGCGAACGGAACCTCTCCGTTCTCATCGACCGGTCCCGGGATACCGATCCCGACGCCGGCGATATCGTCCTTGTCCAGCTGTTTCTCCAGAATCTTTTGATTGATCGCCGCCGCGATATCCGAGAGAATGTTGCCGCCGTTGTCTTCGAGCCTCGTCTTGATCTCCCACTTTTCAAGCAGCTCGCCCTCTACGGTGAACAGCCCGCATTTTACCGTGGTTCCTCCCACGTCAATTCCAAAACTGTACTTTTTCATCTCTTTTTACTCCTGACCCTCTTTTTTGAGCATCCATCTGCTCTGTACCCGGTTGTAAAATTCTCTCGCCGCATTGTAGCCCATCTTCTTCTGCCTGTGGTTGACCGCAGCCGTCTCGACGATGACCGCCAGATTCCGGCCCGGACGGATCGGGATCGAGTGACAGACGACGCGGTTGCCGAGGAACTCCGTGTACTCCTCCTCCAGCCCCATGCGGTCGTACTGCTTGTCCCTGTCCCACTCCTCGAGCTTGATCACCAGGTCGATGGACTGTGTGTTCTTGACACTCTCCACGCCGAACAGTGTCTTGACGTCGATGATACCGATGCCACGCAGCTCGATGAAATGGCGCGTGATGTCCGGAGCGCTCCCAACCAGCGTCACATCGCTGACCCGGCGGATCTCCACCACATCGTCCGAGACCAGACGGTGCCCGCGCTTGATCAGCTCCAGAGCCGCCTCGCTCTTGCCGATGCCACTCTCGCCCATGATCAGCACGCCCTCGCCGTACACGTCCACGAGGACGCCGTGGATGGAAATGCACGGGGCAAGCTCGACATTCAGCCAGCGGATGATCTCCGCCATGAAATCCGAGGTCGTCTTCTTCGTCGTGAAGATCGGCACCTCATACAGCTTCGCCAGACGGAGCATATCCTCATCCGGCTCGATCATCGTCGTATAGATGATGCACGGCACATGGTAGGACAGAAATTTCTCGTAGATCGGAACCTTCTCCTCCTTCGACAGATGCGCCAGATAAGTGTACTCCACATATCCGATGATCTGCACGCGCTCTGAATAAAAGTGCTCGAAAAATCCGGTAAGCTGCAAAGCCGGACGATTGATCTCTGATGTCACGACCCGCTTTCCCTTCATATCGATCTCGGGGATCGCGTTAACCAGCTTCATCTGCTCGGCCAGCTTCTCAATCGTTACGCTGCCTGCCATCCTCTCATCCTCCCTTTTTCCTTCCCTATTTTAATCCTGCACTGTTTTCCCGTCAAGTAGATGTATTCGGTATTGGGCAATTTTTTGCATATTTTTCTGACAATTCCTGTTTTTCACTCCTCTGTCACAAGCGGCTGCGCCCGATCTCCCTGAAAATGGAAGAAATCATACACCTGCTGCGCGCTGCGCGCGTTCATGGAGGGCGCGTTCGCAAGCTCCTCCAGCGTCGCGTCGCGCACCGCCTCAACCGACTTAAAGGTGCGCATCAGCGCCTTCCTGCGCGCCGGACCGATCCCTTCGATATCGTCGAGGATCGAGTGCACCTGCCCCTTGCTGCGCAGGCTCCTGTGGTACTCGATCGCAAAGCGGTGCGCCTCGTCCTGGATGCGCGTCACAAGGCGGAACGCCTCCGAGCGCGTGTCAATCGGGAGCTCCACGTTCTCAAAATAAATGCCCCGCGTCCGGTGGAAATCGTCCTTCACCATGCCGCAGACCGGAATG
Organism: uncultured Lachnospiraceae bacterium; assembly: GCA_947627365.1. GTDB lineage: Bacteria > Bacillota > Clostridia > Lachnospirales > Lachnospiraceae > Choladousia. The sequence goes on along the minus strand of CANQVT010000011.1, from coordinate 1,733 downwards.
CGGATCCCGAGCGCATCCAGCACCCGCAGCGCAACGTTCACCTGCCCCCTGCCGCCGTCCATCAGGATCAGATCCGGGAAACGGCTGAAGCTGCCCATCTCGTTTCCCATGCCTTTTTCGGCAAGCTCCTTCTGCTCGTCCAGGCCATGCCGAAAGCGCCTCGTCAGCACCTCCTCCATGCTCGCGTAGTCGTCCGGTCCCTGCACCGACCGGATCTTGAACTTTCGATAATCGCTGCGCTTCGGCTTGCCGCGCTCGTAGACGATCATCGAGCCGACCGACTCAAAGCCGTTGGTGTTGGAGATATCGTACGCCTCCATGCGCATCGCGCGCTCGATTCCGAGCAGCTGCTCAATCTCGTGCACCGCGCCGATCGTCCGGCCCTCCTCGCGCTTGATCCGTTCGCTGTCCTGCCGCAGCACGATCGCAGCATTTTCCTGCGCCATCTCGACGAGCTTCTCCTTCGTTCCCTTCTTCGGCACGCGCAAGTATACGCGCTGTCCGCGCTTCCCGGAAAGCCACGCCTCCACAACCTCGTGATCCTCGATCTTTGTCTCGATCATAAGCTCGCGCGGCACAAACGGCGTCCCGGCATAATATTGCTTGATAAAGCTGCTCAGGATCGTCGGGCGCGTGTCGTGCGGAGCCACGCGCAGGTAGAAATGCTCTCTGCCGATCATCTTGCCGCCGCGGATGAAGAATACCTGCATCACGGCGTCTCCGCCGTCTACGGCCATCGCGAGCACATCCTTATCCTCCCCGTCGCCCTGCGTGATCTTCTGCCGCTGCGCAACCTGGCGGACGCTGTTTATCAGATCCCGGTACTCCGCCGCGCTCTCGAATTCCATGCCCTCCGCCGCCTCGTTCATTTTCTCCGTGAGCATCTTCAGGATCGGCGCGTAGTTCCCGTTCAGGAAGTCCAGCGCTCCGTCAATCGAACGTCGATATTCTTCCTTCGAGATCTTCCCCTGACAGGGCGCGTCACACTGTCCGATGTGATAGTACAGGCAGGGCCGCTCCTTTCCAATGTCGCGCGGAAGGCTGCGGTTGCAGCTGCGCAGCTTATACAGTCTGCGGATGAGTTCGATCGTGTCCTTGACCGCGCCCGCGCTCGTAAACGGTCCGAAATACCGGGACTTGTCCTTCTTCATTGTGCGTGAAAACAGCACGCGCGGATATTCCTCGCCGAGCGTCACCTTGATGAATGGATAGCTCTTGTCGTCCTTGAGCATTGTGTTGTACTTCGGGCGATGCTCCTTAATCAAATTGCATTCGAGCACGAGCGCCTCGAGCTCCGAGTCCGTCACGATGTACTCGAAGCGGCGGATCCGCTCCACCATCTGCTCGATCTTGACGCCCTTGTTCCGACTGCTCTGAAAATACTGGCGAACCCGGTTTTTGAGGCTGATCGCCTTGCCGACGTAGATGATGTCGTCCCGCTCGTCGTGCATGATGTACACGCCCGGCCGCCCGGGGAGCTTCTTCAGCTCTTCCTCGATATTGAAGACAGACTTCTGCTGCTCTGTCTGCTCCTGCAAAGTGATCGCCTCCCTTCCTCATAATGCACAAGTTCACTTAAAGTGTAATCCGAACGCGTGCGCTGTCTGCGGATGTTCCGCCGCAAACACGTTGTTCTCCTAGATTCGCTCCGCCGCCTATGGACAGCTGTCTACGCAAACTCGCTTCGCTCAGACATGCTCCGACAGCTGTCGCTATGCTCGCGAATCCTGCGT
>CANQVT010000010.1 GCA_947627365.1 uncultured Lachnospiraceae bacterium | reverse complement strand
GCTGCAAATCTACTGCAACAGCTTTAATTTTTCGATCGGTTAACGCCATTTTTTAATGTCTGATACCAAAGTCAAGTATTATAAACAGTTCCAATAAAAACTGCAATGAAAATCCAACCAAACTTATGTGAAATATTTCTGCCGTACCTCTTCGACCGGCATATCCTGACCGGTCCAGATGCGGAATGCGGCCGCGCCCTGGTAGAGCAGCATGTGCATGCCGTTCAAAGTGCGGCAGCCCATCTCTTCAGCCTCGCGAAGCAGCCTGGTCTGGCGTGGGTTGTAGATGATATCCGAGACGAGCAGATCCGGGTGCAGCCATGAAGGATCCGCGATCGGAGACGCATTCTCGTGGGGCGCCATGCCGACGGAGGTAGCGTTTGTCAGCAGCCGGCTTTTCCGGATGCAGTCCCGCACGGCACTTTCGTCCGCCATATCAGTGACATCGGCGTGACAGCCGGTATTGCGGCTGATCGTGTCCGCGAGGCGCAGGGCCTTCTCCCAGGAGCGCCCGCGACGGTTCACGATATGCAGAGCCGGGATACCGTCGAGCGCAGCGTGTACCGCGATCGAAGCGGCGGCGCCGCCTGCGCCGAGCAGTGTCATCTCACTGGTCGACGGATCGCAACCTGCCTCGCGCACGGATCGCATGTAGCCGATCCCGTCGGTGTTGTAGCCGATGAGCCTTCCGCCTTCATTCTTGACCGTATTTACCGCCCCGATCATCTGAGCGGCAGGGTCGATCTCGTCGAGAAACGGCAGGACGCGCTCCTTGTCCGGCATCGTGAGATTGAAGCCGAAGACGTTCATCTGCCGCAGCGACTGCACGATACCGCCGAGATCCGCATGCTCCGTGTCAAAGCACAGATAGACGCGGTCCATACCGAGCAGGCGGAACGATTCATTGTACATCATCGGGGACAGGCTGTGTGTGACCGGCGTCCCGAGCAGGCAGCCGAGGCGCGTGCGGCCGGTAATCTCTTGTGGCATTTGGGTACCTCTTTCGCTTTTTGCTTTCATTAAAGATCCTTTGACGACTTATCATTTGTGTTATTTAATATAATCATATAGTGTTAAGTTATGCCTGTCAATAAAAATACCTCTTCTTTTGACGTTCTTTTTCCTTCTTTTTTTTAGCAGTCAGATATGCTAAAATAAAATTAAATATAGAAATTGTCGGGTCGTGCAGGAGCGGTTTCGGAGTCATAGTGACAGAGGAAAACAGCCCGGTACGAACGAGAAAAAGAGAGCGAGGAAAAGATATATGCATGCGATGAACAAGATGGAACGGGGGCAGTTGTCTGTGCGCGGTTTGACTCTGGGGGATGGGACGCCGAAGATCTGTATCCCGCTGACGGCCGCGGATCAGGAGGAGCTGGAGCGGCAGACGGACAGACTTGTGGCCGGCCCCTGCGACCTGGCGGAGTGGCGCGCTGATTTCTGGCAGCAGACGGACGACGCGCTCTGGGCGGAGCATGCGCTCGAATATCTGCGGGGTCGCCTGGGGGAGCGTCCGCTCCTCTTTACCTTCCGGACAAAGGAGGAGGGCGGCGAGCGCCGGATTTCTATGGAGGAATACGAAGCTCTGAATGAGCGCGCGGCAAAAAGCGGGTACGCAGACCTTGTTGATATTGAGCTGAATCGCGGTGAGGAGCGCCTGCGGCGCATGGCGGAAATAATCCATGCGCAGGGAGGGAAGGTCGTGGCCTCCTTCCATGACTTCGCGGGGACGCCAAAGTGCGACACGCTCACAGGACTCATGCGGAGGATGCAGGAGCTTGGAGCAGACGTCACAAAGGCGGCCGTCATGCCGCAGTCCGAGGACGATGTTCTGACGCTTCTCGAGGCGTCGGTCCGGATGAAGCTGCAATATGCGGACCGTCCGTACATCACGATGGCGATGGGCCGTCTGGGCACGGTCAGCCGTCTGTGCGGATCCCTGACAGGCTCTGCCGTGACGTTCGCGACGGCGGGGAAGGCTTCTGCTCCCGGCCAGATCGATGCGGAGCTGGTTGCGAAACTGCTGCCGCTGCTGCAGGCCTGATCGAGAGCATTCATTTCGAGGAGCATTAATCTTTCTCATCAGCATATCATTTGTTCCGGTTTTTTATGATTGATATGGTTCCGGCGTGCGTGTCGTATTCTGTCAACAAAAATGGCGAAAACGCCGCCTGTATTTGACAAATTTCACACCCTCTGCGGAGTATACTGAGCTCAGTTGCATCCGCAGGGGGTGTTTTGTGTATTATGAATTTTACATAGACCAGTTTTTTCTGGAACATCTTCTCACGGGTTATCTGCTGATTGTCACTGCGGCTTTTCTGGGACGACAGAAGCTGTCCCGAAAGCGCATGATGGCGGCGGGCGCGGCTAACGCGGCTGTGGTGACTGCGCTGGTATGCCTCGGGCTGCCTGAATGGTACTTTTCCGGCATGCTGCTGGCCGGAGCGGTTCTGTTTGCGGGAAAGGGAAGAGGAGAGTTTCTGAAAGGACTGTTCTTTTTATTGCTGACAAGCGTTTGCTTCGGCGGCGTCCTGGAAGTGCTGACGGGGCTGCTCGGGTTTCCGCTGATGGCGGGGGCGGTGTTCGCGGTTTTTCTGCTTCGCGTCGCGGGACGTTTTCTGACGAAGCAGAAGGCGCTGAGCGACAGCCTTGTGACTGTGCGGCTGCAATGGGAGGAACGGACAGAGACGCTGCGCGGCATGATCGATACGGGGAATTGTCTGGAAGAGCCGTTGACTGGAAGACCGGTGAGCATTGTGGACGCGGCGCCCGCAAGAAGGCTGCTCGGGGAGACGTGGGAGGAAAGACGGGGATTTTACCTGATCCCTTTTCACAGCGTCGGAACAGGGAAGGGCTGGATGCAGGGGGTAACGATCGACCGCATGACGGTGGAGCTGTCCGAGGGTACAGCTGTCATAAAACGCCCGGTGCTGGCGATCTATGACGGGCAGGTCAGCGCGGGAGGCCGGTTTCAGGTGATCCTTCATCCGCTGCATGCGCGGCCTGACAAATAGAAGAAAAGGGGAGAAGAGAGATGGTTGTAAAGATTGCGATGCCGCAGCGCTTTCAGTTTAAGATGGCGGCAAATTTCGGGGATATTCTGTTCCGGAAGCCGAAGGAGACGCATTACATCGGGGGAACGGAGGTGCTTCCGGCCCCGCTCGAACCGGAGCAGGAAAGGGCGCTGCTTGCGATGCTGGGCAAAGAGGGGGATGCAAAGGCAAAAAGCCAGCTCATCGAGCACAATCTTCGTCTGGTCGTATACATAGCAAAAAAATTTGACAATACGGGCGTCGGCGTTGAGGATCTGATCTCAATCGGCACGATCGGGCTGATCAAGGCGATCAACACGTTCAATCCGGACAAGAAGATCAAGCTTGCGACCTACGCCTCCCGCTGCATCGAGAATGAGATCCTGATGTATCTGCGCCGGAACAGCAAGAATAAGATGGAGGTGTCGATCGACGAGCCCCTGAATGTGGACTGGGACGGCAACGAACTGCTTCTCTCGGACATCCTGGGAACGGACGAGGATGTGATCTCGCGCGACATGGAGACAGAGGCGGAGCATAATCTTCTGTTTGCCGCGATCGACAAGCTTTCCAAGCGGGAGCAGACGATCATTCATCTGCGCTTCGGGATCAACACACAGGACGGCGAGGAGAAGACCCAGAAGGAGGTCGCCGATCTGCTCGGCATTTCCCAGTCCTATATATCAAGGCTGGAAAAGCGCATCATCAAGCGCCTCCGCAGGGAGATCGTGCGGTTTGAGTGAAGTGCAGGCAGACGTTTGAAAAATGTTCGGTGGTGTGCGTAGCAGACCTGGGTGATGTGCGGAAGAAATGTTTGGGCGGTTTGGACTGTGCGCGAAGGAAAAGTCTTGCGAAAAATATCCGGGGAGAATATAATGATGCCTGAGTCGGCGGCCACCCCGTCTGTGCGTGAGGAAAACGCGCAGGAGACGAAGGGGACTGTGACGCCTGCATATGCAGGGAGACGAAAGAACTACAGCGACAACATAAGAGGACAAGGTAACAAGGTATGTTCCACGAACATGGCGGAAATATATACACATATCCGGCAGAGCGGGAATTCAGAACGCCGGACGGGCAGAAAGCCGACGCACACGGCGGAATAGCGGATTTTTCCGCGAACATCAATTTCCGTGGAATGCCGGAGAAGGTAAGACAGGCGGCAAGGCAGGCAATCGAAGAGTCTGTACATTATCCAGACCCGGAATGCCGCGTGCTGAGAGAGACGCTCGCGAAACGTGAGACTGCATTGCAGAGGGAATCGAAGTGTGAGCCTGCGCTGCAGGAAGCGGAGTGTGAACCTGCGCTGCGGGGATCCTCTGCAGAGGCGATACGCTCGTCGCAGATTATCTGCGGGAATGGGGCGGCGGAGCTGATATTCGCGCTTGCAGCCGCATACCGCCCGAAGAGAGCTTTGCTGGCCTTGCCGTCGTTTTTCGAATATGAACAGGCGCTCGCGGCGTTCGGATGCGAGCTCCGGCGCTTTTGTCTGCGGCCGGAGCAGGACTTCCGGCTCGATGCGTCCTTTTTGGATGCGCTCGATGAAGAAACGGATTGCGTTGTCCTCGGAAATCCGAACAATCCGACCGGACGCCTGATCGACCGGGAGATTCTGGAGCGCCTGATCACCAGGTGCGGGGAGCAGAAGATCCTGCTTGTGCTGGACGAAAGCTTTTACGACTTTCTGTGCGAGGATGACAGGAGGCGGACATTTTCCGGCAGTCAGGTGGTTCCTCGGAATCGGGAAATATTTGTGCTCAGGTCATTTACGAAAATATACGGGATGCCCGGTCTGCGCTTTGGCTATGGAATATGCAGCGACGCAGCGCTTCTTGAGCGGATGAGAATGGTTTTGCAGCCCTGGAACGTTTCGCTTCCGGCCCAGGCGGCGGCCGCGCAGGCAGCAAAGGAGCTCGATTTTGCCGAAGAGACGGCCCGACTGAACCGGGAAAATCGCGAGCGGTTGGCAAGCCGCCTGGAGAATGCCGGATACCGGGTGTTTCCATCGGAAGCAAATTTTCTGCTATTTCAGGGTCCGGAGGATCTGAAGGAGTTCTGTTTGCGGCGTGGCTTTCTGATCCGGGACTGCAGCAATTTTCCGGGGCTCGGCAGAGGGTTTTTCCGCGTGTGCGTCCGGAGCGATGAGGAGAACAACGCGCTGGTGAAGCTGCTCGCTGAGGCGAGAAAGAGATGAGATTCTTGACTTGCCGGGTGAATCATGTTATAGTCTCAGTGTGTAATTGAAAATTGCCGTATCAAGTGCAGAAGAAATTCTGAAGAGGGAATCAGGTGAGATGCCTGAGCGATCCGGTCACTGTATACAGGGAGCGAGCCTCAAAGTCCATTGCGTACCCATTGAAGCGTGAGAAGGAGGGGCAAACGAGGATCTGTGAGCCAGGAAACCTGCTTGGTATGAGAGATGAGCTGCCGAAGATGGCTCGACACTCCACAACAGAAGCGAGAAAACATCATGACAGAGATTTTCTGATTTTGCCTTTGGGATGCGCGCTTCGCAGCCTGCGATGGGGAAGCAGGTTTTTATTTATGCTAGAAATGGAATGTTATCTCAGGGCAATGGGAGATACACAATTACCTCCTTAAGTCTCGACGCTTGTCGGCCTTTCGCAGGGTCTGGCGGCCGGGACAGCGTACAGATGACGTTCCGCAAGCTGATCTGTACGAAGGGCGTATGCTGTCGTTCGGCAATCCGCAATGCCGACGAAAGCTGCGCCTTTTTTCATAAGCGCCGGCAGATGTTTACATGGGCCTTGGCGGACGGGAGGAGAAGAGCAACAATCCTGTAATGGCGCGGGTGGGAGAGCGGATGCGGAATCAGGAGAAAATCCTGGTTGAAGGCCAGGGATATTTTGACATACGCAAAGAGAAACCGGCATTTATTGACAATTATGGATAATCATAATATGATTAATCCTGCAAGTTTAACAATTTAATTTTGGAGGACGTAAATATGGTAATTGCATTAAGAACACGTAACATTTAATAGCATGAAACTTCTGATTGATAGTTTCATGCGCAAGTGGATTGCAGACAAAACTATTTGATCAAGGAGAAAGCATATGAAGTTTCAGGATAATGTTATTAGAGAATATCTAAAAAATGTATATTTTGTTGCAGGAACACCTTGCGGGGGAAAGACAACGGTTTCAAGGGGGTTAGGGGAGAAATATCATATCCCTGTCTACGATATCGATGAGATGTTTCCTGTTCATCAACGAATATCTGATGCAAAATATCAACCATCTATGAATAAGTCGTTTAAGGATGCAGATGAATTTTTTGGCAGAACAGTAGAAGAATATAGAGAATGGTTGATAAGCAATACGAGAGAAGATCTTGAATTTGTAATCATGGACTTAATCAGATTATCACAAAATGAATTGGTTATCTGTGACTGCCATCTTACACTTTCAGAGGCAGAATTGCTTACTTCTTCAGACAGAATCGTATTTATGATCAAAGAGCCAAAAGATCTGGTCAATGATTATTGTAACAGACCAGACCATCAAGAGTTTAATGCTTTCATACATAGTGCAACTGATGTTGAAAAGGCAAAGGCAACATGCAGTGAGACATTAAAAAGTTTAAATGATAAGCATTATCAGGCAATTAAGGAAAGTGGGTACTTTTGGCTGGAGCGAGATACAAATAGAAGTGTTGAGGAAACGGTTGAACTTGTTGCTGAACATTTCGGTATGAAGTAATTGCCAAGTAATCTGCTGAAAGAACCCGACAACTATTCCTTGACTTTTTGAGATCAGTCGGCTAAGATACCATCAGAACTTAAGAAAATACATCGGTTGTGAGTGCCGCGGTCTGCGGTCAAAAGGAAAACAGGTGCAAGGCCTGTGCTGTCCCGCAACTGTAAACAGGGAGTCTTTCGCAGAAGTCCACTGGGCGACCGGGAAGGGATGCGAAAGGCGGTGATCTGTGAGCCAGGAAGCCTGCTTACGACTTATTATCATTGATGTCACGAGGTATGACAGGATAATAAATCGGTTACAGATTTTCCTGAGCTTGAGGAATATTGGATCGAGGATTTTTGCAGGTGTCCTGTCTCTTCGGAGGCAGGACTTTTTGTGTTGTGGATTTGAGATATCCGCGAATCTGTAGTGATGAAAACAGTATGCATCGTTGCGCGGTTTGCACGGTTTTAAATTTAGAAAGCGGTAGTTTGATATGGGAAAGACCGGTCTGGAGACGACCTACGTTTTGAAGAATAATAAGAAATTGCGCTGCGGCTACACGACCGGCTCCTGCGCCGCGGCCGCGGCAAAGGCGGCGGCACTGATGCTTTTTTCCGGCTGCGTGCAGCGGGAGGTTCCGCTGATGACGCCGAAGGGGATTGGGCTGCGGCTGGAGATTCTGGACGCAAAACTGGAGGACGGCAGAGCCTCGTGCGCGGTGCGCAAGGACGGTGGGGACGATCCGGACGTCACGAACGGACTTCTGGTGTACGCATCGGTGAAACGCTCCGCGCAGCCGGGAATCTCTATCGATGGCGGCAAGGGAGTCGGCCGGGTGACGCGAAAGGGTCTGCAGCAGCCGGTCGGCGCGGCGGCGATCAATGAGACGCCGCGGTGGATGATCCGCGAGGCGGTGACGGAGGTCTGCCGGGATTTTGATTATTGCGGAGGTCTTGAAGTCGTCATTTCTGTGCCGGGCGGCGAGGAGGCGGCCAGGAAGACATTTAATCCGCGCCTCGGGATCGAGGGCGGGATCTCGATCCTTGGCACGAGCGGGATCGTCGTGCCGATGAGCGAGGAGGCGCTGCTGGCGAGCATCCGGCTGGAGATGGAGATGCATAAGGCGAACGGGCGGGAGTATCTGATCCTCACGCCGGGCAATTATGGGGAAACATTCGCGGGAAACGAATTGAAGCTGGATCTGTCAAACGCCATGAAGTGCAGCAATTACGTGGGACGGACGCTGGATATGGCGGTCGAGCTTGGGATAAAGGGCATTCTGTTCGTGGCGCATATCGGGAAATTTATCAAGGTGGCAGGCGGAATCATGAACACACATTCGCGCGAGGCGGACGCCCGGGCGGAGCTGATGGCGGCGTTTGCGCTGCGCGCCGGGGCGGATTCGGAGACAGCGCGCCGCGTTCTTGAGACGGAGACGACCGACGAGGCATTGGGGATTCTCAGGCAGGCCGGGCTTATGCGGCAGGCGATGGAGCTCGCTGCGTCCCGGGTGCGGTATTACCTGCAGCATCGAGTCGGAGAGGCCTTGCAGACGGAGGCAATCCTGTTCTCTGCGGAGTATGGTTATCTGGCACAGACAGAAGGTGCGGAGGGGCTTTTGCAGACGATTCGGGACGTCGCCTTGCAGCATGCATAGAGCTTGCCGGCACAGAAGGGCAGGCTGTGCGGCGCAGCAGTAAATATGAAAAAGAATTGAGAGGAAAATGCTATGGTACATTTTGTTGGCGCCGGCTCGGGCGCGCCGGATCTGATCACGCTGCGAGGGATGCGTTATCTTCAGGAAGCGGATGTGATCGTCTATGCCGGATCACTGGTGAATCCGCAGCTTCTCGATTACAGAAAGCCGGACTGCGAGGTCTACAACAGCGCGAAGATGACGCTGGAGGAAGTGCTGGAAGTATTGAGGAAGGCTGAAGCGACAAGCCGGACGTCCGTGCGTCTGCATACGGGAGATCCCTGTCTCTATGGGGCGATCCGCGAACAGATGGATGTGCTGGACGAGGAGGGGATCGCCTACGACTACTGTCCGGGCGTCAGCTCGTTCTGCGGCGCGGCGGCGGCGCTGAACCTCGAATATACGCTGCCGGACGTCTCGCAGAGCGTGATCATCACGCGCATGGCGGGCCGGACGCCGGTGCCGGAGCGGGAGGAGATCGCTTCGCTCGCCGCGCACCACGCGACGATGGTGATCTTTTTGAGCACCGGGATGCTGGAGGAGCTGTCGAAGCGCTTGCTTGAGGGCGGTTACGAGCCGGAGACGCCTGCGGCCATCGTCTACAAGGCGACCTGGGAGGATGAGAAATCGTTTGTCTGCACGGTCGATACGCTGGCGGAGACGGCGAAACGCAACCAGATCACAAAGACGGCCTTGATCATCATCGGGGATGTGGTCAGCCACGGCAATTACCGAAGATCGGATCTGTATAATCCGGCGTTCACGACGGAATTCCGGGAGGCAAAGTCCATGGATCAGCACAAGGCCGGGAACGCGGCAGAAAGGCCTGCGGATATGTAAGACGCAGGGGCATGGATTTAGGAAACAGTGAAAGAGAGTACAGAGATCAGAACAGGAATTCAGATCATGGAGATTGCGATCATATACTTTACTGCACACGGCGCGGAGACGGCGCTGCGGATCAGGGAAACGTTGGAAAATAAAAAAGAACCGCAGAATGAAAGTGTTCTGACTGATGGAAGGAATCTGCCGGTCTCGCTTCGTCAGTGGACGCAGGAAGCGTTTGCCGAACACGATGCGTTGGTCTTCGTAGGCGCGACGGGGATCGCCGTGCGCAGTATCGCCCCGTTCCTGAAAAGCAAGACGAGCGACCCGGCGGTGTTGTGCGTGGACGAGCTGGGAAAGTTTGTGATCCCGCTGGTCTCCGGGCATATCGGAGGCGCAAATGCGCTCGCCGCCGAGCTGGCGGACGAGTTAGGAGCCGTGGCGGTGATCACGACGGCGACGGACCTGAACGGGAGATTCGCGGTCGATGTGTTCGCGAAGAAAAATCGGCTTTGGATTTCCGATATGAAGCTCGCGAAGCAGATTTCTGTGGACGTGCTGGACGGAAAGAAGATTGGCTTTTTCTCGGATTTTCCGGTGGCGGGAGAGCTTCCGGCGGAACTGGAGCCCTGGAATGTCCGAACCCGGAACGTACAGACAAAAGACGAGCAGGTATCTGAGAAACGGACGGGCGTCGACCGTGTGCAGAAAGTATGCCGCAGCTCGGGCGGACAGCCGGAAATACTGGCAGGCCGGGAAGCATCTGCAAAGGGCTGTGGCATCTGTGTCACCCTGGACGAGACGAAACAACCTTTCGAACAGACGCTGACCCTTGTTCCGCGGATCGTCAGTGTCGGCGTGGGCTGCAGGAAGAATGCGGATCCGGCGGTGATCGAAGAAAAAATAGTTACGGTTCTGCGCTCCTGCGGCGTGTCGCTGCACAGCGTGGAGCGGCTTGCCAGCATTGATATCAAGGCGAAAGAGCCGGGTCTTCTTAGCTTTGCAGATAAATATGGAATTGAATTTGTCACGTACTCGGCGCAGGAGCTTATGGAGGCACCGGGCGAATTTTCGTACTCGGCCTTTGTGGAAGCTGTCACGGGCGTCTCCAATGTCTGTGAGCGCAGCGCCGTGCTCGCGGGCGGAGGGCAAAGAAGAGGACAAAGAAGGACGGGACAGAATGCGATACAGACGGACGAGGGTGGCTGCAATGCCGGATCGGCGTCCGGCGGCAAGACTATGCCGCTACGTTGTGGGAAATTGATACAGAAGAAAATGGCGGGGGACGGTGTGACCGTCGCGCTTGCCGCCAGAGATTGGAGTGGGGAGTTTGGGTAAGATTTATGTAGTGGGAATCGGTCCGGGCGCGTACGAACAGATGACGATACGCGCGGCGCAGTGCCTGAAGGCCTGCGATGTGATCGTGGGCTACACTGTTTATGTGGATCTGGTGAAGGCGCATTTTCCGGATAAGGAATTTCTGACGACGCCGATGCGAAAGGAACGGGAGCGCTGCATGCTTGCCTTTGAGGAGGCGTCGAAAGGAAAGACGGTGGCGATGATCTGCAGCGGGGACGCGGGCGTCTACGGGATGTCCGGCCTGATGCTGGAGGTGGGGGAGAATTACCCGTCGATTGCAGTCGATGTGATACCGGGCGTGACGGCCGCCCTAAGCGGCGCAGCGCTGCTTGGCGCGCCCCTGATCCATGATTTTGCCGTGATCAGCCTGAGCGACCTCTTGACGCACTGGGAGAAGATTGAGCGGCGCCTGCTCGCCGCCGCGGAGGCGGATTTCGTGATCTGCCTGTACAATCCGTCCAGCCGGAAACGCTCCGATTACCTGCGCAGGGCGTGTGATCTGCTGCTGCGGTACAAGGCGGAGGATACGGTCTGTGGGATCGCGGGCAGCATCGGGCGCGAAGGGGAAGACGTGCGCGTGCTTTCACTGAAGGAGCTGAGGGATACGCAGGTGGATATGTTTACGACGGTCTTTGTCGGAAATTCACAGACTGTCATGCTCGGCGGGCTGATGGTGACGCCGAGAGGGTATCGGAGCAAAGACGGGAAAGAAATGACGCAGGGAGGATGCCGGGATGAGTAAATTACTTTTGTTTGCGGGGACCACGGAAGGTCGTGAGCTGGCGGAATTCCTTGACCGAAACGGGATCGCCTGTGAAATCTGTGTGGCGACGGAATACGGGGAACAGCTTCTGGACATGACGTCCTCTTTGCATGAGATCCATGCGGGACGGCTGACACAGGAGGAGATGGCTCGCCTGATGAGGGAAAGCGGGATCACCCATGTCGTGGACGCGACGCATCCCTATGCGGCGGTTGTCACACAAAACATCCGCGAGGCCTGCGAGACGGCAGGCTGCCGTTATCTGCGGCTTTTGCGTGAGGAGAGCGCGAACGTCGTGCGCTATGAGGATGCCTCGACAGATGAGGCGGACGGGGGCGTCCGGGGAGACGGAAAGAAAATCGCGCGGGATGCCTCCTGCATCTTTGTTGATTCCGTGCAGGAGGCGGTGGAATATCTTTCCCACACGGAGGAAAATATCCTGGCGGCCACCGGAAGCAAGGAGCTGGAGAGATATACGCAGCTTTCTGATTATCGGGAGCGAGTCTTCGCGCGCGTACTCTCGACGCCGGAGGCAGCGGCGTCCGCTGCGGCGCTCGGATTTCAGGGCAGAAATCTGATCTGCATGCAGGGGCCGTTTGACGAGGAGCTCAACTGCGCGCTTTTAAGACAGGTGAACGCGCGCTATCTGGTAACGAAGGAATCCGGCAAGGCCGGAGGCTTTCCGGAGAAGGCGCGGGCGGCGAAAAGGGCAGGCGCGCAGCTTGTGGTTGTGGGACGCCCGCAGCAAGAGGCGGGATATTCGGCGACTGAGATCAGAAGAATTCTCTGCGAAGAATGGCAGATCACGCCGAAGCAGAGCGTTTCCCTGATCGGGATCGGCATGGGGAATCCGGACAATATGACGGTGGAGACGCGGCGTGCCTGCGAGGAGGCCGATGTGCTGATCGGGGCGCCGCGCATGCTGGAATGCGTGCGGAATCTGGCTGCGCCGAAGGTTTCAGCGTACCTGCCTGAGGAGATAAGAACGTATCTGGAGACACATCCGGAGTATGAGCGGGCTGCGATCCTGCTCTCCGGGGACGTCGGCTTTTACAGCGGGGCGAGAAAACTGCTGGATCAGCTGAAAGAGTATCCGGTGAAGGTTTACTGCGGGATTTCCTCGGTCGTCTATCTGTGCGCGCGTCTGCGCTGCTCCTGGGAGGATGCTTTTCTGGCCAGCATCCACGGACGGTCGCAGAATCTCGTCGGGGCGGTGCGCACACACAGGAAGGTGTTTTCGCTGGTCGGGAAGCAGGAGAGCTTCTGGCAGATGTGCCGGGATCTTCTGGATTATGGGCTGGGACAGGTGCTGCTGCACGTCGGATGCAGGCTCTCCTATGAGGACGAGCGCATCCTGTCGGGAAGTCCGGAGCAGCTTTTGCAGGAGGAAACCGGCGACCTTGCGGCTGTGCTGATCGAGAATCCGGAGGCGGAGAAGGTGGTGACGCACGGCGTTGCGGACGAAGCGTTTCTGCGAAGCCAGGTGCCGATGACCAAGAGCGAGATCCGCAGCATTTCCCTCTCGAAGCTGCAGCTGGAGGAGGACAGCGTCGTGTATGATATCGGGGCCGGAACAGGCTCGGTGTCCGTGGAGGCGGCGCTGCAGGCGTGGGAGGGAAAGGTCTTTGCCGTCGAGAAGAAGCCGGAGGCGGCAGAGCTGATCCGGCAGAACAGCCGCAGATTCGGTACGGCAAATCTCGAGGTGGTCGAGGGGATCGCGCCGCAGGCGCTCGAAGGCCTGCCTGCGCCGACGCATGCGTTTGTCGGCGGCTCCTCGGGAAATCTGAGAGAGATCCTGGAGCTATTGCTGAAGAAGAATCCCCGCGTGCGCGTGGTGCTCAACGCGATCACGTTGGAGACGGTCGCGGAGGCGCTCCAATGTCTGCGCGAGCTGCCTGTGCGGCAGGAGGACATCGCCGTCGTGAGCGTGGGAAAGGCAAGGAAGGCCGGGCAGTTGCATATGATGATGGGGCAGAACCCGGTGTATATCATCTCCTTTGCCGGGAGCGGGGAGGCCGTGGAGGGCAAGGCGGAGTTCGAAGAAGCACAGAAGACAGACGCGAAGGAGCAAAAGAGATGACAGACGGGAAATGTGCGGCAAACCGAGAGAAGACGGTGAACTGCTGTCCGAGGATCCTGCTGGCGGCGGGCGCGAGCGGCAGCGGAAAAACACTGATCACCTGCGGGCTTTTGCAGGCATTGCGCGACCGCGGGCTGCGCGTCACCTCATTCAAGTGCGGGCCGGACTACATCGATCCGATGTTCCACGCGCGCGTGATCGGCACAAGAGCCCGGAACTTGGACACATTTTTTACGGACGGGGAGACGACGCGCTATCTGCTCGTCCGGGGCGCCGCGGAGGCGGATATCTCCGTGATCGAGGGCGTGATGGGCTACTATGACGGCCTTGGCGGAAGCTCTGTGCAGGCGAGCAGCTATGATGTGGGGCGCGTCACGGACACGCCGGTGATCCTGATCGTGAACTGCCGCGGCATGGGACTTTCTCTGCTTGCGTACGTCAAAGGCTTTCTGGAGTTTCGAAGGGACAGCCGCATCCGGGGCGTGATCTTGAATCAGTTTTCGGGGCGCCGGTATCCGGAGATGAAGAAGCTTCTGGAGGCGGAGCTGGGCGTGAAGTCTTACGGCTATGTACCCCCGGTGCCTGAGCTGCAGATCGAAAGCCGCCATCTCGGTCTGGTGACGCCGGACGAGGTGGAGGGTCTGCGGGACAAGCTTGGGAGGCTGGGGCAGATGCTTGAGCAAACGTTGGATATCGGCGGTCTGCTTGCATTGGCGCGGACGGCGCCTGACGTTAAGGACGGACACTTGACCGGTTCTGGGCTCGGTTCAGGACAGTTCTCGGATATGGATTCGGGGCTTTTTCCCGTGATCGCCGTAGCGCGGGACGAGGCGTTTTGCTTCCTGTATGAGGAGAATCTGGAGCTTTTGCGCGAGCTCGGGGCGGAGCTGAAATTCTTTTCCCCACTTCACGACAGAGAGCTGCCGCGCTCGGACGGTCTGCTGCTCTGCGGAGGATACCCGGAGCTTTACGCGGAACGGCTCAGTGAAAACCGCTCCATGAGAGAGAGCATACGGCGGGCGCTGGACGACGGACTGCCCTGCATGGCGGAATGCGGAGGATTCATGTATCTTCAGGAGGAGCTGGAGGACATGGAGGGCGTCGGCCACGCGATGGTCGGCGCGCTTCCGGGCAGGAGCTTTTACACGAAAAAACTGAGCCGTTTCGGTTATATCGCGCTGCAGCCGAAGAACGAGCAGATGCTTGGAACAGATATCGGTGAGATTCGGGCGCACGAGTTCCACTATTTTGACAGTACAGCGTGCGGAGACGCATTCCACGCGCAGAAACCGCTTCGGGCGGACGGCTGGGACTGCATACAGGGAAGCTTCTCCTGCATCGCCGGATTTCCGCATCTGTATTATTATTCGAATCCTGAGATCGCGGCGCGGTTTCTGAGGAAATGCGCGCAGAGGAAGCAGGAACCTGGTAAAAGCGCGCAGCCACGGTAAAGAGACAGGAACGGGTACAGAAAAGGGTGCGGAAACAGAAAAGATCGGATGTAGAAAAGAGCGGCAGAGACAGAAAATCTGCGTGAAAAGCATTTTTGGCAAGAGGTTTACGTAAAAGACATGAGAGGTATGGATATGAAGATCGAACTGGAAAAGGTGAAGCCGATGGAGATCGAGCGGCGCAGCTTTGAGATCATCACGCAGGAGCTGGGCGACAAAAAGCTGCAGCCGGGGACAGAGCCGATCGTCAAGCGCTGCATTCACACCAGCGCGGATTTCGACTACGCGGACAATCTCTGTTTTTCACCGGACGCGGTGGAGGCCGGGCTGGAGGCGATCCGCGCGGGCTGCGACATCATCACGGACACGCAGATGGCGAAGGCCGGGATCAGCAAGAAAACCCTGGCGAAGTACGGAGGGGAGGTCTTCTGCTTCATGTCGGATGAGGATGTGGCGGATGCTGCCCGGATAAACGGGACGACGCGCGCGGTGGCGAGCATGGATAAAGCCGCGGAACAGTATGGTACAGTGCGCTCGGCGATTGATGTGAACACGACGGACGGGACGCACAGGGGAATGACTGTGAAGAACGATGCGGACAAAGTCGTAACGTTCGGGAAACCGATAATCTTTGCGATCGGCAACGCGCCGACCGCGCTGGTGAGGCTCTATGAGCTGATCGCCGAGGGGAAGATAAGGCCGGCCCTGATCATCGGCGTGCCGGTGGGCTTTGTCAACGTGGTGCAGTCGAAGGAGCTGATCATGCAGACGGACGTTCCATTCATTGTGGCTCGCGGCAGAAAGGGCGGGAGCAACATCGCGGCCTGTATCTGCAACGCGCTGCTGTATATGATTTCAAAAAAATAGTATTGTATCTTTGAGAAAAAGGTGTTACTATTAGGCGACAGGTGCGGACGCCACGGCGTTCGTTAAAAGGGAAACAGGTGCAAATCCTGTACGATCTCGTCACTGTAAGCAGGGAATGCAGGCCAGATGCCACTGGGAAACTGGGAAGGCGGCCATGCGTGATGATCTGTAAGTCAGGAAACCTGCCTGTTGCTGGTACGGGAATTTGCATTCCAGATCACGAGTAATTGGTTGTACCGAAGAAGTTATCTTGTGAAATTCTGTGAAATGTCATAGGCAGGAATGCGCCCGGATTTTGTCATGCATGGATATGGCGAAAGCTCGGGTGTTATTATTTTCCTGGTATTCTCATGTTTTCTATTCTCATGATTGTATCTCCGGCGGAAATATCTGCCTGTGCTGTCATGTTCCTGTACCTGCGAGGACACACGCGCCTTGAAAAACCAAGCCTTGAAGCAACGGCGCGCTGTGCATCACAGTCTGTATGGCAGGCTGTGAAATTTGTGCGATGCACACAAAACAAGGAGGAGAGGAACATGAAAAACAAGGCAATGAAACTGATGACCTGCGGTGTGTGCGCGGCGATGCTGGCGATGAGCGCGGCGGCTGTGCAGGCGGAGGAGACCGAGCTTACCGCAGCGGAGACGGAGCTGGAGACAGAAGTCTACACGGGCGACGCTTCCAACGAGAACGTGAGGAATCAGGACGACATCGGCGAGAAGGAGCTGCTGGTGATCAGCTTCGGTACCAGCTTCAACGACAACCGTCAGGCGACGATCGGCGCGATCGAGGCGGCGATGGAAGAAGCGTTCCCGGATTTCAGCGTGAGAAGAGGCTTCACGAGCAACATCATCATCGACCATGTGCTCACACGCGACAATGTGAAGATCGACGACGTCGGCGAGGCTCTGGATCGCGCCGTGGCCAACGGGGTGAAGACCCTTGTCGTGCAGCCGACGCATCTGATGAACGGCTATGAGTACACGGATCTGTCTAATGAGCTCGCGGAGTACGCGGATTCGTTCGATCAGATCGTGCTTGGCGAGCCGCTTTTAACCAGCGACGAGGACTTTGAGGCTGTAGCCGAGGCAATCGTTGCGGCGACGGCGGAGTACGACGACGGCGAGACCGCGATCGTGTTCATGGGTCATGGCACCGAGGCGGAATCCAATCAGGTCTACGCAAAGATGCAGGATGTGTTGACGGCCGGTGGTCATGAGAATTACTTTGTCGGCACGGTAGAGGCGACGCCATCTCTGGACGACGTTGTGGCCGCGGTCGGCGAGAAGGAATACAAGAAGGTCGTGCTTGAGCCGCTCATGGTAGTGGCCGGCGACCACGCGAACAACGATATGGCCGGCGACGAGGAAGGCGCCTGGAAGAAGACGTTTGAGGACGCCGGATATGAGGTAGAGTGCCTGCTGACAGGTCTCGGCTCCATGGAGCCGATCCAGGATCTGTACGTGGCGCACGCGCAGGCTGCGATCGACTCGCTTGCTGAGTAATCAGAATACCGGCTTTCGCCTGTGAGGCGGAGGCTGTAAAGCCCGGCGGCCGTTTTTGCGGCAGGCCGGGCTTCCCATGTGGATGAATGGATTTCAACGATACGGAAGGATTTGTATTTTATGCCGGAGAGGGCGCAAAGCAGACGGAATTCATGCATGAAACATGGCGCAGAAAGCAGATGCGACAGACAATGGAACAGGGTGGATCAGGATGGATCAGGATAAATAACAGAACAGGGAGAATCAGAACATGAGGAAATTACAGAAATTAGCGGCGGCAGCGGTCGCTCTGACATTGATCGGAAGTATGAGCCGGGGAGCGCTGGCCGAGGACGAGACGGAAAAGGCCAGACAGGTGAAGGAGACGGTCCAGGCGGGCGAACATGAAACGGAGCAGTCGTCGGAGACGGGCGTCGCCACGGCGGCGGAGATGGTGACGCCGGAGGAGGTCGTGGAGGACTGGATGGTGCCGATCACGGCCGACGAGCTGAACGACGGCGTGTACGAGATCGAGGTGGCGTGCAGCTCCTCGATGTTCAAGATCGACAAGTGCGAGCTCACCGTGGCGGACGGCGAGATGAGTGCGGTGATGACGATGAACGGAACCGGCTATCTCTATCTCTTCATGGGCACGGGAGAGGAAGCCGTGAAGGCGGAGGAGGAAGACTACATTCCTTTCGTGGAGAATGAGGACGGACAGCATACCTATGAGGTGCCGGTGGAGGCCTTGGACGCGGGGATCGACTGCGCGGCGTTCAGCAAGCGCAAGGAGCAGTGGTACGACCGGACGCTTGTGTTCCTGGCTTCCTCTCTTCCGGAGGGCGCGCGCAGGGAGCAGGAGATGACGACGGTCGAGGAGCTTGCCCTGGCGGACGGGACGTATCTGATCGAGGCGACGCTCGAGGGCGGTTCGGGCAAGACGACGGTGGCGTCCCCGGCAAAGCTGACCGTGGAGAACGGCGAGGCGACCGCGGAGATCATCTTCTCAAGCCCGTACTATGATTACGTCCTGCTGGGCGAGGAGAAGTTCGAGCCGGTGAACGAGGAGGGTGATTCCACATTTCTGCTTCCCGTGAAAGGCTTCGACTACCAGATGGCGATCACGGCGGACACGATTGCGATGAGCACGCCGCATGAGATCGACTATCATCTGTACCTTGACTCGGCGACGATCGAGGAGGAGTGAGCGTGTAACTGTAAAAGAAACAACAGACAGGGGTACACGGAGAATGTATGAGAAAACGATGATACATACGCAAAAGAGGAGCGGTATAAAGGAATGTGTGCAGTTTATGGCTGGTCTGTTCACTCTGGCCTTGATGACCCTTCTTCCATACGTCGGCGTCTCGGCGCAGGGCGCCCGGGAGCTTGCGGGGCTGTCCTACGATCACAGTATG
Source organism: uncultured Lachnospiraceae bacterium (assembly GCA_947627365.1). GTDB lineage: Bacteria > Bacillota > Clostridia > Lachnospirales > Lachnospiraceae > Choladousia. Next base: position 42,878 of record CANQVT010000010.1, on the reverse strand, counting down.
GAGCTGCTCTACGCCGAGCGCTTTTCAGTGGACTACTATGAAGGTGGTTATGCCCTGATCACGATCGAGGACGGCGGCCGCTATCTGGTCGTGCCGGAGGGAGCGAATGTGCCGGAAGGGCTGGATGCGGACATCACAGTATTGCAAAAGCCGCTGGATCGTATCTATCTGGTTGCGACCTCGGCGATGGACTATTTCGCGGCGCTTGACGGGATCGGCAGCCTGCGTCTGTCCGGGACGCAGGAGGACGGCTGGTATATCCCGGAGGCAAAGGCTGCGATGGAGGGCGGCGAGCTGCTGTACGCAGGCAAGTACAGCGCTCCGGACTATGAACTGATCGTGTCGGAGGGCTGCGATCTGGCGATCGAGTCGACGATGATCTACCACACGCCGGAGGTGCAGGAGATGCTCGAAGGTTTTGATATTCCGGTGCTGGTGGAGCGCTCCAGCTATGAGCCTCACCCGCTCGGCCGCGCGGAGTGGATGAAGCTCTACGCGGTGCTGCTCGGGAAGGAAGAACTGGCTAAGCAGCTGTTCGCGGAGCAGACAGAGAAGCTTGCCGGCGTGCTGGACGGAGAGAAGACCGGAAAGACGGCAGCCTTTTTCTATATCAGCTCCAACGGCTACGTGAACGTGCGCAAGGCCAACGATTACGTGGCGAAGATGATCGAGCTCGCCGGTGGCGAATATGTCTTTTCGGATCTCGGGGACGAGGAGAACGCGCTCTCCACGGTCAACATGCAGATGGAGGATTTCTACGCCGGAGCGAAGGACGCGGATGTGCTGATCTACAACAGCACGATCGACGGGCAGATCGAAAATCTGGACGGGCTGCTTGAGAAGAGCGCGCTGCTTGAAGATTTCCGGGCGGTGAAGGAGGGCAATGTGTGGTGTACCACACAGAACCTGTTCCAGAAGACGACCGGATTGGCGGACATGATCGTGGACATTCATGCGGTCCTCAACGGGGGAGAGCCGGAGAATATGACGTATCTGTATCCGCTGGAGTAAGAGAGCAGATGGATTGCTTTTGGATTCAGAGCACGGAGGATGAGGAACGGGACGGATTCCGGCTGAATGTGACGGATTATGATTGAAAGCCGGGAAGAAGCCTTTCAGGATCTGAGTACAGAAGGGAAGCAGGAGGGAAGCGAGATGGCGCAGCAAGTACCGGCACAACAAGAGCCCCAGACGCAGCAAAAACCAGGGCAATTTCCGGAAAAGGACGGGAGCAGACGGCGAACCCTGCGCTACGGGGTTTCCTTTGTCATCCTGTCCGCGTTGCTGGCGGTTCTGTTCGTCTGGAACGTGAATTCCGGCAGCGTGGATCTTACGGTACGGGAGATCTTCGAGATTCTGACCGGCCGCGGAGGAGACGAGACGTCCGTCAACATTATCTGGCAGATCCGCCTCCCGCGTATTCTCGCGGCGGTGATTCTGGGAGGCGCGCTTTCGGTGTCCGGATTTTTGCTGCAGACCTTCTTTCACAATCCGATCGCGGGGCCTTTCGTGCTCGGGATCTCTTCCGGCGCGAAGCTCGTGGTGGCGCTGTCGATGATCTTCCTGCTGGGGCGCGGGATCACGGCGAGCTCGACGGTGATGGTGCTCGCGGCTTTCTTCGGCTCGATGATCTCGATGGGTTTCGTGCTTGCCGTGTCGCGCAAGGTGCGGCAGATGTCGATGCTCGTGATCTGCGGCGTCATGATCAGCTATATTTGTTCGGCAGTGACCGATTTTGTCGTGACGTTCGCCGACGATTCGAATATTGTCAACCTGCACAACTGGTCGCTGGGCAGCTTTTCCGGCACTACCTGGAACAACGTCGCCGTGATGGCGGCGATTGTGTTTCTGGCGGTGCTTCTGACCTTCCTTCTCTCCAAGCCGATCGGGGCGTATCAGCTGGGCGAGGATTACGCGAGGAATCTGGGCGTGAACGTCCGCGTGTTCCGCGTCTGCCTGATCCTGCTCTCCAGCATTCTCTCGGCCTGTGTGACGGCCTTCGCGGGGCCGGTTTCCTTCGTCGGGATCGCGGTGCCGCATCTCGTCAAAAATATCTGGAAGACCTCGAAGCCGATCCTGGTCGTCCCGGCCTGCTTTCTGGGCGGCGCCGTGTTCTGCCTGTTCTGCGATCTGATCGCGCGCACGGTTTTCGCGCCGACGGAGCTGAGCATCAGCTCGGTGACGGCAATCTTCGGTGCGCCGGTGGTGATTTTCATTATGATACGGCGGCGGAAGGCAGCTTAGCAGAAAAAATAATTTTTTTTCGCCGAAAGTTTTATGGATCAGGAGGAGTGTGAGGAGATAGTATGGCAAAGAAGTTCTTCTTTTATACGGAGGAGATGACGGTCGGCTACGACGGGAGACCCTTGATCCGGGACATCCGCATCGAGCTGGAGCGCGGCGAGATCCTCACGCTGATCGGGCCGAACGGGGCGGGAAAGTCGACGATCCTCAAGAGCATCACGAGACAGCTGAAGCTGCTCGGGGGTTGCGTGTATCTGGACGGGCAGCAGATGCAGCAGATGACGGGCCGGGAGATCGCAAGGCGGCTGGCAGTGGTGCTGACGGAGCGCATCCGTCCGGAACTGATGACCTGCGAGGACGTGGTCGCGACCGGGCGGTATCCCTACACCGGCAATCTTGGACTTCTGGGCGCGGAGGATCGTGCGAAGGTGCGTGCGGCGCTTCAGACGGTACACGCTGCCGGTCTTTCGCAGCGCGATTTCAACGCGGTCAGCGACGGGCAGCGGCAGAGGATCCTGCTGGCGCGGGCGATTTGCCAGGAGCCGGAGCTGATCGTGCTGGACGAGCCGACATCCTTCCTGGACGTCAGGCACAAGCTGGAATTTCTGGAGATTCTGAAACATATGGTGAGGGAAAGGCATGTGGCGGTGATTATGTCCTTGCATGAGCTGGATCTGGCGCAGAAAATCTCCGATCAACTGCTTTGTGTGAAGGGCGAATACATCGAGCGCCACGGCACACCGGAGGAGATATTCACCTCGGATTATATCTGCGGTCTGTACGATATGGAGGCAGGCTCCTACAACGCGGCGTTCGGCTGCGTGGAGCTGCCGCCCACGAAGGGGGCGCCGGAGGTGTTCGTGATCGCCGGAGGCGGGAGCGGGATCCCGGTGTACCGGAGACTTCAGCGGGAGGGGATTCCCTTCGCTACCGGGGTCTTACAGGAAAACGACATCGACTGCCTTGCCGCCTGTGATCTGGCGGCCGAGGTCGTCAAAGAGCGGGCCTTTGAGCCTGTCGGCGAGGAGGCGTACGCGCTGGCCCTGTCAAAAATGAGGCAGTGCCGCCGGGTGCTCTGTCCGCTGCAGACCTTCGGGGCGATGAATCGGCGCAATGAGGAGCTGCGGCAGGAGGCCAGAAAGGCAGGGATTCTGGTGTCTGACAGTGAATTGTGAGATTTCAGGAAAAAGCTTTCCAGATAAGGACATTCCGGAAAAAACTTTCCGGGAGGGAATCACACGCAGGAACAAGCCGGCGGAATGGAGATTAAAATGGCGAGAAAAATCATGATCCAGGGGACAATGTCAAATGTCGGGAAGAGCGTGATCGCGGCCGGGTTGTGCCGGATCTTCCGGCAGGACGGATACCGTGTCGCTCCCTTTAAATCACAAAATATGGCGCTCAATTCCTTCATCACGAGGGAGGGGCTGGAGATGGGCAGGGCGCAGGTCATGCAGGCGGAGGCTGCGGGCGTAGAACCCGTCGTCGCGATGAATCCGATCCTGCTCAAGCCTACGAACGACGTCGGCTCTCAGGTGATCGTGAACGGGGAAGTGATCGGGACGATGAGCGCGCGGGACTACTTCAAGATCAAGAAATCTCTGATCCCCGGGATCATGGAGGCGTTTGGCCGGCTGGACGAGGCGTATGATATCATTGTGATCGAGGGGGCCGGAAGCCCGGCGGAGATCAATCTGAAGCAGGATGATATCGTGAACATGGGAATGGCGAAGCTGGCGGAAGCGCTGGTGCTGCTGGTCGGGGATATCGACCGGGGCGGAGTGTTCGCGCAGCTCTACGGCACGGTCGCTCTTCTGGAGGAGGAAGAGCGACGACGGATCAAAGGGCTGATCATCAACAAATTCCGGGGTGACAGGACGATCCTTGATCCGGGCGTGGAGATGCTGGAACGCCTGACAGGGCTTCCGGTGGTCGGAGTGACGCCGTATCTTTCGGTCAGCCTCGAGGATGAGGACAGTCTGAGCGAGCGTCTGGAGGGATCGCAGAAAGCGGAACTGGTCGATATTGCGGTGATCCGTTTTCCGCGCATCTCAAACTTTACCGATTTCAACCGATTTGAAGGAATCGAGGGCGTGTCGCTGCGCTACGTGTCGACGGCAGGTCAGCTGGGAAGCCCGGATCTGATTCTCCTTCCGGGGACGAAAAATACGATGTACGATCTGCTGTGGATGCGCCAGAATGGTCTGGAGGCGGCGGTTCTGAAGGCGCACAGAGCCGGGAGCACGATCTTCGGCGTCTGCGGAGGATATCAGATGCTTGGCAGGAGAATATCCGACCCGGACGGAGTCGAGGAGGGCGGAACGGTGCGCGGGATGGAGCTTCTGGACACGGAGACGGTGTTTGAGACCGGGAAGGCACGGACGCGCGTGGAAGGGCGGATCCTGGCGCCCGGAGGAATCCTTAAGTCGCTTGGCGGCGCGCGGATCGCCGGATATGAGATCCACATGGGACGAACGTTTCTGGGCGAGAAGGCGCAGCCTCTGACCGAGCTCGTCGATGTGATTTCCGGGGAGCGCAGACAGGAAGGAGCGCATGGACCGAACGTGTACGGCTCTTATGTACACGGGATCTTCGACAGCGAAGAGCTCGCTTCCGGGATCGTACACGCCCTGGCGCAGGCAAAGGGCGTCGCGGAGCAGATCGGAAAGCCGGTCGACTTCGCGGCATTTAAGGAAACACAGTATGATCTGCTGGCCGCCGGCCTGAGAGAGCATCTGGATATGGAGGAGATTTACAGGATTATGGATGCGGAGGTATAGCGCCGATCCCTCAATCTGTCAAGGTCTAAAACTTTATAAAAATTGAGCCGCGGACGAATAGCCGCCTTGCAAAATGTGAATCATTTTACCAGAAGATACTTTCAGGAGGATGATCACATGGCACTGAACAAGGTAGAGATATGCGGCGTTAACACCGCGAAGCTTCCGACCCTTACAGGCGAGGAGAAAAAATTCCTGTTCGAACGCATCAAGGCGGGCGATGAGAACGCGCGGGAGCTGTACATCAAGGGGAATCTGCGGCTGGTCCTGAGTGTGATCAAGCGCTTTTCGAGCAGCAATGAAAATGTAGACGACCTGTTCCAGATCGGCTGCATCGGGCTGATGAAGGCGATTGACAATTTCAATACGGAGCTCGATGTCAAATTCAGTACCTATGCGGTGCCGATGATCATCGGAGAGATCCGGCGCTATCTGAGGGACAACAACGCGATCCGTGTCAGCAGGTCGCTGCGGGATACGGCCTACAAGGCGATCTACGCGAAGGAAAGCTACACGAAAAAGCACCTGAAGGAGCCGACGATCAACGAGATTGCGGAGGAAATCGGCGTGCCGAAGGAGGAGATCGTCTACGCGATGGATGCGATCCAAAGCCCGGTCAGCCTGTACGATCCGGTGTACACAGAGGGCGGGGACGCGCTGTATGTCATGGATCAGATCAGCGACAAGAAGAACAAGGAGGAGAATTGGGTCGAAGTCATTTCGCTCAAGGAGGCGATGAAGCGGTTGGAAGACAGGGAAAAGCATATCATTGAGCTCCGCTTCTATGAGGGAAAGACACAGATGGAGGTCGCGTCGGAGATCGGGATCTCGCAGGCGCAGGTGAGCAGGCTTGAAAAGAGCGCGCTCAAAAACATGCGGAATTACCTGCGGGCGTAACAGCGCCGCGGCCGTATTTCTCAGCTGCATTTTTTGCGCACATCCTCCTCGCGGACATCTACCAGAATAATGTCGGCGCCGATCTGGACGATGCATTTCCAGGGAATGACATATTCGTATTCGCGCCCGAGAAACCAGCAGAATTTTCCAGGGCCGGGGATGATCAGAGAAAGAATGCAACCGGTGTTACAGTCGATATCGAGGTCGCTGACACAGCCGAGTGAGCGGCAGGTGCAGATATTGATCACTTCTTTTTGCTTCAGGTCAAAGAATCGCATGGCCATTTATTCTCCCAACAAAAGACGGCTGCTCTATTATATGACGAGAGTGCGTTGTTCGGCACAGACAGCGGCTGTGCTCCCGAAGGGCGACACGGAAATGCATGATTCGTGATTGACAGTGATTCCGACATCCTTTATACTTAAGAGCGGATTTTGAATCCGGATATCAGGTATATGGGCAGACCTTAGATCACTGCCCTGAAGGCGGATTTGGCCAGTGGATGCCGGGGAGGAAAGTAGAATGAAGTGTCCGTTTTGTAACCAGGAAAATACGCGTGTCGTTGATTCGAGACCGGCGGATGAGAACAGCTCTATCAGGAGAAGGCGCATGTGCGACGCTTGCGGGAAGCGCTTTACGACGTATGAGAAGGTGGATACGATCCCCCTTGTCGTGATCAAGAAGGATCAGACCAGGGAGCAGTATGATCGCAGGAAGATCGAGGCTGGAGTGATGCGGGCCTGCTACAAGCGGCCGATTCCGATCCAGAAGATCAAGGAGATGATTGACGCCGCGGAGATGGAGATCTTCAATCTCGAGGAAAAAGAGGTCGAGAGCAAGGTGATCGGCGAGATCGTGATGGACAAGCTGAAGGATCTGGAGGCCGTTGCGTACGTGCGCTTTGCTTCGGTGTACCGTGAGTTCAAGGATGTCAATACCTTCATGAACGAGCTGAAGAAAATTCTGGAATGAGAAAGCTGGTCAGATGCACAGAGATGATTTCGGCCAGGAAATATGACAAGGCAAGGCTTTCCGAGGAGGGATGATAACTGCATCCGTCCAGAGAGATCCTTGCCTTTTTATATTGGTCTGCATATCTTTTATAAGCTTCTCTTTTTTCTTAAGTTTTTTTGAATCTCTGTAGAATGCTTGCGGAGAATGGCTCGAAGGTGATATACTTGAAATGGCATTTTCAGGACAGGTGATGAGATTGAAGAGACGGATTGAACAATTACTAAACGGAATATTTGAATATGAGTCGGCAAAGCTTGTGATTGAGCCGGCAAAGCTTGTGATTCAGGCCACTCCTGGAGCTGCGGCGCGCGGGAGCTTTCGCATTTTTGCGGCGGATCACCGCAAAGTGAAGGGTTTTCTCTACACATCCAGTCCGCGCATGATCTGTGAGCCGGCGGAGTTTCAGGGACTGGAGAATGAGATTCGCTTCCAGATCGACTGCAGTGGTTTTGAAGAAGGGACACAGGAACAGGGAAGCGTCACGGTCTGCAGCGAGCTCGGGGAGTATGTCCTGCCATATGAGATCGCGATAGCGCCAAGCCCGCAGAGCGAGGAGACGGCGCGGGTTGACAGTGCCGCAGAGCTTGCCGCGGTCGCGCGGGAGAGTTACCAGAAGGCAAGCCGTATCTTTGCCGCAGATGGATTCGAGCAGAGGTTGACCAGGAGAGAGCCTCAGTTTGCCGCGCTCTATGGCAGCCTGCATGCGCAGGGGAGCGGTTATGAGCAGATCGAGGAGTTCTTGGTCGGGACAGGTGCGAAGCAGCCGGTTGTGATTTCTGCGGAGCAGGCTTCCTATCGCTGGGACGAGCTTTCCTCTCCCGTGGGGCAGACGATCCGGATTATGAAGAATACCTGGGGGTACCAGGAGATTACTGCGAGCTCGGACGCGCGCTTTCTGCGCATTGAGAAGAAGACTTTTACGACGGAGGACTTCGCCGGCAGTGTATACGAGCTGAATGTTGTGCTGGACACGAACCTGATGCACGCAGGGAATAACTACGCGAGACTTACGTTGACGGCGGGTTGTCAGTCTGTTGGGGTCGAGGTGACAGCGCGCAGGGCAGAGCGGGCTGGGGCCGGGCACGGATATCATACCTGCAAGATCATGAGAAAAGAGCTGGAGGCTTTGTATGTGCGTTTCCGCCTGAAGAAGATCGATCTCGCCACCTGGGTGGAGCGCTCGACGAGCGTGATTGGCAGCTATAAAAGATCCGGGGGCCGGGATTTGTATGCAGACCTGTTTCTGGTGCAGCTGTGCTTTGCAGATGGAAAGAAGCAGAAGGCGTTGAAGCTTCTGGAGAGCCTGGACGATAGAGTACGGCGCGTGGATTCTCCGGAGCGCTACGGATTTTATCTGTATCTGACGACGTTCTTTTATCAGGAGGCGTCGTACGTTGACCGTGTGGAGGAAGAGGTCGTCCGCCTGTTTTCGCGGGATAAGACGAACTGGAGGCTGCTCTGGATCCTTCTGTATCTGCAGGAGAATTATCTGAATCATGACAGTGCGAAATACGAGGCCATCGCAGAGCAATTTCGATACGGCTGCCGCAGCCGGATTCTGTATCTCGAGGCGTATCAGATTCTGAGAAATGACCCGTTTCTGATGCACCGGCTGGAGGATTTTGAGCTGCAGCTTCTGCGCTTTGCGAGGGAGGAGAATATTCTGACCGCAGAGGTCGTGCGGCAGACGGCGAATCTGGCAGCGCATTACCCTTCGTTTGATCAGAGACTTTTTGAGGTGTTGACGAGCGGTTATCAGCTCTATCCGTCTGAGGATCTGGTGAAGGCGGTCTGTCTGCTGCTGATGAAGGGAGACAAGAAGGACAGCTGTTTCTTCCCCTGGTACGCGAAGGGCGTCGAGAGCGGACTGCGCATCACAGGCCTCTATGAATATTATATGGAGACGATGGACAGCCTCGACATGGATTCTATGCCGCAGGTGATCCGGATGTATTTTGCCTACGATACCTCTCTGGACTATCGCAGGAGAGCCGCGATCTATCGAAGGATTGTGGAGAATCGGGAGCGCGATCCGCAGACTTATCACAGCTATCGGGCCTCGATGGAGAAATTCACGGCAGATCAGCTTGAGTCGGCGCGGATTTCTGATGATCTCGCGGTGCTTTACCGGACGTTTTTGAGGAAGAAATCCCTGACCGGCTCTTCGGCGGAGAAGCTGGCGAAGATTTTGTTTACTTTTGAGCTTAGCTGTGATCTGCCGAACATTCGGCAGGTAGTCATCCACTCTGCGCGTCTCAGGAGGGAGCAGGCGGCGCTCTTTGTGGGAGGGCGGGCCTACGTCCAGATCTACGATCCGGACAGCGCAGTCGTGCTGGAAGATGCGCAGGGGCGAAGATATCTGCCGTCCGGGCTTTGCAGTGTCCGGAGGATCTTTGAGGACGAGGAAATGCTTGCGTGGTGTGTGCAGGCGATACCGAATTTCCCGGGTCTGCTTTTGCATGTCTGCATCAGATGCATGGAGGGTGGGCCGATTCAGAAGAATACGCTTTCTTATTTTGCAGCGGCATGTGAGATGGAAGCGTTCTCCGATGCTTTCCGCAATATCCTGCGAAAACGCGTGCTTGATTATTATGCAAACCATATTCGGAGCGATTCCCTGCCGGAGTTTTTGGAGCACATTCCATATCTTGACTATGTGAAGGTGGACAAGGCGGCTTTGATCACGCTGCTGGCGGAGGAGGGAAAATGCGCGGACGCATTTGCGCTTCTGGATGCCTATGGGACAGAGGGGATTGCGTTGCTTCAGCTCGTGCGCATCTGCAGCCGTATGGTGCTGGAGCTGGAGTTTGAGGAGAATTCCATGCTGGTGTCCCTGTGCCAATACTGCTTTGACCGCGGCAAGTATGATGACAAGCTGCTGCGGTACCTGCTTCTCTATTATGAGGGGCCGGTGCATGATATGAAGCAGATCTGGCAGGCAGCAGTTCGATTTGATCTGGATACGATGCTTTTGGAAGAGAAGATCATAACGATGATCCTGTTCACGAGGAGCGAGACGCAAGGGTCGGAGGCCGTGTTTGAGTCCTACTGGAAGAAGATGGGGCGCAAGAAGCTTTGCAGGGCCTATGTGAATCTCAAGGCCTACGAGTATTTTGTAAAGGACATTCCTGTGGCGGAGCCTGTGTTTGCCTACATTGAGCGTGAATATCTGTATTTGAAGCGAAAGAACAGGCCGGATGAACAGGAGCAGGTATGCCGTCTGGCGCTTTTGCAGTACTACGCGAGAAGCCTGGAGCTGAAGCCGGAACAGAGGGAGATCACAGAGGAATTGCTGGAGGAGTTTGGTGCGAAGGGGATGCGCTTTGCGTTTTGGCGACGTTTCGACGAGGAGCTGCTGCGGCCGTACCAGATGGAGGGCAGAGTGTTTGCGGAGTACGCCTGCAACCCTGAGAGCAGGGTCACGATTTTTTATCGCCTGCGCGGCCGGGAAAAGGAGTACCGCGAGGAAGTGATGAAGGACTATTTCGAGGGCATTTTTGTCCGTGAATTCACGCTGTTTGACGGGGATGAGCTGGAGTGTTATCTCGAGGAGGAATCAGGCGGTGAGCGAAAGAAGACGGACCTTTGGGTGCTGCGGGCGCCTGCGGGGACATCCGGACGGACTTCGAAGTACGAATCGCTGAATCAGATCGCGCGGGCGCGAAGCGAGGGAGAGGAGAAGGCACGAAAGGAGCTGGAGGCCTGCCTGACCATGGAGTATCTCGCTGATGAGATTTTTACACTGATGTAAAGGACTGTTCTGATCCGGGACGGAATATGGCACGGAAAGCAGGGATTCCGGGAAGGCGCGGAGGCGGATTCCGCGGACGATGCGGGCGGGAAGCATTTTCGGATGGAAAAAGCAGGGAATAAGGTGGAGCTATGACACAGGCGACAAATGAATTGGTATTGGGAATCGAGCTGAATGAGCAGTATGCTCAGATCACATACTATCATCAATCGGTCAAGGAGCCGATGACACTTGGCGCATCGGCGGACGCGGAGCACGCTCTTCTGCCGATGGGCATGCGGCAGGACAGCCGCGGCAGATGGCAACTTTGGGACGGCAAGGACGGGGCAAAGGAGACCGCACAGCAGCAGAGTGGCGTTACGGATCTGTACAACAGAATCGAGAGGAAGGAGACTGTCCTTTGCTGCGGGCGAAGCTATGTGCCGCAGGAGTTTCTGGCAGTTTATTTTCAACTGTGTCTGTCGAAGCTGAAGCTTCTGACGAAGGATACGAAGCTGCAGGTAATGGTGACGGTGCGGGAGCTTGACGATTGGTGGAGTACGGTGATTGTGGAGGCCCTCGAGCGAAACGGGCTGGACCGCAAGCAGATTTATCTTCAGGATTATCTTTCTTCTTTTTATTACCACACGATCAATCAGAAAAAAGAGCTGTGGTATCAGGATGTCGCGCTTCTGACGTACGAGGATGAGGCGATTGTCGGATATGTGCTCCATATCGACCGGAGTACGAGACCGGCGATTGCCACGGTGACGCCTGTCGCCCGACAGCTGATGAATGAGGAGGTGCGCGCCGGGCGCGGCGACATCGAATGGCAGAAGGAAAAGGATCGGCTGTTCTTTGAGCTTTTGAAAAAGGTGTTCGAGCGCAGAAATATCTCCGCCAGCTATCTGATGGGTGATTATTTCAACAAAAGCTGGGCGGAGCGTTCCATCCAGTTTCTCTGCTACAGGCGGCACGCGTTTCAGGGGCGGAATCTGTATTCCAAGGGCGCCTGCTATGCGGTGATGGAGCGCGTCGGCTTGACGGAGGGACACGGGATCATCTTTGGCGGACGTGACATGATCGAGCGAAATCTCGGCATGGAGATGAGCGTCCGCGGCAAGGAGACATACTATCCGCTGGTAAATGCGGGGATCAACTGGTATGAGGCGCATCATGTCTGTGAGTTTATTCTGAACGGAGAGCGCGAGCTTCGCGTCCTCTCTCAGCCGATGGCAGAGGGAGAGAAAGTTGTGCATATGATGCGCTTCCCAGGGCTTCCGTCCCGGCCGGAGCGAGCGACGAGGGTGCGCATGACGGTTTGGTTCTCGTCGGCGACTTGCTGTCATATCGAGGTGGAGGATTTGGGATTTGGCGGTCTTTACCGATCTTCAGGGCTTAGCTGGAAGAGAGAGCTGTACTTTTAGATACATGACATTGAGAGCGTGAAATGCTTTTCAGAGAAAGAAGGAATCCTCGATGAGTTACGATCTGTGCCTGGTCAAGCAGGCGGAAAAGCCATATTTCATAGAGAATATACGGACCAGCATCTGTTCGCTGGAGGAGCTGTGCTTCTATCTTTACAACAATATCTGTCTGATCGACGAGAGCATTCTCAACGAGGCTCTGTGCGACTGGATTCGCGATGAGCTGGGCCTTACGAGGCTGTATCGGCAGCTGTACGAGCAGCTTGAGAAGCAGAGCGGGGCGGCCTTTTTCGTGCTGCCGATCTTCCGCGAGGCAGGCTACCTGTCCCATGCGCAGATGCGGGATTTTCAGGAGAAGCTTGCGAAGCTCGAGGTGCAGTCTGACGACATGAAGCAGAAGCTGCGGGGCGACTATCTGTTCCGGGAAAGGATGTACGCGCGTGCGATTGGGGAGTACCGTGAGATCATGAGACGCAGGAATCCGGGCAAGCTGGGGACTCAGTTCTACGCGGCCGTTCTGAACAATCTCGGGGCCGCGTACGCCGGACTGTTTCAGTTTGAGGCGGCCGCGGAGTGTTTCCTTGAGTCGTATGAGTTGATGAAGACGAAGGAGACGCTTCGGAAATACATCAGTGCGCTCCCGCTGTTTTTGGATGAGAAGGAATCCAGGAAGCGCATTGAGAAGCTGAAGGCGGATCCTGTTCTCGTGAAGAGTATTCAGGAGTACAGCGCAAAGCTCTGTGCGAAGCCTGAGTTTGCGGAGCGTCTGGAGCGTGCGCGGGATCTGGAGCTGGATGCGGTTCTGGATGAACTGAAGGAGCAATATTGCAGAAGCACGAAAATCTGAACTTGCAATCTAAGGCTCAATCATATATACTTGCATGTGGCAAGAAGCCGGGCACGACAAAGCCGGACATTGTTCAGCCGCGGCGCGCCGAAGCAAACAGGTAAACAATTCACAGAGGCGAAAGAGGAGATCAGTTATGGAAAAAAAGGAATTGCTCTACGAGGGAAAGGCAAAGAAGGTTTACCGCACGGACAATGAGGATGTATTGATTGTGGATTACAAGGACGACGCCACGGCGTTCAATGGCCTGAAGAAGGGCACGATCGTCGGCAAGGGTGTGATCAACAATCGTATGACAAACCATGTGTTTCAGATCCTTGAGAAGGAGGGCGTTCCGACCCATTTCATCGAGGAGCTCAGCGACAGAGAAACCGCTGTGAAGAAGGTGGAGATCGTTCCGCTTGAGGTGATCGTGCGCAATATCGCGGCCGGCAGCTTTTCGAAGCGCCTGGGCGTTCCGGAGGGTACGCCGTTTCAGGCTCCGACGCTTGAGTTCAGCTACAAGAACGACGAGCTGGGCGATCCGCTGATTAACGACTATTTCGCAATCGCGCTGGGTCTTGCCACGCGTGAGGAGATCGAGACGATCACGAAGTATGCGTTTAAGGTAAATGATGTTTTGAGAAAATATTTCATGCAGGCAAATATCGAGCTTGTGGATTTCAAGATCGAGTTTGGCCGTTACCACGGACAGATCATCCTGGCGGACGAGACCTCGCCGGACACTTGCCGCCTGTGGGACGCGACGACGCATGAGAAGCTGGATAAGGACCGTTTCCGCAGGGACCTCGGCAATGTTGAGGAGGCTTACAATGAGGTGTTCCGTCGGCTCGGGCTGGCATAGGGATCCATGCAGGAGATGAGAGAATGAATTGTGAGATCCACGAACAGATGGAGCCCGAGGATAAGCTGCGCGAGGAGTGCGGCGTCTTCGGCATGTATGATTTCTCGGGAGAGGACGTCGCGTCGTCGATCTACTATGGACTTTTTGCGCTGCAGCACCGCGGGCAGGAGAGCTGCGGGATCGCGGTCAGCGACACGCAGGGGCCGAAGAAAAAGGTGCTGTCGCACAAGGGCATGGGACTTGTGAACGAGGTGTTCACGGGCGACCACCTCGCGGCGCTGAAGGGCGACATCGGCGTCGGACATGTGCGCTACTCGACCGCGGGCGGGAGCACGCGTGAGAACGCGCAGCCGCTGGTGCTCAACTATGTCAAGGGCACGCTGGCGCTCGCGCACAATGGCAATCTGGTCAACGCGCCGCAGCTTCGCAGGGAGTTGGAGATGGGAGGCGCGATCTTTCAGACGACGATCGACACGGAGGTCATCGCCTACCATATCGCCAGAGAGCGAGTCCGTTCGAAGGACGTCGAGGGCGCGGTCGCGAACGCGATGAAGAAGCTGGTGGGCGCTTACTCGCTGGTGATCATGTCGCCGCGCAAGCTGATCGGGGCGAGGGATCCATACGGGTTTCGCCCGCTCTGCATCGGGAAGAGAGAAAACGCCTATATTCTTGCCTCCGAGACCTGCGCGCTGGACACGATCGGCGCAGAGTTTATCCGGGACGTTGAGCCCGGGGAGATTGTGACGATCAGCCCGAAAGAGGGCATCGTGTCCGACCGCAGCATGTGTCTGCCGAGGGAGAAGACGGCGCGCTGTATTTTTGAATATATTTATTTTGGGAGACCGGACAGCCGTCTGGACGGCGTCAGCGTCTATCAGTCGCGGATCCGGGCCGGGCGTTTTCTGGCGATGGACTCGCCGGTGGACGCGGACTTGGTGGTCGGCGTGCCGGAGTCCGGGAACGTGGCGGCGCTCGGTTACTCACTGGAGTCCGGGATCCCCTACGGGACCGCGTTTGTCAAGAACGGCTATGTGGGGCGCACCTTCATCAAGCCGAAGCAGAGCAGCAGGGAGTCGAGCGTCCGCGTGAAGCTCAATGTGCTGCGCGAGGCGGTGGAAGGGAAACGGATCATCATGATCGACGACACGATCGTCCGCGGGACGACGAGCGACCGGATCGTCCGCATGCTGCGCGAGGCCGGGGCAAAGGAGGTACATATGCGCGTCGGCGCGCCGCCGTTTCTGTACCCGTGCTATTTCGGGACGGACGTACCGGCGCGGGAGCAGCTGATCGCCTACAACCGCACGCTCGAGGAGATCCGCGCGATCATCGGCGCGGACTCGCTGGGATACCTGCGGCTGGAGCGCCTGCAGGAGCTGACGGAGGGGCTGCCGATCTGCCGGGGGTGCTTCACGGGGCAGTATCCGGTGAAGCCGCCGAAGGAAGATATACGTGGGGACTATGAACGATAAACACGAACGCAGCGCCGGGGTTGCCGTGCGATGCGGCTGTTTGCAGACGGCGGCGCACGGCAATCCCGACGATATGTGAGTGTAACGAACACCGAGAAACCGCAGGTTTCGAGGCTGCGTTCGTGACAGAGTATGGCGCGGACTGCAGCGAGGCGGCGTTCGCGCAGACAATAGACTTGATGAGAAAGGATAGATAGCATGGGAGACCGCAATGACCGATATGTGAGCCCGCTCTCGGAGCGCTACGCGAGCAGAGAGATGCAGTACATTTTCTCGCCGGACATGAAGTTCCGCACGTGGAGGAGGCTGTGGATCGCGCTGGCAGAGACGGAGCAGGAGCTGGGGCTCGACATTACCGACGAGCAGATCGCGGAGCTGAAAGCGTTTCAGGACGATATTAACTACGAGGTGGCGAAGGAGCGCGAGAAGATCGTGCGCCATGATGTGATGTCGCATGTGTACGCGTACGGCGTGCAGTGCCCGAAGGCGAAGCCGATCATTCATCTCGGAGCGACGTCCTGCTATGTGGGGGACAATACGGACATCATCGTGATGACCGAGGCGCTGAAGCTCGTGAAGAAGAAGCTGGTCAACGTGATTGCGCAGCTGGCGGATTTCGCGATGAAATACCGTGAGCTTCCGACGCTCGCGTTTACGCATTTCCAGCCGGCGCAGCCGACGACGGTCGGCAAGCGCGCGACACTGTGGGCGCAGGAGTTTCTGATGGATCTGGAGGATCTGGACTATGTGCTTTCTACGATGAAGCTGCTCGGCTCGAAGGGGACGACGGGTACGCAGGCCAGCTTCCTGGAGCTTTTCGACGGCGATCAGGCGAAGGTGGATCAGCTTGATCCGAAGATCGCTCAGAAGATGGGCTTTTCCGCGTGTGTTCCGGTGTCGGGGCAGACGTATTCGAGAAAGACGGACACGAGGGTGCTCAATGTGCTGGCCGGGATCGCGGCGAGCGCGCATAAGATGTCGAACGACATCCGGCTGCTTCAGCATCTGAAACAGGTGGAGGAGCCGTTCGAGAAGACGCAGATCGGTTCTTCCGCGATGGCGTACAAGCGCAATCCGATGCGCAGCGAGCGTATCGCCTCGCTGGCGCGCTATGTGATCTGCGACGCTTTAAATCCGGCGATCACCTCGTCCTGTCAGTGGTTCGAGCGGACGCTGGATGATTCCGCGAACAAGCGGCTTTCCGTGCCGGAGGGTTTCCTCGCGGTGGACGGGATCCTGGATCTTTGCCTGAACGTGACGGACGGCCTGAAGGTCTATCCGAAGGTGATCGAGCGCCAGCTGATGGCGGAGCTTCCGTTCATGGCGACCGAGAACATCATGATGGACGTGGTGAAGGCCGGCGGCGACCGCCAGGAGCTGCATGAGAAGATCCGTACGCTCTCGATGGAGGCTGGCCGCAATGTGAAGGAAGAGGGTAAGGAAAACAATCTTCTGGAGCTGATCGCCGCGGATCCGTCGTTCGGTATGTCCCTCGAGGATTTGAAGAAGTCGATGGAGCCGTCGCGCTACGTCGGCCGCTCGAAGGAGCAGGTGGAGCGCTTCGTGGAGACGGTAGTGAAGCCGGTGCTTTCGCAGAACAAGGAGCTTCTTGGGGTAAAAGCCGAGATTCACGTTTAGTTTACTCTGGTGTATTGCAGTCGAAGAAAGGAACCGCAGGGATTTCCGGGCGTTTTCCGGCACAAACCGTTTGATGTCGGTTTTGCCGGGAAATGTTCAGGAAGGGTACCGTGCGGTTCCGTCCGGGTAATGTTAATGTAACATGAAATATGTATATTTTGGAGGAAGCGAATATGGTACAGGCGGTAGTAGGAGCAAACTGGGGCGACGAGGGAAAGGGCAAGATCACGGATATGCTGGCGGAGAAGGCGGACATTATCGTGCGCTTTCAGGGCGGTGCGAACGCTGGGCATACGATCGTGAACAATTACGGGAAATTTGCCCTGCACACGCTCCCGTCGGGCGTGTTTTACGGGCACACGACGAGCGTGATCGGCAATGGCGTGGCGCTCAATATCCCGACGCTCTGCGCCGAGGTGAAGAGCATTGTGGACCGCGGCGTCCCGATGCCGAAGATTCTGGTGTCGGATCGCGCGCAGATCGTGATGTCCTATCACATTCTGCTCGATCAGTATGAAGAAGAGCGCTTAGGGGGCAAGTCCTTCGGCTCGACGAAGTCCGGCATTGCGCCGTTCTACTCGGATAAATTTGCGAAGATCGGCTTTCAGGTGAACGAGCTCTTCGATGAAGATACGCTGAAGGGCAAGGTGCAGCGCATTTGCGAGCTCAAGAATCCGATTCTGGAATATCTGTACCATAAGCCGATCCTGACGCCGGAGGCGTTGCTCGAGGAACTGCACGGCTACCGCGAGATGATCGCGCCGTTTGCTTGCGACACTTCCGCATTTCTCTATCAGGCGGTGAAGGAAGGCAAGGATATTCTGCTGGAAGGGCAGCTCGGCTCCTTGAAGGATCCGGATCACGGCATCTACCCGATGGTGACGTCGTCTTCGACGCTTGCCGGATACGGGGCCGTCGGCGCGGGAATCCCGCCGTATGAGATCAAAAAGGTGATCACGGTCTGCAAGGCGTATTCGAGCGCGGTGGGCGCGGGAGCCTTTGTCAGCGAGCTGTTCGGCGACGCAGCCGACGAGCTGCGCACGCGCGGCGGCGACGGCGGAGAGTTCGGCGCGACGACCGGACGCCCGAGAAGAGTGGGCTGGTTCGACTGCGTGGCGTCCAAGTATGGCTGCAGGCTGCAGGGCACGACGGATGTGGCGTTCACGGTGCTCGACGTGCTCGGTTATCTCGACGAAATTCCGGTGTGCGTGGGCTACGAGATCGACGGCGAGGTGACGACCGATTTTCCGACGACCGCGCTTCTGGAGAAGGCAAAGCCGGTGCTGAAGACTCTGCCGGGCTGGAAGTGCAATATTCGTGGAATTCGCAAGTATGAAGATCTTCCGGAAAATTGCCGGAAGTACATCAAGTTCGTGGAGGAGCAGATCGGCTTCCCGATCACGATGGTCTCGAACGGGCCGGGAAGAGAGGATATTATTTATCGTTAGGCATCAGATCATCCAGATCGGAACGATCAGATGATTGCTGTCAAAAGCGCTGAGTTTATCTGCCATGCAGAGGATAGCGCCTGTTCCGAGTCGGAGGGGGATTTGTCGATCACCCCAAAGACGCAGGTCAGGCGTTTGTCGGGCTTGGCAGTTTTTTTGATCTCTAAGGGGCAGAGCTTGCCGTCGGCCTCCAAAATAGCGTCAATTTCCTTCGCGTCACGATCCCGGTAGAAGTACAGGTACGGTTCCAATCCCGCGTTCTGATAACTTTTCACGATCTCCGATATGGTGAAATTTTCCAGAAGCGCGCCGTTCATGGCGCCGCTTTCGGCTACCTCAGGGGAAGACCAGCGCGTAAGGTAACAGACCAGGCCGGTATCATAGAAGTACAGCTTTGGTGTTTTGGGAGTGCGTTTGAGGACGTTGTTGGAGTAGGGATGCAGCAAAGCCACACGTCTAGCCAGAGATTCCTGTACGCCCCGCATGAGGCGGAAGATCTGCGAGCCGATCATCCAGAAATCACCTGGATTGTGATACCTGTCAATGTGAATCTTGATATAGGTGAACAGCTCCGGGGCGTATTGCACTTGCGTATCGTCAAGAAAAGTGCGACAGATTTTTAGAAAAATCAAAAATTTGCCGCTCTAGTAGATAGGTTTGATTCAAATTAATTATATAATTTTAAACGATAAATTCATTGCATATTTTGCAAAATATTATATAATAAAATAAAAATTCACGGAGTATTCAGTAGGACAAAAAAGATAGGATAAAAGGAGAGAGGATAAAAAGCAATAGAAACGG
This sequence comes from uncultured Lachnospiraceae bacterium, assembly GCA_947627365.1. Lineage (GTDB taxonomy): Bacteria > Bacillota > Clostridia > Lachnospirales > Lachnospiraceae > Choladousia. Next base: position 23,733 of record CANQVT010000010.1, on the reverse strand, counting down.
TCAAAGGGAGGACAATGAAAATGTATAATTTTGCAAAGCGATTCAAAAAGACGTTATTTACTATGGCACTGTTGGCTGCAGCCCTGATGCTTGTGCCTTTGACGGGACAAGCTGCGGCCAGCACTTACAAGCAGTACAGTTTTGTCCATAAGGGATCTGCGTCGGAGCTGTACACGAAAAATTACTCAGTCTATCAGATAGCCGGCGGATTCAAGCTGGTCAGGAAAGGAAAAACGGTCAAGACGGTCAAAGGCAGTCTGGAGAACATCCTTTATTCTAACAAGGATTTCTACTATTCCACCTATACGGGGACAAACGGGTCTTACAAGTGTACGGTCTACCGTATGACGGCCTCCGGAAAGTCCACACGGATCGTAACGCTCGGGTGCAAAGGATTGTTTCATCTTGACACCGTATATAAAAACAAAGTATACGGGCACTATAGCCAGACAAAATTGCCGGGCATGAAAACCACAAATTATGTATACTGCATTAATGTAAAGAAGCGCAAAGCGACGAAGCTTTGTTCCTTCAGCGGAGAGCTCGGCTTCACCAGAGGAGAGGACGAGTCTCCGGTGGTCACCGCAGGGAAACTGCTTTTTACCGCGGACGGGAAGGCGGTCATGATCAATCTGTCGACCGGAAAAAAGGAAGTGGTTTCCACAAATGTAAAATTCACGCGCGGGGACGTCGACACGAGCGCCTGGAAGGACGCGAAGACGACCTATATTGAGCAGGAAGACGCGATAAAGAAGTACAACAAAAAAACCAATAAGTTTGAGGCTGACGATTCCCTGGAAAAGTACGCGAGTAATTATTCCGTGATCTACGCAGATGAAAACGCCGTTCTATATACGGCCCAGAACTCCAGGGATTACTGCGCCTATTATTATCTGTACATGAGAAAAGCCGGGAAAAAGACCAGGCTGGGAAAGGATGCGTTCACCGGAGGCGTAAACGGGATCCGCTACATCGACGGCCCTGTTGTTAAGGGCAAAAATCTGTATCTCATCGTATCCAAAAACAACAAATGCGAGATATGGAAAGCTTCCGTCAAAACCGGGAAAGCGAAAAAGGTTAAGACGTCCGATCAGGATCTCCGATTCAGAAGCGACAACAAAAAGATCGGTTACAGCATAAACGACAGCAACTATACGATCAAATACATCTGCACGCTAAAGTGACAAGTCAAAGGAGAAAGGCCCGATGAGGGGAACGATCCCCTTATCGGTTTTCCTGCCCCTGCAGCTCGTCCAGCTCCGCCATCGCCTGCGCCGGATCACGGAATACGATCCCGCGGAAGCCGAACTGGCGGGCTGCTTTTATATTGGCGGCGGAATCGTCGAAGAAGACGGATTTCCCCGGGCGGATCGAGGGGCAGCGCTTAAGCAGGGACGCAAAGATTTCCGGCTCCGGTTTGACCTGCTTCACCTCGTAGGAAAATAAGCCGCCATCCATGAGTGGAAGGAAGTCGAGCGCGTCGCATGTCTGTCTAAGCATATAGCTGGAATAATTTGAGAGATAGTAGACCTTGAAACCGCGCTCCTGGAGGCTGCGGATCAGGCCGCAGGCGTAATCGCGTCTGCGGATGGTACGGCGCGCGCCGCTAAATACGGTCAGAATATCGGCCGTGTATTCGGGCGCGGCGGAAGTCATCATGGCCGTGATCTCGTCTATGGAGAGCGCCTCGCGGTCAAGCTCGCTCCACGCCGAGCTGAGGAAAGTGGCTTTCGCGATCGCGGCCTCCTTTTCTGCCGGGAAGCGGAAGCCTTCAAGATAGGTTTTCCAGTCGTAATCGACCAGTACGCCGCCGATGTCGAAGATGATATTCTGTATCATGCTGCAGGGTCCTTTCTGATCGTTGACTTTTGTGTCTCTTTTCGGCTTTCAGGCCGGTCGCGTGCCTTTCTCATATCGGTCTCATACCGAAGGGAGCCTTTGCAGGCGGTGTTGCTGGCGGAAAGGCGTCAGCCCCGGGCGCTTTTTTTGCGCTCCGGATCAGAGGAAGCCGTATCCTTTGTCTCGGCGTCCCCGTCGGGGCGGTTCCGATTGTCCAGCACGCGCGCGATCAGGATCATGCCGTAGAGCAGGCAGGGGATGATCACGGTGCACGCGATTGAGGCCATGAGCATATTGCTCGCGTTCGGGTTGGAGCTGAGTGCGAACACGAGCGTGAGAATGTACATGCCGACCAGAATCACGACGCCGAGCAGCGCGAGGACGCGTTTCAGTTTCTGCATATCAGGTACTCCTTTCAGGTCTTTCAGGTGCTTCGCATGGATATTTCCTTTGGATTTTCCGGTTTTGCGGGATTGCTGCTGTTTTCCAGGCTCCGCTGTCGAACGTATCTTACCACAAAAAAACTGCCCGGACAAGGAGCAGATGCCGGACCGCATATTTTTATTGTGTCCGGCCTATAATTATGCTATAATTCACTAAAATTGCGCTGAGGAGACTCTGTCTCCGGTTATGTCTTTGCCGTAGGAGCGGATCCGAGGCGGGGGAGAGAGCTTTCAAGATAAACAGGCAGGCAAGGAGGTTTTCAGATGAGACGTGGAAAGATAAAATTGCTGCTGGTGCTGGTGATTCTGCTGGCGCTTGGCGCTTACTATTATGTGACGCTGCCGGCGATCAACATTCATTCGAGCGGGCTGTGGATGGTGCTGCTGGCGCTGCTTTTGATTGCGCTTGTGTTTAGTATCGGGAGAAAGATAAAGGTTCAGACGATCGGAGATTTCAGAGACTTGAGGGCTGAGATCCGCGCGCGACGTGCGCCGAAGATTTTTCTTGCGTTATTTCTGGTGGTGCTTGTCGTCTATGTAGCGGGTTCAATCCTGTCCTCACCGATCGTGAATGCGGGCAAGTACCGCGACCTGCTTGTGCCGGAGACAGGCGATTTCGCGGAGGACATCAAACAGATAAAGTATAACCAGATCCCGCTGCTCGACAAGGATTCGGCGGAGATCCTGGGCAACCGCAAGATGGGCAGCATGGTGGACATGGTGTCGCAGTTCGAGGTGAGCACGTTGTACTCGCAGATCAATTATCAGGGGCGTCCGGTGCGTGTGACGCCGTTGGTGTACGCGAGTCCGATCAAGTGGTTCACGAACCGCAAGAACGGCATCCCGGCTTACATCAGCATCGACATGGCGACGCAGAACACGGAGCTTGTCAAGATTCCGGAGGGGATCAAGTATTCGGAGTCCGAGTATTTCAACCGCAATATCTACCGGCATCTGCGCTTTCATTATCCGACCTATATTTTCGATCAGCTCAGCTTTGAGATCGATGAGGAGGGCACGCCCTATTGGATCTGCCCAGTGAAAAAATTCTCGATCGGGTTATTCGGCGGGCAGACGATTGGCAAAGTTGTACTTTGCAACGCGGTGACGGGCGAGTGCGAATCGATGGACGTGGAGGACTGCCCGACGTGGGTGGACCGCGTGTATCCGGCGGATCTGCTGATCCAGCTCTACGATTACCACGGCACGCTGATCAACGGCTTTATCAACAGCGTGCTCGGGCAGAAGGGCTGCCTGGTGACGACGGACGGCTACAATTACCTCGCGCAGGACGACGACGTGTGGGTGTACACGGGCGTGACGTCTGTGAGCGGCGACCGCTCGAACGTGGGCTTCGTGCTCATGAACCAGCGCACAATGGAAACAAAATATTATGAGGTGGCAGGCGCGGAGGAGTATTCTGCGATGGGCTCCGCCGAGGGTCAGGTGCAGAACCTCGGTTACCGGGCAACCTTCCCGTTGCTTCTTAACATCTCGGGTGAGCCGACATACTTCATCGCGCTGAAGGACAACGCGGGTCTTGTGAAGAAATACGCTATGGTGAACATCCAGCGCTATCAGAATGTGGCGATCGGCGATACAGTGCCAGAGTGCGAGCAGACCTATGTAAAGATGCTCGGGTTGAAAAATAAGGGCGCGGCGGCCGGAGACGATCTGCAGACGGCGAAAGGAAATATCCGGCGTATCGCGCAGGCGGTCGTGGACGGGAACACACATTTCTATCTCATGCTTGAGGATAGCGATGAGGTATTCGATGTGCCGGTCACGGACTTTATCGATATCATCCGTTACGAGGAGGGCGACGAGATTACGCTGTCTTATGTGAAGGGGGATTCCGTGTGCACGGTGCTCTCGTTGGACGGAGCCGCGCCGGAGAAAGCGGACACAGAGCTGGAGACGGAAGATACCGGATCTGATACTACGGAGCCGGGGATGGAAGATACCGGATTTGACACTACAGAGCCGGGGATGGAAGATGCCGGATCTGATGTTACTGAGCCGGAGACAGAGGATATGCCGGGCAACGGAGATTCCGGCCAGATCTAGGGGCTGCAGACGGCCCCGCTCAGCTTTTGAGACAGGAACGGGGAGGGAGACTGCATGAAAGAAGCTGCGAATCTGAAGGATCATATTTACACGAAATATACAATGCTCTTGCTCTTCCTGCGGGGGAGCAAGAGATTTTTCACTATGAGCATACTGGCTTCGGCAGTGGTGGCGGCGCTCGACATGGTGACGCCGCAGGTGATCCGCATTGTGGTGGACGGCTGCCTGAGCAATCAGACGGAGACTCTGCCGGGCGTGGTGCGCCGTTTTCTGGACGAGGCGGGCGGAAGAGAATTTATCGTAAGCCATCTCTACCTGGCTGCGCTGGCGATCCTCGTGGTGGCCGCGTTCACGGCGGTATTCCAGTATCTGAATAATTACCTGAATTCCGTGGCCACGGAGCGCATGATGAAGACGACGCGCGATACGCTCTACGAGCACATCGAGCGCCTGCCGTACGCCTGGCACATGGAGAACCAGACCGGAGATATCATTCAGCGCTGCACCTCGGACGTCACGATGGTGCGGGAGTTTGTGTCGGAGCAGCTGGTGCAGGTGGTACATATCGCGGTGCTGATCGCATTCAGCGTCGTGGTCATGCTGTCCATGAGCCTGACGCTGTCATGGGTCGTGTTTCTCTCGATCCCGGTCATCATCGGGTATTCGTATTTCTTCTACCACAGGATCGGGCATATGTTTCAGGAGTGCGACGAGAACGAGGGCGTGCTTTCGACGATCGCGCAGGAAAACCTGACGGGCGTGCGCGTGGTGCGCGCGTTCGGGCGGGAGAGCTACGAGCGCGATCGCTTCCGGAAGCAGAATAACATCTATACGGACGCTTGGATGAAGCTGTGCGGACTGCTATCGGGATTCTGGGCGGCAGGCGACCTCGTGATGGCGCTGCAGCTGATGATCCTCGTCGTCGCCGGGGCGGCGCTCTGCGTGCAGGGAAAGCTGACCGCGGGCATGCTGATCGCGTTCATCTCGTACAACCGCAGGCTGATCTGGCCGGTGCGCCATCTGGGGAGAATGATCTCCGAGATGAGCAAGGCCGGCGTGTCCATGGATCGTCTGCTGTATATCCTGAATTCAAAGACGGAGGAGATCGAGGGGAGGGGCGATGAATCCGCTGCCCTTGAAGGAGAGTCAAAAGCGAGCGCGGAGATTTCCGAGACAGCAGGCAGTCCGGAACCGCAGGGGGCGAAGGCCAATATGCAGGAGAATGCGAGGGTGGCAGCGGTTCAGATAGCTGGAGAGACTCTGTGCCCCGACATGAGCGGCGACATCGTCTTCCGGAACGTGAGCTTTGGCTATACGAAGGACGAGAAGGTTCTGCGGGACGTCTCCGTGACGATAAAGGGCGGGACGACGCTCGGCATTTTAGGCGGCACCGGCAGCGGCAAGTCGACGATGATGCATCTGTTGAACCGTCTCTATGAGCTGCAGGACGGCGAGATCACGATAAGCGGCGTGCCGGTGAAGGATATTTCGCTTTCGTGGCTGCGCTCGCACATCGGCATGGTGTTGCAGGAGCCGTATCTGTTTTCACGGACGATCGAGGAGAATATCGCAATCACAAGGGACGGCACGGCGGCGGAGGTGGCCGGCACGATGGAGGAGGTTCGCCGTGCGGCGCGCGTGGCCTGCATCGATGAGAGCATCGAGCGCTTTTCGAAGGGCTATCAGACGGTTGTGGGTGAGCGCGGCGTGACGCTTTCGGGCGGACAGAAGCAGCGAACTGCGATCGCAAGGATGCTTGTGCAGAACACGCCGATTATGGTGTTTGACGACTCCCTGTCCGCGGTGGACACGGAGACGGACGAAAAGATAAGGAATGCCCTGAAGCAGTATATGGGACACGCGACGGTGATCCTGATTTCGCACCGCATTTCTACTTTGATGGATGCGGATCAGATCATCGTGCTGGAGCGCGGGCGCATCGCGCAGCAGGGCACGCACCGCGAGCTGATCGCGCGGGAGGGACTGTACCGCGAGATCTACGAAATTCAGAGCCCGGAAGGTGCGGAAGATACAGTGGATGCAGGAAAGGAGGTGCCGCGGTATGAATGAGGAACGTGAGCAGCAGGCGTACGTGCGTCTGCCCTGGTTCGGCCTGCCGAAACTGGCGCCGTTTCTGAAGCCGTATGCCGGAATCATGGTCAGTATGGTTGTGCTCGGCATTTTCGGAAGCGTGCTGGACATCGTCGTACCGCTGTTCCAGAGCTACGCGCTCGACGTGTTCGTCGCGAAGGGGACGCTCTCGGGGCTCGGCGTGTTCATCGCGGCGTATATCGGCGTGATCCTGCTGGAGGTGGCCGCGAACACGATCTCCACGTACCAGACCTGTCAGATCGAAATGTATGTGGGGCGCGATATGAAGCAGAAGAGCTTCGACCATCTTCAGACGCTGTCGTTCTCCTACTACAACCAGAATTCGGTGGGCTACATCCACGCGCGCGTGATGAGCGATACGGGGCGTATCGGAGGCTGGATCGCCTGGGGTCTGATGGACGGTGTGTGGAATTTCAGCTATCTGGCGGGAATCGTGGTGACGATGTTCCTGCTGAATTGGAGACTGGCGGTCTTTGTGCTGCTGCTGGTGCCGGTCACGGCCATCGGCGCGGTCTATTTTCAGAAAAAGCTGGTTGGCCTGAACCGAAAGATCCGTGAGATCAACGGTCAGATCACCGGAAACTATAACGAGGGGATCACCGGGGCGCGGACGATCAAGACGCTCGTGATCGAGGATAAGATGCAGCAGGATTTCGAGAGGGCGACGGAGGAGATGCGGACGGTCTCGATCCGCACGATGCATTTCCGGGCGCTCTTCCTCTCGATGATCTCGTTCTCGGCCTCGTGCGCGCTGGCGCTCGTGCTCTGGCAGGGAGGCGTGATCTCCCTGAGGGGCGTGATGGAGATCGGGACGCTCTCGGTCTTTATGTCCTACGCGCTGGGGATGATGGATCCGATCCAGTGGATCATCCGGGCGCTGTCCGATCTGGTCTCGGTGCAGGTGAACATCGAGCGCTATACGAAGCTGACGGAGACGGCCTCCGAGGTGGCGGACCGCCCGGACGTCGTGGAGAAGTACGGGGACGCGTTCAACCCGAAAAAGGAAAACTGGGAACCGCTTTACGGCGACATCGAATTCGAGGACGTGAGCTTCCACTACCCGGACGGCGAGGAGATGATTTTCGAGCACTTTAATCTGAAGGTGCCGCAGGGGACGAACGTGGCGATCGTGGGAGAGACCGGGGCGGGTAAATCGACGCTGGTGAACCTGCTGTGCCGTTTCTTTGAGCCGACCGGTGGACGGATTTTGATTGACGGGAAGGATGCGCGGGAGCGCTCGCAGCTCTGGCTGCACAGCAACATCGGCTATGTGATCCAGACGCCGCACTTGTTCTCGGGGAGTATCGCGGAGAATCTGCGCTACGCGAAGCCGGACGCGACGCTTGAGGAGATGGAAGCGGCGATGAAGGCTGTGGCGGCGGAGAGCATCCCGGAGCGCATGGGAGACGGCTACGACAGTCAGGTGGGCGAGGGCGGCGACCTGCTCTCGACCGGAGAGAAACAGCTGATCTCGTTTGCGCGCGCGATTCTGGCCGATCCGCGGATTTTTGTGCTTGACGAAGCAACCTCCTCAATCGACACGGTGACCGAGAAGAAGATTCAGGACGCGACGAACCTGCTGCTCAAGGGCCGCACCTCGTTCGTGATCGCGCACCGGCTGTCCACGATCCGTCAGGCGGACGTGATCCTGATGGTGGACGGTGGGAAGATCATCGAGCGCGGCACACATCATGAGCTGATGGAGAAGAGAGGGGCGTATTATCGTTTGTACATGAAGCAGTATGTGGATGAGATGTCGTCCGGGGTTTTCGGGCAGGAGTCCGCGGGTTAATATACATGGAAAGAAGGATTTGAAATGCAGGATCAGTTTGCGAGAACAGAGCTCCTGCTCGGGGCGGAAGCGATGGAGAAGCTACGAAGCGCACGCGTCGCCGTGTTCGGAATCGGAGGCGTGGGCGGCTATGTCGTGGAAGCGCTGGCGCGCAGCGGCGTGGGCGCGCTCGATCTGATCGACAGCGACGAGGTGTGCCTCACGAACCTGAACCGCCAGATCATCGCGACGCACAGCACGGTCGGCAGGGCGAAGGCCGATGTCATGCGGGAGCGCGTTTTAGATATCAACCCGGAGGCGCGGGTGGAGACCCATCGCTGCTTCTACCTGCCGGAGACGAAGAATCTGTTTGACTTTTCTAAGTATTCCTATGTGGTGGACGCAGTCGACACGGTCACGGCCAAGATCGCGCTTGTGCTGGAGGCGCAGAGAACGGGCGTGCCGATCATCAGCAGCATGGGCACGGGAAACAAGCTGGATCCGACGCGCTTTGAGGTGGCGGACATCTATGAGACTTCGGTCTGTCCGCTCGCGAAGGTCATGCGCAGGGAATTGAAAAAGCGCGGGGTAGAGCGGCTGAAGGTTGTGTACTCGCGGGAGGAGCCGATATCGTCCGGGAGATTGTCCGGACATATGGGAGAAGAACTTTCGCAGTCTGAGAGATTGACGCTTTTGGAGAAAGGGGAAGAAAGAGAATTGCCCCCGCCCGGGCGGCGTGCGGTTCCGGGATCTGTGGCGTTTGTGCCGCCGGTTGCCGGGCTGATCCTCGCGGGAGAGGTCGTCAAGGACCTGACCGGGAGAAGATAGATGCAGGATAAGAAACCGGCCTTCATGCAGAAATCAGACCGGTTCACGGAGAAAGACGCTGGGAGAAAGACGAGGAGGTCCGTATGAAGAATTTCATGGATCAGGATTTTCTGCTGTCGACGCCGACGGCAGAGCGGCTGTATCACGAAGTCGCGGAGCACATGCCGATTATCGATTATCACTGCCACATCAATCCGCAGGAGATTGCGGAGGATCGCAGCTTTGACAACATTTCAGAGGTCTGGCTCGGCGGGGATCACTATAAGTGGAGACAGATGCGCGCCGGGGGCGTTCCGGAGGAGCTCGTCACCGGGGATGGAGATCCGAGAGAAAAATTCCGGGCCTACGCCTCGGCGCTGCCGCGGCTGATCGGGAACCCTCTGTACCACTGGAGCCATCTCGAGCTGCAGCGGGTGTTCGACATCTATGAGCCGCTGAACGCGGACAATGCGGACGAGATTTATGACCGCTGTAATGAAGTCCTGAAGAAATACAGCGCGCGGGAACTGATGCGGAAATTTGACGTCCGGGCGATTTGTACGACGGACGATCCCTGCGACGATCTCCATTGGCATGAGATGATCGCCGCCGACCGGACGATGGAGATTAAGGTGCTGCCTGCTTTCCGTCCGGACAAGGCGGTGAATGTTGAGAAGGCGGGCTTTGCGGACTATATTCACAGGCTTTCGGAGACGACCGGGAGAGAGATCGGCTGCGCGGACGATGTGATAGAGGCTCTGTACGAACGAATTGATTTCTTTGCAGCACATGGCTGCCTGTGCGCGGATCACGGTCTGGATTACTGCATGTATGCTAAGCCGGATGTGGCTGTAGCGCAGCGGGCTTTCCAGAAGGCGATGGAGGGGACGGCTCCTTCGAAGGAGGAGGCGGACGCCTACAAGACGCTGGTGACGATTGCCTGCGCGAAAAAATACGCGGAGCTCGATTGGGTCATGCAGATCCATTTCGGCTGCCTGCGTGACAACAACAAGCCGCAGTTCGCGGCGCTCGGGCCGGACACCGGCTTCGACGCGGTGAACAGCCGCTCCGGTGTGGAGAACGTGGCGCCGTTGCTGAACGCCTTCGCGCGAAACGGCGGCCTGCCGAAGATGATCCTCTACTCGCTGAACCCGAACGACAATACGGCGCTTGTCAGCATCGCCGGCTGTTTTCAGGGAGGCGGCGTCGGACGCATTCAGCACGGCAGCGCCTGGTGGTTCAACGACAACCGCGCCGGGATGCGCAGCCAGCTGACTGAGCTTGCGAACAACGGGATGCTGGGAGCTTTTGTCGGGATGCTGACGGATTCCCGCTCCTTCACCAGCTATACAAGGCACGAGTATTTCCGACGTATTCTCTGCGAGCTGATTGGAGAGTGGGTGGAGAGCGGACAATATCCGTACGACAGGGCGCAGCTTGCGACACTCGTCGAGGATGTCTGTTATCACAATACAAACCGCTTTTTTGGATTTGACGTGTAAGATTGAATCGATTGATGCTTCAGAAGACGGGCGATCAAAGGCAGGAAAGGACAGTCTGGATATAAGAAAATTATGAATAGCAGGAGGAGTGACAAAATGGAGACAGTGAGACTTGGCAGGACAGAGATCGTGGTGAACAAGAACGGATTCGGCGCGCTGCCGATCCAGCGGATCAGCGATGAGGACGCGGTGAAGATCCTTCGCACGGCGTACGAACGCGGCGTCAATTTCTTCGACACGGCGCGCTGGTATTCGGACAGTGAGCACAAGCTGGGGCTGGCGCTCTCGGATGTGCGGGGGAAGGTGTACATATCCACGAAGACCGGTTCGACCGATCCGGAGGGCTTCTGGAAGGATCTGGAGACGACGCTTGCGAATCTGAAGACCGACTATGTGGACATTTATCAGTTCCACAACCCATCGTTCTGCCCGAAACCGGGCGACGAAAGCGGGCTGTACGAGTGCATGCTGGAGGCGAAGCGGCAGGGCAAGATCCGGCACATCGGCATCACGAACCACCGGCTCGCGGTGGCGAACGAGGCGATCGAGAGCGGTCTGTACGACACCCTGCAGTTCCCGTTCTGTTATCTGGCATCCGACGAGGATATCGCGCTGGTGAAAAAGTGCAAAGAGGCGGACATGGGCTTCATCGCGATGAAAGCGCTCTCGGGTGGTCTGATCACGAACTCGGCGGCGGCCTACGCGTTTGAGGCGCAGTTCGACAACGTGCTCCCGATCTGGGGCGTGCAGCGGATGAACGAGCTTGAGGAATTCCTTTCCTACATCGACAACCCGCCGAAGATGACGGACGAGATCCGCGCGCTGATCGAGAAGGACCGCGCCGAGCTGATGGGCGATTTCTGCCGCGGCTGCGGCTACTGCATGCCGTGCCCGGCCGGTATCGAGATCAACAACTGCGCGCGCATGTCGCTGTTGCTGCGCCGCTCGCCGTCCGGAAACTGGCTCACGCCGGAGGGACAGGCGAAGATGATGAAGATCGAGGAGTGCCTGCGCTGCGAGCAGTGTATGGCGAAGTGCCCGTACCACTTGAACACGCCGGAGCTTCTGCAGAAGAATCTCAAAGATTATAAGGAGATACTGGCAGGGAAAGCGTTCTGAAAACGTGCCATAAATTTATAAACAGAAATCCCGGAGGCGTGAAATGCTTCCAGGTATTTTTACGGCAGAAAAAAATGAAAAAGTTTGTATGGGACTGTATATTCCCGAAAAAAGCGGTCATACTATAACTGATCTCAAGAGAAAAGCTTCGAGAGAAGCGAACGGAAAATTCTCGGGAGATCAGCGTAAGCTCTTATCATTGGATCCCCCTCCGATGATAACACACGAAAGATAAGATAAATACTTATCCTCCCCTTTGACTCCGCAGATACGTAAAAATACGTATCTGCGGAGTTTTTTCGTTGACGGGCTGCTGTTCAGGGGTGCTGCCGGATCTGGTATCATAGATTACTAAGTTGCACACCAGCGATTTCACAAACGTCAGGTTTAATTTCATAAACGTCAGTCTGGCGGTCTCAAAAGGTAGTGGGTAGTGTGGTATAATCTTCGCGAAAGCAATGAGCCGTGCGAAGATGTCAGATGACAAAACGACTGCTTGCAGACGGTTTTGTCAGATGACAGATTCATAGGGCGAATGCCCGTGACCGAGGAAAACCGAAGGTTTTTCGAGGTGGGCACGGTTCGGAAAATGGACATGGTATAATCTCGCCAGAGATTTCAGGAAAATATCTAACAAAATCCGCATTGCGGCGTATCAAAAAACAGGAAAGCAAAAATCCGGGAAACGACGCAAGTGCGTTTCATATAAATCGGAGAAAGAAAGGAAGTGGGACATAATGAACGAGGAAATGATTGCAAAACTGCGGAAAGCCAAGACGGTGGAGGAGATCATCGCCATCGCGAAGGAGTACGGCAAGGAAGTGACGACCCAGAAGGCTCAGGAGCTGCTCGATCAGCTCAGTGGTGCTGCCGGCGAGCTCTCGGACGACGCGCTTGCCGCAGTCGCAGGGGGGATTTTTTGGCCATCAAAAATGCCTGTTCACGTATGATGGTATCTCTGTTTCGGATGGGAGAGAACCGCGAATCTGTCGAAGGCGGAATTGCCAATAAATGACACAAGAAAGGTGGAAATTCTATGGAAGCAAAAATCAATGCCGATAAGACGGTCACAGGGAACGAGCAGGAGCTTTTCGAGAAACGGAATAAGGTTTTCGAGAAGGTGAAAGCCGCTGCGTCAGCGGAGGAAGTCCTTGCGTTGGCGAAGGAAGCGGGCGAAGAGCTGAGCATGGAGGAAGCACAGGAGATATACAAGCAGCTTCACGGTACCGGAGAGCTCTCAGATGCGGAGCTTGAGGCCGTCGCCGGCGGGGGAGCGCATTTGTACGGACATCTCGTCGTATCGGGCCTTTACATCTGCAGTGACTGGACCTGCAAAAAACATGGAAGAGACTGCTCATGTTATCATACCGATTGCTATCAATGTAAGCATATGCAATACAAATTCCCGGTTAATATTTGTATGATACACTGATAACATATCCATATAAAGCAGGGCATTTTGGCAACGGATAAAGCAGATTGCCAAAATGCCCGCTTTTCTTTCCCTTATCTCGTTTCCCCAATCACTCTGCTGGGCATCAATTGCACAAAAGTCGAGTTTGATTTCACAAACGTCAGTCTAGCGGTCTCAAAAAGCAGTGGCCAGCATGTTATAATCCAATCAGAGAGACATCTAACAAAGTCCGCATTGCGGCGTATCAAGAATCAGGAAATCAAAAATCCGGAGAACGACGTAAACGCGTTTCATGTATATCGAACAAGAAAAAAGAAAAGGAGGAGAAACATCATGAACGAGGAAATGTTTGCAAAGCTGCAGAAAGCCAGGACGGTGGAGGAGATCATCGCCATCGCGAAGGAGTACGGCAAGGAAGTGACGGCACAGAAGGCTCAGGAGTTGCTTGATCAGCTTGGCGGCGCTGTCGGCGAGCTCTCGGACGATGCGCTTGATGCAGTTGCCGGAGGGGTATCGTCGACACCACTGAGAGCCGAGGGTGGAAACATGAAGAGTGCTGAGGACAGAAGGGTTGGTATCGTCGATACCATCAGGAGCCGGGTCGGAGCCCTTTTCGACAGGTAAAATGCCAGGGTGTAACAGACAAGGAGGATGGGCGGACAAGATTGAAAAGCTCATGAGACCATCACACTGCCAGAAGAGATGTGAGGAAGAAAGGAAATTAAGATTTCCGGAGGCGGATGAGCTTCCGGACGCAAAGAGAACGCATGAATGGAAACAGGAAAAAGTAAAAGGAGGAAAGTAAAAATGTCAGAAGAAAAGAAAGAAGAAATTTTAGGAAAAGCGAAGGAGATGGAAGCGAAAGAGTTGGAGACAAAAGAGCTGGAGACGGTTGTCGGCGGAGAAAATGGTGGTTCGGACCAGGAAGACGCGCGTCTGCGTGACCGGCAGCGGCAGCGGCGGCTAGTATAAGGAAGGGGGAGCGCGCTTGCCGCAGTCGCAGGGGGCTGGGGCTACAGGGGATGCTGGTGGTGCAGCATATCCTGGTTGATGAGATTGAGTCAGGAAAGCAAAAAATAAGGAAACGATGCTAGTGCGTTTCATATATATCGAAGAAAAGGAGGAGAAGCATCATGAACGAGGAAATGCTTGCAAAGCTGCAGAAGGCCAAGACGGTGGAGGAGGTCATCGCCATCGCGAAGGAGTACGGCAAGGAAGTGACAGCAGAGAAGGCTCAGGAGCTGCTTGATCAGCTTGGCGGTGCTGCCGGCGAGCTCTCGGACGACGCGCTTGAGGCAGTCGCCGGAGGAGGTATCATCGATACCATCAAGAGATGGGTCGGAAGTCTTTTCGGCAGATAAAACGCCGAAGGCACGAAGCGTGAAAACCATGTAAAGCAGGGCATTTTGGCAACGGATAAAGCAGATTGCCAAAATGTCCTCTTTTCTTTCCCCATTATTTCGTTTCCGCGATTTCATAAACGTCAGGTTTGATTTCACAAACGTCAGGTTTAAGTTCATAAATGTCATCAAGAAATGCTTGAGAATATTTAATTCTATGATAAAATATCTGAGGACACAGGCATACAGAGAAGGCGGGAGGAGAAAACATGCCAGAACAGTTAGAGAAGATAGACGTTCTTGTCGTGGACGATAGCCCGGTCAATCGAAAATTCGCGGAACGGATCCTGAAGGACGATTACCACGTCGTCTCGGCGGACTCGGGAAAGCAGGCGCTGGAACTTCTGGAGAAATACGAGCCAAAGTTGATTCTGCTCGATTTCCGCATGCCGGAGATGGATGGCGCGGAGACGATGGCGAAGATACGGGAAAACCCGGCCTGGGCGAAGATTCCGGTCATTATCCTGACGGCCGATTTTACGCCCGAGACGGAGAAGGAATTTTTCGAGATGGGCGCTGCCGACTTTATTGCCAAGCCGTTTGTGCCGATGACGGTCAAGAGCCGGATCAGCCGCCTGATCGAGCTGTACGGCCTCCGGGTAGACCTGGAGGATAAGCTTGAGGAGAAGAGCAAGCTGCTGGAAAAGCTGTCCCTGAATTCGATTTTGACGATCGCGAATACGATCGATGCCAAGGACGCGTACACCTCGGGACACTCCGTACGTGTCGCCAAGTGCTCGAAGGAGATCGCGAAGCGCCTGGGCTGGAGCGAGGAAGAGGTGCGCAACATCTATAACATCGGACTGCTCCACGACATCGGCAAGATCGGTGTGCCGGATTCGATCCTGAATAAGCCGAGCCGCTTAAGCGATGAGGAGTTTGTACAGATCAAGAAGCATCCGGTGATCGGCGGTGAGATTCTGAAAAACATCCGCATGATCCCGGGCGTAGCCGACGGGGCGCTCTACCATCATGAACGCTACGATGGGAAGGGATATCCGTTTGGCCTGGCGGGAGAGGAGATTCCGTACTGCGCGAGGATCATCGCAATCGCGGACGCCTACGACGCGATGACGTCGAACCGCATTTACCGGGCCAAGCTGCCGAACCAGAGAGTGATAGCGGAGTTTGAGCGCTGCTCCGGGACACAGTTTGATCCGCATCTTGCCCATGTGTTTGTGGGGATGCTGAGCGAGAATTTCTATCTTCCGCCGGAGACCAGGAGAGAGGGAGACGACGCCGCGAATGAGCAGTGGAACATCGTAGACGAGAAAACTGCGCTGGTCAACCAGATCCTCTCGGAGTACGGTACGGAGAAGAACGCGCTCGACTCCCTGACCGGAGTGCACAATCGCGGCTACGGCGAGAAGGCCATCGACGGACTTCTGGCAGAAGCGCATAAGGGCGCGATGGTCATCGTGGATCTGGATGATTTTCGAAATGTAAACGATACATACGGACATCTGATGGGGGATAAGGTCCTGAAGCTGCTTGCTGCCGCCCTGGCCGCCAATGTGGAGGACAAGGACGTTCTTTTCCGCATGGGAGGAGACGAATTTGTCGTGTTCTACACGGACGAGGTGAACCGGGAGACGCTGCTTGGGAAGGTGAAAAGCATCGTGGACTCCTTTGCGGCAAGCCTAAAAGAGATCGAGATGGAGAATCTCACGCACATCTCCGCAGGAATTACCCTGTGTCCGGCGGAGGGCAGAAGCTTCCTGACCCTGTATGGCAACGCGGACAAGGCGCTGTATTATGTGAAGGAAAACGGCAAAAATTCCTGCCGATTCTTTCGGCGTGATTCTGCCGGCAGAGCGTCGTCGGAAAGGCCGGGGACGGACCTCGACCACATCCGCCGCGTGCTGGAAGGCAATATGGATGAGAATCGCGGACTTTTCCGGGTGCCCTACGAGGAATTCCCGAATCTCTACAGCTATCTGTCCCGCTGCGTCAAGCGTAAGGGGCAGATGGTGCAGACGATCCTCTATACGATCGGAAGCGAGAATCCGGATTCTCTGGACAACAGCGCGTGTGAGGACGCGATGTCGACGCTGGAGATCGCTGCCGCGTATTCTCTGCGGATGGTGGATGTGGGCAGCCGGTACAGCAGCCTGCAGTACATCGTGACGCTGGTGGACACGAATCTCGAGAACGGAAGAATGGTAGCAGACAGGGTGGTAAACCAGTTTTACAAGATCTATGCGGGGAGCGGCGTCACCTTGTCCTACGACATCCAGACGATGCTGGTGAACGCCTGAGCAGCGTTTTGGCAGATCCCCCTGACCATTTGGCGGCTTTTTCATTTTTTTCCATTGCACAAAAGTCAGATTTGATTTCACAAACGTCGAATTTTTTTCGTTGAAAAAAACATAGAATTATGAGAAAATAAAGGTGATAGTTTATCAATTTATTACTGCATTACGCAAAAGGAGGAGAAGACAATGAAGTATAACATCCAAGGTGGTACCTTGCCGGTAGTGATTTGTGAGCTCGAGGCGGGAGAAAAGATGATCACAGAGGGAGGCGGCATGTCCTGGATGTCTCCCAATATGGACATGGAGACGACGTCGAATGGCGGGATCGGGAAAGCGCTTGGCAGAGCCTTTTCTGGTGAGAAAATGTTCCAGAATATCTACACCGCGCAGGGCGGTCCCGGCATGATCGCTTTCGCATCGTCCTTCCCGGGCTCTATCGTACCCTTTGAGATCACTCCGGGCAACGAGATGGTCTTCCAGAAGAGCGCGTATCTGGCGGGGGAGAGCAGTGTGACGCTGTCCATGCACTTCCGCAAGAAGGCTGCTGTGGGCTTCTTTGGCGGCGAGGGCTTCATCATGCAGAAGGCAAGCGGTCAGGGTATCGTATTCGCCGAGTTCGATGGTCATGTGGTAGAGTATGAGCTTCAGGCTGGAGAGCAGATCCTGGTCGACACCGGGCATCTGGCTGCGATGACCGCGACCTGCAATCTTGATATCAAGACGGTGGCGGGCGTGAAGAACAAGCTGTTCGGCGGCGAGGGCTTCTTCAACACCGTGATTACCGGACCGGGCCATGTATGGCTGCAGACGCTTCCGCTGGCTAACGTGGCGGGCGTTCTGAGAGCATACTTCCCGTCTTCGAATTCATAATTTCTGGCGGGACAGAGACATATCTTAGTAGTGAAGGGAGAAACACCCATGAAAAGAAAACTGGTCGCGCTGCTCCTCGCGTCTGCGATGACGCTTGGGGCAATGCCCGCGGGCGTGGTGCTTGCGGCGGAAGAGGCGCAGACGGAAGTGGTGATAGATGTTGACGAGACCACGCCTGCCGAATCCATAACGCGCGCTCAGGCCTGCGAGATGCTGCTGACTGCGGCGGACGATTACAACAATCCGGAGGCGACGCAGGAGCAGCTGATGGAGGGCTTCGAGGACACGGACACGGAGAAGCCGGTGACGCGCACGGAGGCGCTTGTCATGCTGGTGCGTGCGTTCGGCGGCGTCCCGGAGATCAAGGGCAACAACGTCTATCTCGCGATCACGCAGCCGGAGTTTACGGATGTCCCGGAGTGGGCTGCCGCGGAGCTTGCCGACCTGTTTGCGGCGGGGATCATCGAGCAGAAGGAAGAGGGTATCTTAGGAGCCGATGATCCTGTCACGGCCGATGAGATGGATCACTACATTCGCCGCATGTACCGCCTGTACGGTACGAACCTGAAGGATGATTTCTACCAGGCGGTCAACAAAGAGGCGCTCGACACCATCGTCATCCCGGAGGGGCAGACCATGATCGGAAACGCGCGCACCAACCTCATCGACCAGCAGATCAACGAACTGATCGCACAGACAGCGGCGGCGGAGCAGGATAAGGCCTCCAAGGCGGGTAAGATCAAGACCCTCTACGAGAACTATCTGAACAAAGACGCGAGAAACGCGCAGGGCTACGAGCCGCTCAAGCCGTACCTTGATGAGGTCGAAGCGGCGACGGATGTTGCAGATCTTGTCGGGACGAGGGCGTTTAGCAAGGTCGCGGCGTTCGCGGTTTTCCTGGACTCCCGGGATTCGACGCATTATATTGATCTTTTCACAACCAAAGTAATCAACGTGAAGGATATGTATGAGGGCAACGATGAGAACGGAAAAGAGAAGCTCCGCGATTATGTGACTGCGCTGTTTCAGTTGATCGGCTACTCCGAGGAGGAGGCACAGGAGGCGTTCGAGAATGTTTTCGCGCTCGATGCGAAGATCGCTGAGGGAAGCCTGGGGCTGACGGAAGTGATCGATGTGAATAAGACCTACAACATCTACACGCTCGACGAGATCTGCGACGTGTTCCAGAACGTGGACATGAATGTGCTGTTCGACAAGAGCAGCCTTAAGAATAAGGATAAATTCCTCGTCATGGACGTCGGCGCGATGGAGGCGCTTGCCGGACTGCTCGACAACCAAAACCTGGATGCTTTGAAAGATTACTTCAAGTATCTCCTGCTCGACAGCTATGCGGAGGTGCTGAGCGATGAGCTTGTGCAGGTGAAAAAGGATTACAGCGCGGCTCAGACCGGCGTCGTCGGCTCGCTCAGTGATGAGGAAAACGCGGCGCGGTTCGTCAACACCCAGGTCGCGGCCTATGTCGGGGAGCTGTACGCGAACAAATACGTCGATGACGAGATGAAGGCGGACATCACCGAGATGATCAATGAGATGATCGATATCTACCGCGAGAGGATTCAGGGACTCGACTGGATGAGCGATGCGACAAAGGAAAAGGCGCTCAAAAAGCTCGACACGATGGGCATCAAGGTCGGAGCTCCCGACGAATACCCCGAGGTACCGCTTGACAGCATGGAGCTTAGGAGCTATGAGGACGGCGGGTCCCTCCTGGAGAACGTGATGACGATCGAGGACGCGAACCAGAAGGACGTCCAGAGGTATGAAGGGCAGGAGGTGGACCGGAGCGAATGGCTCTATCCCCCGCAGACCCTGAACGCAAACTATACCTCCACGTACAATGATGTGACGATCTATGCGGCTTTCCTGCAGGTGCCCGGTGCGTACAGCAAGGACGCGTCCTATGAGCAGAACCTAGGCGCGCTCGGAGTCGTCATCGGCCACGAGCTCAGTCACGCGTTTGATAGCCAGGGTTCGCAGTACGACGAAAACGGAAACGTGGTCAACTGGTGGACGGGGGAGGACGCGGCCGCGTTTGCCGAGCGCTGCCAGAAGGTCGTTGCGTACTACGACGGCCGGGAGGAGGGTCCCGCGATTCCGATGAACGGGCTGCTGACGCTCACCGAGAACACCGCCGATTTAGGCGGCATGGCGGTCGCGCTGGAGCTTGCGTCCCGGAAGGAGGATTTCAACTACGCGGAGATGTTTGAGAGCTGGGCGCGCCTGTGGATGAGCGCGATTTACCGTCCGGTGCTGGAAATGGACGCGGCGAGCGACTATCACAGCCTGGACAGTGTCCGCGTCAATGCGCTGCTTCCGAACTTTGACGAGTTCTACGAGACCTACGGCATCACCGAAGGTGACGGAATGTGGGTTGCCCCTGAGGATCGGGTATCCATCTGGTAAAAAGCTACACATCCATTGACCCTGGCGAATTTGTGCGCGCATAAATTCGCCGGGGTCATTGGCGAGATAAGAATCCATAAATTCTAAGAAATATTTGGGAGGAAAACAAATGTACAACAGGAGAGAGTTGAAACAGAAGGCGAGACAGTCGTTGAAGAAGCACTATTTTATCTTCGTGATTGTCTGCCTGGTCGCCTGGTTCTTGGGCTCCGGGGGAAGCGGCTCGACGAGTCAGGAGGGCAAGACCGATCAGCCTGCTCAGGTCTCGGCCGAGCTGACGGAAAGCGGCACATCGACGCTGAACACCGGTTTCCAGGGACTGCTGAACGGAAAATCCATGGAGAAGCTCTTAGGCGGTCTGATGGAGTCCGGACTTGAGAAGATTGGCTCCAGCACAAAGGAATTTGCGGGTACCACCAGAGGCGTATTCGCCTCCGTGGTAAACGAGATCTCCTCGGGGACTTTTATCGAGACCATCGTATCGGCGGTCGTGTCCATGACGGGGGCGAACAGCGTTCTGCTGATCTTGTTCATCCTGCTCAGCACGGCGATCCTGTTGTTGGTGTGGTTCTATGTGGCGAATGTCTATACGGCGGTCTCCGCGCGTATGTTCCTGGAGGGGCGCACCTACGAGGAAGTGCCGGTTCACAGATTTTTGTTTTTCTACCGCATCCGCAAGTGGACGAACGTAGCGTTTGCGATGCTGCGTTGCACGATCTATGAGACGCTTTGGTGGTTCACGATCGTGGGTGGAATGATCAAGTCCTACTCTTACCGCATGGTGCCGTACATTGTGGCGGAGAATCCAGGCATTTCCTCGAAGGATGCGATCAGGCTTTCGAGAAAGATGATGGACGGACACAAGTGGCAGTGCTTCGTGCTGAACTTCACGTTCATCGGCTGGAAGATCCTGGACGCCGTGACGATGGGCATTGTGGGTAAGCTCTACTCCGAGCCCTACCGGCAGGCGACCTTCGCGGAATACTACGCGTACGTGCGCGCCCTGGCAAAGGAGAACTCCATCGAGGGCAGCGAGCTTCTGAACGATACCTACCTGTTCGAGAAGGCAGATCGTATGGATCTGCTGTACGCCTACGAGAAGGAGATTGATGCGATCGGCGAGCCGAAGCCGCCGAAGAAGCAGCGCACGGGTATCCTCGGCTTCATTGCGGACGTCTTTGGCCTGACTCTTGTGAACGACAAGACGGAGCAGGAGTACGACGAGTTCATGGCGAAGCGCGAGAGATACATGTCAATGCGCGGCGAGATGTCTGGAAAGGCATACCCGGTCAGGCTCGGACAGTATCAGGGAAAGGGCAAGGAGAAGAAGTTCCGCGGGATCTACTGCGAGCGTCATTACTCCATCTGGTCCATGATCATGCTGTTCTTTATCTTTGCGCTGATCGGCTGGCTCTGGGAGGTCAGCCTGCATCTGGTCTCCGACGGCGAGTTCGTCAACCGCGGCGTCTTGCACGGCCCGTGGCTTCCGATCTACGGTACGGGCGGCGTGCTGATCCTCGTCGTGCTGAACAAGCTTCGCAGCAAACCGCTCGCGGAGTTCTGCGCGACCATCGTGCTCTGCGGCTGTGTGGAGTACTTCACCGCCTGGTACTTGGAGGCGACCCACGGCGGACAGAAGTGGTGGGATTACAGCGGATATTTCCTGAATCTGCATGGAAGGATCTGCGCGGAGGGTCTGCTGGTGTTCGGCCTCGGCGGTATGGCGATCGTCTATGTGGCCGCACCGTTTTTGGATAACTTCCTGCGAAAGATCAAGCTGCAGATTATTATTCCGCTCTGCGTGGTGCTGCTGGCGGCGTTCACGGCCGACCAGATCTACTCCGGCAAGCACCCGAACACCGGTAAGGGAATCACGGACTACACGGCACAGCTGCCGCAGCAGTTCCATTCGGGGCAAAGCGTAAATGCCCGCTGCTGAGACTGCAGAAGGGAGAAATGCTATGTTTAGCTTTTTTGGAAAACAGATCAAGCCGTACCGAAAGATCATTTGCTGTGTTCTTCTTTTACAGATCGGACAGACGCTGCTGTCTTTGTATCTGCCGAGGATCAACGCGGGGATCATCGATTACGGTGTAGCGAACGGCGATACAGGTTACATTATCAACAAGGGCATCATCATGGTGGTGCTGTCCATACTTCAGTTTGGCTGTGCGGTAGGCGCAAGCATACTGGGCGCGAAGGCCGCGCTGTCAGTCGGACGTGATCTGAGGGAGAAGATCTACACGAAGATCTTGTCCTACTCGCAGAGAGAGATCGCGGGCTTCGGAGCGCCTACGCTCATCACGCGTGCGACCAACGACGTCGAGCAGGTAGTCCGCTTCCTGACGATCCTGCTGACGGTGCTGATCACCGCGCCGGTCATGTTCGTGGTCGGTATCATCATGGCGATCGCGCAGAGCGTATCGCTCTCGGTCGTCATACTGATCACGGTGCCGATGCTTGTGATCATATCGGTCATATTCCTGCTGAAAATGCTTCCGTACTACAAGGCGCAGCAGGAACGCATCGACGGCATGAACGGCATCCTCCGGGATCAGATCTCGGGCGTGCGCGTGGCGAAGGCGTTCACGCGCGAGCCGTTTGAGATGAAGCGTTTCGGGGTGGTCAACAAGGACCTTTCCGAGATTAACCTGGCGATCACCAGGTTGAATTCCCTGATGAGTCCGCTGTTCACGTTCATCGTGAACGCCGCGACGATCGCCATCCTGTGGTTTGGCGGATATCTGGCACAGCAGGGCTCGGTGCAGGTCGGCGAGATCATCGCCTTCATCACTTACTTGTCGTTTATTATGACGGCCACGCTCTCCGCGGCGATGGTATTCATTCTGATGCCGAGGGCGGCGGTGGCGACGGACCGTATCATAGAGGTGCTGGACGCGGAGAGCTCGGTGGAGGACGCGGAGCATCCGGCCGCGGCGGGATCCCCGCGCGGTGAGGTCCGCTTCGAGGACGTGAGCTATTCCTATGCGCCGGATCGCCCGGAGGTTGAACCAGTTCTCAAGCATCTGTCCTTTACCGCGAAGCCGGGGACGACGACGGCGATCATCGGCTCCACGGGCAGCGGCAAGACGACGCTGCTCAACCTGATCCCGCGGCTGACCGACGCGACCAGCGGCACCGTCTATTTTGACGGCGTCGATGTGAAGAATCTCAAACAGTCAGATCTGCGGCCAGCGATCGGCATGGTGCCGCAGAAGGCCTTCCTCTTCGCGGGCACGCTTGCGGAGAATATGCGTCAGGCTAGAAGCGATGCGACCGACGAGGAGATCTGGGAGGCGCTGCGTGTGGCGCAGGCGGACGGATTCATAAGAGAGAATAAGGACGGCATCCAGATGCGCGTGTCCGAGGGTGGCTCGAACTTCTCGGGCGGCCAGCGCCAGCGTCTGGCGATCGCGCGGGCGATCGTCCGCAGACCGAAGGTCTACCTCTTTGACGACTCGTTCTCCGCGCTCGACTATGCGACGGACAAGAAGCTGCGCGGCGAGCTCAAGAGCGTCACGACTGACGCGGCGGTCATCGTGGTGGCGCAGCGCATCAGCTCGGTGATCGACGCGGATAACATCATTGTTTTGAACAACGGAGCAATCGAGGACATGGGGACGCACGACGAGCTGATCGCGCGCTGCGCGACCTATCAGGAGATCGCCTCGACCCAGCCGACGGAAGAAGCGGAGGTGAGCGCATGAGTA
>CANQVT010000009.1 GCA_947627365.1 uncultured Lachnospiraceae bacterium | reverse complement strand
AAGACTGGAGCAACTCTATTTCTATTATATAGATTTGCTCCAGTTTTGTGTAGGTACGCATTATCTACCGTTTACGTTTTGGCACCGCTCATCCCATTCCACACCTTCCCACCACGCAAAAAGGCTTCCGGAGAAATCTCCGGAAGCCCCGATTTTACTGCATTTTCTCAATTACTCGATGATCGTCGCAACACGACCCGAACCAACCGTACGGCCACCCTCACGGACTTTTGCGCCGGAAATCGCTATGATTTCAGGTAATTTTAAGGGCATTTTCAACACTTTTTTCTTTACTATGCACCTTGTATCGGAGGTTTTTAAATTTTTTGTTATCATGGTGTTATCACAGGACGAATTGCGTCCATTTGCGTTTTAAATGCGTTTCCACTTAAAAAAACGCATTTAAACGCATTTATTTTTATAATACCTAGCCGCACGTCCTTTTCCTTCCAATTCCCCTCACTTATTCCTTTATCAACCTATATCGCCTTGTCTTATTTGCACCAATCGCTTCTATTCTGCCTTGTTCTTGCAACTCTTGAAGGAGTCGTCTCGCTCTGCGCTCTTGAACTTCCAAAAGGGTACAAACATCTTTACAGGTGCATTCCGACTGTTCCGATAAATGTTGGAGAATTTTCTCTAGCTGCTGTTGTGTCTTTATCGGCACTTTTTTATCGGCATTATTTATCGGCATTTTCTTACCAATGCCTTCTCCTGACGAGTCACTACTCGTATCTTTCAAACTATAATTCAAATTTTTTAATATTAACCAAAACTCACTATTACTCGACCTAAACTCCGGTTTCATATCTTCTGTATAATGCTCTTGAAATTCATAAGAATTCAAAATCTTCTTAAAACCACTACCCCGGCGATCCATAACTGCAACCGATTAAATATATCGGCAATGACAGGATTGCGCCTTCTGGAAGATACATTCCTTAAATCTATATAATAAATGAATATTTTCACCAAATAGAAAACATCATTATTTCATCCTTTCAGAGAATATTCACTCGACAAGTTTTTAATAAATCTCTTATAATTATTAAAAACCAGTTCATGAGTTTCTATTACCTTGTCACTAGAATACTCTTCAAAAAGATAGCTTTCAGGAGTCGGATACTCAATATGCACGTCCGGACAACATAACTTTAGCAAAGCACAAGCTATAGTATGAATTTTACAGCCCGTTGGTGAAATAACAATTCTATAATTATAACAATTATCTTTATAAATTTTAGATAACTGTTCGAATACAGATGCATAATCCATCAAATCAAATGATTGAACATCATTTATATTTTCCTTGCTCTCATATTCTTTAATGATGTCCTTATGAATAGCATACATTGCTTCCTCGCGCCATTTAGCACGTGCACATTTATGATTAATTACTTGTAATCTAGTTGGGCTAATTTCATTCACTAAAACATTAATTAATTGTTCATTAAATGACAAGAAAGCAATTAACAGAATAGGGCAATTCTGCATAACAACACTTGATAGCAATGGCGTTCTAACTACATTACCAACACCTACAGAAGATAGTCCTATGCATGTTCCGTGTGTTTTATTTGAAATTGTATCATTATATTTTTTTGCAGTCGGTCCCCAACTATAAGGTTCCGAATATATAATTGTGATTTTTCCATTATATTCTTTCAAGCTGCACATAATTATCATAATCAACAACTTTGACATTACACTTATATCAATGATTATTTCTTCGTATAATGCAATTTCCGATAAGTATGCTTTAAAATCCTGCTCGAAAAGAGTTGGTTCAAATCGGTTATAATTAATTATTGTTGGTTCACACACAGTATGTTTTTTGACCTCTTTTAACATTTCATTAAAGCGCGATTTTTTGCTTGGACTGTATCTGCATATTAATGCTTTTTCAAAACATGTAGTATTATCTTTTTTCCCAATCCAATATAGCGATCTTTTTTCAAATCCTTCCGCAGCGATAAATATTTTTTTTGTGTTTGAAGTGTATGATTCTAATGCAGTTTTTACATAAGGAAGCATAGGAAATTCTCCTTTCCATATCAAAATAGGGACAATTGATATTGATTATTATCACTATCATCATTGTCAGATCTTTGCTTTTTAATATATTCTTCTTTAAATTTTTTTGGATTTTGCAATAAATTATTGAAATCTGACCATTCTAAAGAGATGCAGTCTCTTTTAGAAAAAGTCAACCTACAATATGGAATAAGTAAACTACGAAGATATAATCGCGTAGCAGCAGTTCCACGAACGCTTTTGGCACGATAATCTTGAATAAATACACCATATCTAATAAGTCCACGATAGTATTCCCTTGATTTTTCATCCAATTCACCATTAGCAGTAACCAATTCTATTTTTCTTGCCTGCTTAGGTGGAGTTGTAGCTTGATTTTTAGAATTCTTATTCTTTAAATTATAATATGCAATTTCTTGAAATGCTGTAACAATATCGTATAAGTGTGCCCCATATGTGTTTGTATGTTCTGAATTTTCGGTTAATGATTTTGCACCCGATGGATTTGTTGCAACTGCCAATAAATGCAAAAATCGTCCCCCAGCTTCTCTAAATACCTGATCCTGAATTTTGGGGTTAATAATATATCCATTGGTGTCATTAAAATTATTTTTCTCTTTTTCTGATAAAGATGTCTCGCCTTCCTGGGCGACCATTTCTGCAAAAATTTTAATTAATTCTCTTATATCACTTGACCATATTTTACAGAAATTTTCAAAGCCATAATATATGGTTTGCTTATCATTTTCTCTTATTTTTTCTGCCATTTCGACAAATGTAATGTCCGTCTTTCCCAGTATATCTTCAAGCCTTAGATTTTTCCCTCGAAAATATGAATTTCGTTCAATTCTTTTTGAAAAAATTGACGAAATAATATCTGCTACTTCTTTATCACTTTTGCTCAATGATTCAATGCCCAATTCAATAAGTTTGTAGTCCGCACCTTCTTCTAATACCTTCATATTTAACCCAGTCCGGATAAAACTTTCAACACTTTCTGTTGATACTTTAAAAAAAGCTATTGGGCTTCTTCGAAAAACAACTGGATTAAGTATTATTTGTGTCGTTTCTGTAACCATAGGTGTAGAATAGTCATCTAAAAATAGATAAAACGCTTTTTCTTTTGCAAAGGAACAGTGTTCAGAAATAGTTTTCAAAAATGTCTCAAGGTAATCGTACTCTGAAAAGGGCCATTTATTTTCGGTTAAATATCTATCTTCAAGTTTACTCTCATTTATTTTTCTGTGACATAAACTTAGAATTTCGTTAAAAACTCCACTTTTTGAAACGCTAGTTATATTAATATATTCTAAATAGTTTGTAAAAAATTTAATAAGCCAAGATGTATCAGATATATCATTATTTATATATTCCAATTTAAGCCATTCTAGTATTTCTACCGTCCATCGCAAATGAAAATAATTAATAACCTGTTTTCTTGCTTCTTTTTCCTTATTTAATGGCAACCAAGGAAACGCCTCTGCAATATTTCTTGCATTTAAATAGAAACCTATAAAACTATCTTCTCCTACAATACCTGCGCTCCCAAGTTTTGAAACAAGCGGTTCGCTAAGTCGACGAAACATCATTGTTTTTCCACAACCACGTAACCCCGTTAAAACACAAATATTTCTATCTAGCAACTCATCAGCAGCTAAAAATTTAGGAACAAAAAGCGATTCCCATTCATCATATCTTTCGCCGATTAATTCAGTAGAGAGATAATCGCCAACAGCCTTTGTATACGTAACGGGGCTTTTTCTTTCAGAGAATAAATCATACATAATTTCAAGTAACTTTTGAGGATTACGAACGTATTCGCCTTCCGTTAGATTCTCTTCGTGTAAATATTTGGGGAATTCATCTCTTAATACCCTGTACTTATGTCTCTCTTCACGCTCCAAAGTATGAAAATCAATTTTTTCAATAGCTTGTTGGATTATTCTTGCTAATCCCTTGTAATCATCCATCGGTGGTATTTCATTCGAAAATGTACCATATCCAAAGTCAGTAATCCACACTTTTCTAATCTCGCTGTTCATTGATAATGGATCTCGCTCCTGGATCAATATATTGCCCGAATGAAAATCAGCATGCTGCATTCCCAGTTTAGAACATGCATAAAAAACATTTAATGCCCGATCAATAACATTAATTAGTAATTGTAATGTGATTTCTGAATTTTTAATTAAATCCGCCAAACTATCACTAGGAATATAGTCCCACATTATATATAAATAGCGTTCATTATTTATATCAATATATCCGTGCTTGTGATAGTGAACTACACCTTCTGTTTGCCTTAAACGTATTACTTTCTTTATTTCTTGCTCCCAACTTGGTTTAGCATTAACCTTCTCCTGCGAAATGAATTTTACAGCTCTATTATCTCCTAGTTCGTCATTTCGTGCTAAATACACACTACCTACATTTCCTGATTTAATGGCTTGAACTACAATATAATCGTCAATTGATATGCCTAAAAATTTATCTTCAGAGTTTACCATATTGTTTCATTTCCTTTCTAATACAACAATTATTTCTTGTTTGATACGAGTGCTCCCTTTAACAATTTTCTTTGTTTCTGGTATAGGATCACAAAATGTTTCAATACATGTGTAATGTTTTTTTGAAATATCAATTAAAACTTCTGATAAAGAAATCTTTTTTTCATTATAAGCAACACTTATATCACCTATAACAACTATGCATTTGTCTCCTGCTTCTTGAAGTTTGGCCCACTTTTTAAAGCAGGTCCTCATCAATTCAATGAATGTACTTTTTTCTGGGGAGATTTTTTTGTCAAGTGTAATCCAATCTTCTTCCCCTAAAAACCATAACCGTAATCGATTATCTCTCGCATATGTAAGTGATTTCATATATGGAGGACTTGTTATTATGGTAGAAAAGTGTTCATTTTTAAAGCAAATATTTCTGGCATCCTTATTAAACATTCTTCTTGATAAAGCATAATCAAGTTGCGGAACATTCTTATAACTTCTTTTTACCTTATTAAGCAATTTTTCATAAACATTTTTATACTTATACATATCTGGATAAGAATCAATGGGATACTTTTTGCTCCTTAAATAAGGTGCGCCATGGCTTGCAGGGTAAGATAAGAATCCTGGTCGCTGATGATGCAAAATTCCCATTAAACAAGACAGAAAAAACCATTCCTTATTTCGTTTTAAATAGAAAACCCAACTTTTAATTTCCTTTAATGTTTTTTCATCATAAAAACTTTTTACCCATTCTGGTATATTAGTAATATCTATCGTTTTCGATTTGCATTCTGAAAGTTTTTTATACTTAAGCAATTTTTTTTCAGCTTCTTCTAAAGTCTTGTATGGATTTAGTTTACCCATAGATAATACATACGCATAGTAGTTTAAATCGTTGCCAACAACTTCGTATCTCAATGTCCATCCCTCTAAAAGAACAGTACCAGATCCTGCAAAAGGATCATAAATAACACTTCCTTTTGGAGCATAGTGTTCAATCAAATATTTTGCTAGTTCAATCCTCATTTTACCAATATACGGAGAAAGCGAATTTATCGAATTAACTACTGTATCTTCAAACTTCAAATCTTTTAATTCCATCTTTATCATTTCCATTCTTTTCTATTCTAATACATATTCCAAGTTAAATCGCTAATCATTGTATAAATTATTGATTCAATAAACATTCTTATCTTTTCAAACACAATATTAAACTTAAGCAACCCGCATCAATATTTCTTAAAAATTATTTACACCATTTCTGCATATCCTCGTCACTTGCATGTGCAACAATATACCGAAAGCTACACCTGTCGTAGAGTATGCCATTGCATTGTAAGGTTTCAAAGACTACTTTTTGCAACCTTGCGCCATCAAATTCAAAAGTTTTGGCCAGATAATAAATACTGTAAAATCTTTTATCCTGGCCGCCAACTCAAATCTTACAGGATAGCATCAAACTTTGTGCTATGATGCTTTCAAGGAAATAGCCTTTAATCACAGGTGTTTCAAGGTTTAACATCAAAGAATAAAATATTCAATTTAAGCACTTTTTTCCTTCCTGCCCAATCTTCTATCGCTAAGTTTTATCCAAATATTTCGCAACATTTTTACCTCATCACTAGATAACCCTAATCCGTCTGCGAGCAAAATTTCATCAGAATAATTTAGCACTTCTTCAATTTTATTATCCCGAATCAATTGATCTATCTTTTTTACATCTAGTAGTTCCGCATTTTTCATCGGAATCATTAATTTACGAATTTCGCTAGGTTCAAAAGTCAGCACACCTCCTCCATAACTTCGCCCGGTAACCTCGGCCAAAGCAAGTGTAAAAGAATTTAAAAATGCTGCTGCTACATATTCAGGGTTCACTCCATCTAAAAATCTAATTTTATGAATTGTATCTGTGCTTACAGCATTGGCATAATTGAGAATAATACGCGGATAACGATTAACCTGCCTTAAAATAAATGCGTCAGGTTCCCACGACTGCGGAACACAATACCAATTTTTTCGTAGTCGGCATTTATATCCCTTATTAAATCCTAATTTTTCTCCATACTTTATATACTCCTGTTCTTCTTTGCTTAGCTCAGAAAATGGAACATCTTTTGGAGCAAACATATATACCTTTTTCCCTTTTTCAACTAAATTTTCAAAATCCCGTTCTGATAAAATGACTCCTTTCAATTGTTCTGTTTTTCCAATTATCATGCGAGTCGCATTCCCCAATTGGTATTCTTTTACCATTTCATGATTCAACAAGAAAAAAGAATTTTCGCCACTAACAAGCCCTACATTGATCTCAAATAAATCAGTCGTAGGAACAATATCGGCATTATTACGTAATCTGCGTATAAGTTCAATCTCTTCGCATGACAAAAAATATTTTATCCATTTTTCATCACTGTGATTTAGCTCTTTCACCTCATAATCATAGAAATTAGATAAATCCAAATTACTCAAATCTTGCAAATCATTCAACTCGATAACTTGTATCCCTTTACTGCACGAGGTTTTTTCGCCCAACAGCAAAACAATTTCCTGCTGGATATCTTCAAAAACTATTTTTTGAAATGTAATTAATGTAATTCTGTCAAAAAATGTCGCCAAAAATTCCCTCGTTTCACCCGCATAACTTACTTGAAATAATTCAGCAGGAATAACCATACCGAGCTTTCCGTTTTTTGATAATGCAAGTGCTGATAATACCAAAAATGGTAGCCATATATTAGTTAATTTATTCGGGTGTAACCCTGCATTCCGCATGAATTGAAAAGCTGTTTCTCTAGAACTGGAATCCACATTTTGATAACGAATGAACGGTGGATTCCCTACAATTACATCAAATTTCTGTTTTCCAGCAATATAATCTTTGTAGTATTCAAAAAAGTCACCAGCTACCACTTTTGTACCATATATAGATGCTTTTTTTGCTTCTTCTTCAAATAATTCAATTCCAACAATTGTATGTTCTAGATTTGTATCTGGATTGATTTCCATTACTTTTCTAACTGCTTCTTTCAAAAAAACACCATCACCACAGCTTGGTTCTAATATACCTCTCGTATTTATCCCAATTGCCCAGTCACATATAAATTGCGCAATTGCTTCCGGCGTGTAATAACCGCCACGTAATTTCTCCAATCCCACTTTACTTTTCATTGCCATACTCCTTTGCCGAGTCATATAACTTTGAAATCAGATCATCTAAATGCTGTGCTTCCGTTTCAATAAGACGAGAATATCTATTCTTTTGTTCTTTTGTTTTCTGAATATTGCGCCGTCGTTTTAGTTCCATAATATTTTTTACACCGGAAACGATTGCATCATGTTTTTCTGTTTCATTTATATTTTCAAAATCTATTCTATATATTGGAAGTTTCGCTATAAACTGTTTTCCATGAGAGTAATAATCTCCTCGAAATGTGCTTGCTTTACTTTTCACAACACGTTCCAAAAGCCAATAGTTTAATAATGCTTGTATATAATATAAAGATTCTTTTGTGGATGTTTTCTTCTCAAGACCGTAAAAAGGTCCGTTTCCACCTCCGGTGAAACAAATCGTCTTATCATCATAAACATAATTTCCCTCCGTAGATAAGACCGACCAGATTAAATGCTCCCCTTCCGAAAATCGTTTTATACTTTGACTCCTTCCAAACTGATACCAATTATTCTCTGTTCTACCAGCAATACTTCTTTTGTCTAAATCATCTTTATATTTCTTTAAATATGCAAGAGTTTTAGGGAAATTCGATTTCATTTCATCTATAGAATAGAGCATCGGTTTCCCTTTGATTATATGATACGGAAATATTAGCATCATATTAGGCTCAATATCCGCATATTTTTCTAACTGGATATCATAAATACATGGTTTCAGTATACCTGTCTCTACACATTGTTCCTCACCCCTACAATCGACAAAATAAGTCAAACCATTTTCTTCTCTTTGCATCTTTATAATATATACCGTATCCGCACTGGTTTGCAATCCAACAAAAATATCTGCCATTTCTTCTAACGGCTGACATTTATCTTTTACCCGTTCCAACAACATTGCGATATCCTCAGATAGGAAACTCCAAGGCGCTGTGCCTAAATATTCAATAGGATATTCCTGCAATTTTACCTGATTTGTAGCGTAATATTCATTTAAATGCTTCACAAAACCAATCTTGAATTTCTTATGATTCGTTTTTTCTAAAAACAAAAGACATGTATATGTACTTTTTCCCTTAAAAACTTGTTCAGTTCCAAAATGAATGATTTTTTCAACACATCTCTTTTTGGAAAGCATTTGCCTAAGAACGCTCCCTGCCTTAATCAGCATAAACTTATGAGGAACAATATATCCCAGTCTCCCTCCAGGAGCTAAAAGCTCCAATCCCCGTTCTAAAAACAAATAGTACTTATCTAGCAACTCTGATTTCGCTGTTTCAAATCCCGAAATATCTGATTTGAAATATTGGTACTCGCTTTCAGAATAATGCACCATATTCTGTACCCTGATATAAGGCGGATTTCCTATAATAGCATCAAATTTTCTCCCTTTATATTCTACATCCCAATCAAAAAGTTTAATTTCTGATATAAGTTCAGTATCTTCATAAAAACGGTTATTATAACTCAAATATTTGGAATCTACAAGACTATTACCATTCCGTATATTATCATCTAAATTAGGAAGAATTTTACCATGGGTACTAGCAGAAAAATTTCTTATCTCTTCTAACGAAACATCCTCTATCAATTTAATAAGCAGACTGAATTTGGCAACTTCTGTTGCCAGATTATCAATATCAATACCATAAATATTTTGTTTCAGAATTTGATATTTTTTATCAAAAGAAAGTATATAAGAATCCTGCCCCTTTGGAATGATAATTCCTTTTTGTAATGCATTGTCCTTGTCATTTTCAGTGTAATACATCGTATAACAGTTCAAGATATATTCGTATGCAGACAACAGGAAATTGCCTGATCCACAGCAAATATCCGCAATACGATATGTATCCCATTTATCAAAAAGTTCATATTTATATAATGGTTCTAATGTCTGTCCAACAACAATATCCGTTATATTTTTGGGTGTATTGACTACCCCTTGTGAATCTATCACCTCTGTTTTTTTCTCTACAATAACCTTTGAATCTGAAATTGCAATTTTTTCTTCCAAAAACAATTCATATATTTGTCCAATAATATATGGATCGACAATGCTAAATTCATAACAGCTATTCGGATAATATAATTCCTGAAAAATATAAATTAACAATGTATCTGTGATTTGAATATTTTCTTCATCAATTAATTCAAATAACCCAGAATTATACTTTTTATCCGCCGTATCAAAGAGTGTCCTTAATTCAGCATATGTTTCTATTTTCTTTAAAGTTTCGTATTTCTCAAGATTCCTATCTTCACAAATACGCAAAAAAACAATTCGATTAATTATTCTTTGAACAAAAACATTTAAAGCTTCTTCATCTAAAGTTGAATTGTTATTATATATATCCTGACTCAACGAATAACGCCACTCTTTTATTTGCGTAAGAAAATATTTATCAAAAGATTCTTTGCGAAATGTATCTGTAACTTTATCAAAAATTTCAAAAAACTCTCCTGATACAACTGAAGCATATGACAAAAATCGTGAAATTTCTGTAAATTTATCAACATATTCTGTATAGTGGTAATGTGCAATCATTGCTTTTGATACTTCGTCATTTTCATTAGGTCTGATAGAAGTATCATAAATTATCATGTCAGTAAAATTTGATAAAACTGATGTTTTCAAATTTCCATTCCATCCATAACGACGTGTTTGAAATGCAGCTTCTTTATTTTCCATAATATTAACACTTGGCTTTTTCGTTTCAAGGAAAAAACAGACTTCCGTTCCCAAATGAAATGCATAATCAGGTTTCTTTTTTCTATTTTCTCCGTCCTCCTCAACATACACATCCGCTTCATGTTTTACCTCCCGAAGATGTTGAGGAAGTTTCTTTTTATTAAGTACATCCCAGCCTAAAATTTCAAAAAAAGGATTTACAAAATCATTCCTTACTTCTGTTTCATTATAATCAGCCCGGTTATACTGAGCAAAATGCTCAGCATAAGCACTAATAAGATCAATCAACCTATTGTTTTTCATATAATATTTTTTACCTTCCTAAATCTTGTGCAACTATTTCAACTATATCGCCAATATTACAATCCAGCTCTTTACATATTTTTTCTATAACTGTTAAAGTTACCGTTTCACCATTAGTCATTTTTGCAATAGTACCATTACTAAGACCGGTACGAGCCTTTAAATCCCCCTTATTCATTCCTTTATCAATTAAGATTTTCCATAATCCGTTATACGAAATTGCCATGTCATACCTTACCTTATCTTCTTTAAATCAATAAAACAAGTTTTTCGTTTTTATTATACTTTATTCATATTGCTTCGTCAACAATCACGTCTATTTTTTTAGAGCATCAATCTATATTTAAGGACATGTCTTTCTTGTATAAAAGCGGCGAAATCATACATCTTCGCCGCTTCTTCATCAAATTATAGACAATATATAAGTTCTTCCCTCACAACCTCCTCCGCTCTCGCCCGTATCCCATTCATCTTCCTCACCCAGAGCATCTGATCCGCCGCCTTTAACTGCTCCGTCACACCCTCAGCCGCCGCCATCTGCTCCACCAGCACATCAAACCGCTGCTCTGCCTGTTCCTGCACTGCCAAAAGATGCTCTTTCAGCTTCCCCGTCAGAAGCAGTCCCGAATAGATCCCGGAGCGGTGCTCTTTCAAATACTGCCGCCTCATCAATCCAAATTTCCGCAACTCTCCCTCCGGCTCCCGGTTGGGGAATAAGTTCGGAATCAGATAATCCCCGCATTTCTCATAAATCAGTTCCATTGTCATATCCTCTCTTTCTTTATTTTCTAACGATATTCTTACAGTTCCTGCCCTTGGTATTTCTCCTTTTCCGGCATCCTGCGGATATTATCCGCCCTCTGCCGGTTCTGCTCCGCCGCCTCCGCCTTTGCCTCTTTCAGCCTCTGCTTTATGCTCTTCGGCGCAAGGGATTTCAGATATTCTGCAAACGCTTCTCCCAGTCCTCTGGATTCCACAAACCGTTTCAGCTTCTCCATCTGACCATTTAAGGCATCGAGCCGTTTCTCCAGTCCGGCTATCTTCTTTTCGTACTTCTCCACCAGATGATTCTGCTGCACCGCCTTATGAAAAACATTCACAATCTTATTCCAGTCCGTCTTTTTCACCTTCACATATTCCTCACCACCGAACAGACTGCTGACCGGAACCGCAGCACTTTTCACTGCCTTAGTCTTCTCAGCCGCCTCCCGCTCCATCAGCTTCAGCTCTGATGCCCTGAGCGTATGCTGTTTCAAAATATCCCGGCTGTCCCGCTCTTGTTCCTCCAGCTTCTGGATCTCATGAAAAAGTTCCTCCGTCTGCGCTTCCAATTCCTGATTGCGGCTCCCGATCTGCTCCGCCTGTTCTTCCAGCGCCTCCACTTTCCGCATGGCAGCCTTATACTCCGGCAGGCTCAGATTCTCCCGCTTGACGCCCAGCGTTTCGATTTCTATGCCACGCCCGGTGCAGAGGTCCTCCAGATACGCCCTTTCCCTCTCCTGCCATGCCACCGTCTCATTCTGCTTTCTGCTGACGGCTTTGGCAAATCCCATCTGCTGGAATGCTTTCGTCAGGCTGTTGCGTGTTTCCATTCCTTTTTGATATCCATGTGCCACCGGGATATAATCTATATGCAGATGGGGCGTTGCCTCGTCCAGATGCAGGACGCAGTTAAATAAATATAAGTTAGGATTACGTTCCTGAAAAGTATTGGCATACTGCTCTAATACCTCAATGGCAGCTTCCGCCTCTTTGGTCAGGTTCCCGTTTTCATCCAGCACCGCCGTATCCGTCTTTTTCCCGATCTGCACCACATTTTCATAAAAGACTTTCTCCCCGTTCCCGGAGTTTTCGATCTCTTTCAGGTAATTGTCTTTCTGCCTGTCCTTCCGCTTCTGCGCCGCATTGTATTTCCTGAGTGCTTCCCCGAAGCATTTCTCATAGGCATTCGGCAGGGATTCCCTGATATACGTCCGGTTCCAGCCTGTCCTTTCCGGACAGACATTTGCGGCTGTAAATTCCCGGTTGTTATGAGCAAGGCTTCCCCGCCCTTTGGGAAAAGAGATTGTCTTTGCCGCCATTTCCCGCCTCCTTTCTTTTTCTGGTATGCTTCTCTCTATGGTCTTGTTACTTCTTCCAGAAGTAACGCCTTATTACTTCTGACACTGCGTGTCAGAAGCAAGGCGCCCTGCGGGGCTGATGCCGCAGAAAAACTGCGGCATGGTCTGCCGAAAAAAACATCTGGCAGACCGCTCCTTCCGGCATAATGCCGCCGTCATCCGCTGTGGGCGTCGGTACCGTACAAAAAACATTCGGTACCGCATCACAGGCGCCGCCGAAAAACCGGGTACCGGATAACTCCATTCCGGCACCATCCGGCAGACGTCTATCCGCCCATTCCAAACGCAATTTTCAATGTACCTCACAAATCTCTCGATATTCCTTTTAAATTTCTGTTGTGGCCGGGGCATTTTCATTGGTTGTCTCATTCCGCTGCCTGTTCAACATATCGGCTACCTTCTTCTGTTCATTGGGATACAGATGCCCATAGGTATTCAGCGTAATCTTAATATCCTTATGCCCCATACGTTCCTTGATAACCATAGGCGCTACACCCTGATGTGCCAGATACGCACACGCCGAATGTCGCAAATCATGCACCCTGATCTTTTTCACTCCTGCCTTTTGGATATGCCTTGCCAGTTTATGTTGAACCGCTTCTCCCACAACCGGGAAAAGTCTCTCGCTGTCAGGCATTTCATACAGCTTGTCACAATATTCCTTTATTTCCTTTGTAAGAAACTCTGGTATGTCTATCGTCCTGACCGATTGCTCCGTCTTCGGTGTTGTGATGACATCCCTTCCCTCCGTCCGATAATAGGTCTTGGAAACGGATATTTTGTTTTCCTCAAAATCAACATCTTCTTTTGTGATAGCCAGCAATTCACCAATACGCATTCCCGTCCAAAACAAAATTTCAAACAGCACATAATATCTGCTGCCCTTCTCAATGGTATTGATAAATTTCTGATACTCCTCATAAGTCCAAAAATCCATTTTATCCGCATCTGACTTTCCCATTTTCTTTACTTTCTTACAGGGGTTATGTGTCAAATTGTATATATTGGAAGCATGGTTAAACAGTGCTGTCATCTGATTTTGCAGCATCCGCAGATATGTCTGCGAATATCCTGCCTCCCGCATCTTATTCTGCCACTGGATAATGTCTGCCGGAGTAATTTCATTCATGGATTTTTCCGCAAAATACGGCAGGATATGTCGTTCCATCATATAGCGCTTGTTCTTAATCGACCGAGCTTTCAGCTCTCCCTGTTTATCTTTGAAATAGATCTCCACAAATGCTCCCATTTTCATATTCATGTCAGCTTCGCTTGTATGCAAAAATTCTTCCTCATATTCTTTCGCCTCTTTCTTGGTTTTGAAACCTCTTTTGCATTTTTGTTTTTGCTTTCCCGTCCAGTCATTATAACGGAAGATACAATACCACGTTCCTCTCTGCTCATCCTTATAAACCGACATCCTGACCTTCCTTTCTTATGTAAGGCTGCAGATCCGGCAACTCCAAACCTGCAGCCATCACATAGAAATCGTTGTTTTTAAGTTACCTTGCTCTTGCTTTACTGCAAATTCTGTTAATTCATGTTGTCATGGCTTCACTCTGACAGCCATAAAACTTTCTGTCCCAATATGCTCTTGGAATTTTTCCCGACACCACGATATATCCGCTATCTTCCAGTTCCTTGTTCAACTGCCGGATAATTTTATATGCATGTCCCTTAGAAACGCCAAGCATATCAACAACATCCTGCGCTGTTATCATATAGTTTTTATTCATCTACCTCCCTCCTCCTGCACTGTCGCTGTATATTGTCAAGTTTTGATTTTTATAAATATTTTTATCTTGACTTATTCCTTATAATAATTCACTTCCAAAATATTGTCAAGATAATTTTGTTGATTAATTTTTTATCTTGTGATAGTATTATGAATATGGCAGAGACTATTGAATAAACAGGAAAGGATCATAAACCATGAGCCCCTATTCACCGGACATTATCAAAAAAGACCTTTGTTTTCATACAGCAGAATACAATATCAACCGCCATTCACATGAGGAATCATTATCTATATCTTTTCTGGATAGTAATACCCGGAAAGACGACACTATTTATTTCATAAAAAAAGCTGCCATACACACTGGCATTATGGAAATCCTTGATTATGATATGCCCGAAAAGGAATCTTCCCTTGCAGCGTTTGAGAACTTGAACTCCACTTTGCCGTTGCTCGGCATCCATAGTCCTTTTAAAAGAAATGATTTTATAGACTACTGTTCAAAATGCACAGTCGAAAAAGCGGAAATTCTTGCTGTACAGGTCATGCCAATACTTCAGACATGCTTTGAAATGCATCCGCTGCTGTCTTATCTTTATCCTCTATATTATGCGCTGATGCGCTCCTGCTATCTGTGTGCCGATATGTCACCCGATATGGACTTAAAGGATACAGCAGTGATTGCAGAGATCTTATCAGAAGAAGTAAAAAGCCTTTATTCTCTATATACACAGGCAAGAGACTATCTAGATGCCGTTATCATACAACCGGCACAGGCAGGTAAACTGTTTCCAAGCAGCGTTACGGCAGAAATACACCATTCCTACTGCTTATATGCGAACCAGCCGGACTTTTTATCTGAAGCCTTATCCTCTATGGAATTAAAGACAACGTTTTTGCCTGACGCTTCTTCCGGTTTCCCCTTGTCAAATGCTCGTTCGGAAACACAGAATTGGCTGGAATACCTTGATAACGCATCTTCTTTTATGAAAGAGAACACCATTGCGAAATATCCAATCACCTCATTCCGGCAGCTTTTATATATCGGCATCCGACAACTGCTGGAAGATGAACTGATTATCAGAAAATGCAAATTATGCAACGGATATTTCCGGGTAAAATACACTTCCAATCAGGAATACTGCACCCGCATATATCGTGATACCTCTACCACCTGCAATGAATATGCCAGTCGAAAGTCCTATAAGGAAAAGTTGTTCAGCCACCCGATCCATACGGAATTTACAAAAGCATATAACAGGTTGTACGCCCGCATCCGCAGAGGCAAGCTCCCTGCCGACACGCCCCTTATGGATCAGCTGAAAGCACTTCACGATGAATATACGGAAAAATATGAGAACACACACCAGAAAGACCGGGAGGCAATCTGGAAAGAATATATTGAAAAGAATAAAGAACTGCTCAAATGATAATCATTTGGGATCAAATCATTTCTATCTGATTGGCGAATTTCTGTTATCATTCTGTTATCACGCTGCTATTTTCTCAATAACAGATTAGAAAAAGGACTCCGGACAAATTGTCCGAAGTCTGCTAAGCGCACCTCGAAAATGCTCCGCATTTCCTCGGTCACGGGCATTCGCTAAATGCCCGTGAAAGCAATAAAATAGGGACATCCAAGTAAACTTGGAGTCCCTATTATTATCGCTTTTTATGCGCTTAGCTCAAAGCTTTCGTGCAAGTTACTCAATGATCGTAGCCACACGGCCAGATCCAACCGTTCTACCACCCTCACGGATAGCGAAGGTAAGACCCTGCTCCATAGCGATCGGATGGATCAGCTCGATGGTCATCTCAACGTTGTCGCCCGGCATGCACATCTCGGTGCCTTCCGGAAGATTGATCACGCCTGTAACGTCGGTCGTTCTGAAATAGAACTGCGGACGATAGTTGTTGAAGAACGGCGTATGACGGCCACCCTCGTCCTTGGTCAGTACGTAAACCTGAGCCGTGAACTTCGTATGGCACTTGATCGAACCCGGCTTTACGAGAACCTGGCCACGCTCGATGTTCTCTCTCTTGATACCACGAAGCAGAGCGCCGATGTTGTCGCCGGCCTGAGCCTCGTCAAGGAGCTTACGGAACATCTCGATACCGGTAACGGTCGTCTTCTGGATCTCTTCCTTCACGCCTACGATCTCAACTTCCTCGTTCAGGTGAAGCGTACCACGCTCAACACGGCCCGTAGCAACCGTACCACGGCCAGTGATCGTGAACACGTCCTCTACCGGCATAAGGAACGGCTTGTCTGTCTCACGCTGCGGATCCGGAACCCAGGAATCAACCGCATCCATGAGCTCAAGGATCTTGTCGCCCCACTCGCCCGACGGATCCTCAAGAGCCTTCAGAGCGGAACCCTGGATGATCGGCGTATCGTCGCCCGGGAACTCGTACTCGTTGAGCAGCTCACGGATCTCCATGTCAACCAGCTCAAGGAGCTCTTCGTCGTCTACCATATCGCACTTGTTCATGAACACTACGATATACGGAACGCCTACCTGACGGGACAGAAGGATGTGCTCCTTCGTCTGAGCCATAACACCGTCCGTAGCAGCAACTACGAGGATAGCGCCGTCCATCTGAGCAGCACCGGTGATCATGTTCTTAACGTAGTCAGCATGACCCGGGCAGTCAACGTGCGCGTAATGTCTCTTCTCTGTCTCATACTCAACGTGAGCGGTAGAGATCGTGATACCACGCTCTCTCTCTTCCGGAGCCTTGTCGATATTCTCGAATGCAACAGCCTCGCCGAGGCCGAGTCTCTGATTCAGAGTCTTTGTAATAGCAGCCGTCAGAGTTGTCTTACCATGGTCAACGTGTCCGATGGTACCAATGTTACAATGCGGTTTGGTTCTTTCGAATTTAGCCTTTGCCATTTTGAATGTCCTCCTTAATAACTTGCTTTTCGCATCATTTACTTTGCATTAAATTGGCTAGATTAGATTATATTTCAAATCTTCTATATTTTCAAGCCTTTTTCATCATTTATTTTGATTTCTCGTTCAGTACCTTCTCCTGCACGGACTTCGGAACCTGCTCGTAGCGTTCGAAGAACATCGAGTAGTTTCCACGGCCCTGTGTCTTAGAACGAAGGTCCGTCGAGTAGCCGAACATCTCCGCGAGCGGAACAAAGCCTTTCACCATCTTGCCGCCGCCGATGTCCTCCATGCCCTCGATACGCCCGCGGCGCGAGTTGATGTCGCCGATGACATCGCCCATGTACTCCTCGGGCATCGTCACCTCCACCTTCATGATCGGCTCGAGCAGGACCGGATTGCCCTGTCTCATCGCGTCCTTGAACGCAAGGGAACCCGCGATGTGGAACGCCATCTCACTGGAGTCAACCTCGTGGTAGGAGCCGTCGAACACGTTTGCGTGAACGCCGAGCACCGGATATCCGCCGAGAATACCTGCCTTCGCGGCCTCCTCGATACCCTCTCCGACCGCCGGGATATACTCCTTCGGAATCGCGCCGCCGACTACGGTCGACTCGAACTGGAAGGTCTCCTCTCCGTTCGGATCCATCGGTGTGAAAATAACCTTACAATGACCATACTGTCCTCGTCCGCCGGACTGCTTCGCATACTTGCTGTCCACGGTAACTTCCTTCGTGAAGGTCTCCTTGTAGGCCACCTGCGGCGCGCCCACGTTCGCCTCCACCTTGAATTCACGCAGCAGACGGTCGACGATGATCTCCAGATGAAGCTCGCCCATGCCCGCGATGATCGTCTGGCCGGTCTCCGGGTCCGTATGAGCACGGAACGTCGGATCCTCCTCCGCCAGCTTCGCGAGCGCCTCGCCCATCTTGCCCTGGCCTGCCTTGGTCTTCGGCTCGATCGCGAGTTCGATCACCGGCTCCGGGAACTCCATGGACTCGAGGATCACCGGATGCTGCTCATCACAG
The DNA here is from genome assembly GCA_947627365.1 of uncultured Lachnospiraceae bacterium. Classification (GTDB taxonomy): domain Bacteria; phylum Bacillota; class Clostridia; order Lachnospirales; family Lachnospiraceae; genus Choladousia. Next base: position 43,313 of record CANQVT010000009.1, on the reverse strand, counting down.
ATCGTATCGCCGGTCGTCGTCAGCTTGAAGCCGACCGCCGCCGCGATATCGCCAGAGTACACCTTGTCGAGCTCTGCGCGCTTGTTCGCGTGCATCTGCAGAATACGGCCCACGCGCTCTTTCTTGCCCTTCGTGGCGTTGAGCACATAGGAACCGGAATTCATCGTACCGGAATAAACACGGAAGAATGCAAGCTTTCCTACGAACGGGTCCGCCATGATCTTGAACGCCAGCGCGGAGAACGGCTCCTCGTCGGAGGAATGTCTCTCCACCTCATTGCCGTCCAGGTCGGTGCCCTTGATCGCCGGGATGTCGGTCGGAGCCGGCATATACTCGACAACCGCGTCCAGCAGCTTCTGCACGCCCTTGTTGCGGTACGCGCTTCCGCAGCACACCGGCACGGCGGCACACTCGCAGGTCGCCTTGCGCAGCACAGCCTTCATATCATCCACGGACGGCTCCTCGCCCTCCAGGTACTGCATCATCAGGTCGTCGTCCAGCTCACAGATCTTCTCGACAAGTTCCGTGTGATACAGCTCCGCGTCTTCCTTCATATCCTCCGGGATATCGACGATAGAGATGTCCTCGCCCTTGTCGTCATTGTAAATGTATGCCTTCATCTCGAACAGGTCGATGATGCCCTTGAACCAGTCTTCCTTGCCGATCGGCAGCTGCAGGCAGATCGCGTTCTTGCCCAGCCTGTTACGGATCTGGTCGACTGCAGCGTAGAAATCTGCGCCCATGATGTCCATCTTGTTGATGAACGCCATCCGCGGAACATTGTAGGTATCCGCCTGACGCCACACATTCTCGGACTGGGGCTCAACGCCGCCCTTCGCGCAGAACACGCCTACCGCGCCGTCCAGCACGCGCAGCGAACGCTCCACCTCTACGGTAAAGTCCACGTGACCCGGGGTGTCGATGATGTTGATACGGTTCTCCAGCGCGCCCTCCTTCGGCTTGCAGTTCTCCTGCAGCGTCCAGTGGCAGGTCGTCGCCGCTGATGTGATCGTGATGCCCCTCTCCTGCTCCTGCTCCATCCAGTCCATCGTCGCAGTGCCCTCGTGGGTATCGCCGATCTTGTAGTTAACACCGGTATAATAGAGAATACGCTCCGTCAGTGTGGTCTTACCCGCATCGATATGAGCCATGATACCGATATTTCTAGTTCTCTCTAATGGATATTCTCTTCCAGCCAATATTTTCTCTCCTCACAATCTGTCTCGGTCAGAAGCGGTAGTGCGCGAACGCCTTGTTCGCCTCTGCCATCTTGTGCATATCCTCTTTCCTCTTGACAGCAGCGCCGGTATTGTTCGCCGCGTCCATCAGCTCGTTCGCCAGTCTCTCCTCCATGGTCTTTTCGCCTCTCTTGCGGGAGAACATGGTGATCCAGCGCAGAGCCAGCGCCTGACGTCTGTCCGGTCTTACCTCAATCGGAACCTGGTACGTCGCGCCGCCGATACGTCTCGCCTTAACCTCGAGCACCGGCATGATGTTGTTCATTGCAGCTTCAAATACCTCGAGAGCCGGCTTGCCGGTCTTCTCTTCCATTCTGCTGAAAGCGCCGTACACGATCTTCTGTGCGACACCTTTCTTACCATCAAGCATGATGTTGTTGATAAGCTTGGTGACCACTTTGTTGTTGTACAACGGATCCGCTAAAACGTCTCTTTTCTGAGTATGTCCTTTACGTGGCACGTTACTTCCCTCCTTAATAATCATTAGATCACAGGTACTCACGATCATGTTTCGTGTTCATGCGCAGGACTTCTTATATTCACCTGCAGCCACCCGGCAATAAGAACCCCACATAAACATAAGATGAAACAAAAACCGATTTGTGATAATACGAACCAAAAAGCGTGAAATTACTTCTTCGCGTCTTTCGGTCTCTTGGCGCCGTACTTGGAACGGGCCTGTCTTCTCTTCGCAACACCTGCAGTATCAAGTGTTCCTCTGACGATATGGTATCTGGTACCCGGAAGGTCCTTCACCCTGCCGCCGCGGATCAGCACAACGCTATGCTCCTGAAGGTTGTGTCCTTCACCCGGAATATAGCTCGTAACCTCGATGCCGTTCGACAGACGTACCCTGGCGATCTTACGAAGAGCCGAGTTCGGCTTCTTCGGCGTAGCGGTCTTCACCGCCGTGCAGACGCCTCTCTTCTGCGGGGAAGACGTATTCGTCGTCTTCTTTCTGAGAGAATTGAACCCCTTCTGAAGAGCCGGTGCTGCAGACTTCTTCGCTGATGTCTGTCTGCCCTTTCTGACTAACTGATTAAATGTTGGCACTACTCTTTCACCTCCTGATTTAGTTGAGTCTTACTCTGTGGCTGCTAAAAATATGCGCAAAAAACCAATGCGTGTTAGCGCACTTTCCTATTATACGGGTGGTTTTGGGGGTTGTCAAGAAAAAATTTGAAAAAAGAAATCATGTGAAATTATGCGTGCAAAGGCGCCCTGTCGCGGACAGCATCCAATCCGTTCTCCTGTCCCCACAGGATCACCAGCGTGCCGTCCTGCACCTCGATGCAGCTCTCCTGCCCGGTGAACTCATTGCTGACGCCGCGCGTGATATCACAGGTGAGCGTCATGTCGGTGAGCGAATATTTGAGCCCACGCTCCCAGACGCCCTTCGCCGGTTCGCTCAGGCAGAATACAGAGATCATTCCCTGTGCCTGCGCGCCGAAACAGATCCGTTCATCCGTGATCGCCGTGATCACATTTCCCTGCCCGATCAGGTACGCCTCCACGCCCGCGCGCGACAGACCCATCAGAAGCTGCAGGTTTGCGACCGTGTGATCCAGCCTTCCGCCGAGACCTCCGTAAAGAAGGATGCGTGTACAGCCCTGCTCCTGCGCGTAAGCCGCCGCGAGCGCCATGTCCGTGTCGTCCTTGATCGGCGAATGCCGGATGATATGCTGATGCTCCGGCGCTACCTCCAGCGAATCGAAATCACCGAGCAGCACGTCCGGCTCGATCCCCACTTCCTTCAGATATATATATCCGCCGTCCGCCGCGATCACCAGATCGCCTTCGCCCGGTCTTTCCATCATTCCGTCGAAGCTGCCCGCCCCGACGATAAATGCTGTTTTCCTGTTCATCTTTTGTCCCTGTTTTCCATCGCTCATTCTATTTCTTCCCCATAAAAGCCCTTCGTGCTGTATGCGGCCCATTTCAAATACATTTCCTGATAATTCTTTTTTATAAACTTTTGAATTTTATGGAGCTCTCTGTCATTTAGCTTGCCTCTGTTCTGAACTACAGTATCCCCATCCGCTTTCACAAAAAATTTAGCAGAGCCCGATTCTGTTAATTCCCTGTCGCTGGCATGTACATGCATACACTCAATCGTGCAAAACGATGTAAAATACAAATAATAACTGGCAACCATATAGTCGTAATACTTTGGCATATCAATCCTCCAGAAATTCTGCATTGTTGTGTAGATACTCTTTTGCAATCCGAATTTCAATATCACTCATACTGGTCTCGAGTACCTCACCATTGCTATCAAAAACAGTTGCCATATCCGGATTATTCAAATTTAAAACCCGCACAGTCCTACCTTCTCTTGTAAAAGCATAACCATTGACAATCATTCCTGCATTTTCTGCTACCTTCATACGGTCAATCATATTGAATCCTCACCTTCTTAATTGATTTCAAAAAATCCTGCGGATCATAATATAATTTTTCTAATATAGGAACTAAATCTATATACTCTTCTTCGGCTTCCTTATTATGCGCATACTTTGCCATGACAACCAAATATCCTGCATCCCATTTCTTTATCTCTGTATATCTTTCTAAAGAATATGGCGCACGGAATCGAATCACATATTTCCCATATTTAAAAATAGTATACGCATTGCTACTACTCAAAATCGCCTCATCCGCCATATGGTCTTCCTCCTTCCATATTTAAAGAAAATCCGGCTCCATCCTCTGTTTAAGAACACTCGTCATTGACACTAAGCTATGCCAAATACGCTCCTCGCGATCCTCTTGCCGCTCTCCGTCCGCATGATCTTCCCGATAAAATTCCCGATATTCTCCCTGCTGTACCCGCTTTCCGCCGCATTGACAAGATAGTCCGCCTCAATCAGGATCTGGTAATCGATCCCATCAATATTCTGAAGCGTGTGGTGATGGCTCACCAGATAGGCGACACGGCTAATCTGCTCTTTCGTCATTCCCGTATTCGCCAGAAATTCCCGCACGAGCGGTTCGCCCTCTTCCTCCTGATATTTCCCGTTCGTGTTACCATATTTCTCACGGCACAAAGGACAGGCAATGTCGTGCGTGATGGCGGCGACTTCAAGAATATACTGCGTGTCCCGATCCAGCTTTTCCAGCTCACCGATCGTTTTGGCATACGTCCACACCTTCATAAAATGTTCAATGTCATGAATGTTTCCATCTGAAAAGCCGATCATTTTCTCAAGTATCTGCGCAATGTTCATGTTCTGCTCCTCCCGCCGCCAGAATGTCTTCTCAAATTTTAGTTTTAATAGGAATGAATCTCAAATTTCATTACTCCGTCTATTTTCCCGGCGTCCAGCTCTGTCACTCTGCCGGACGCCCAGTTATTTGTGCTCCGCCTGTCCAGCCAATGTAGCCAAACGCAATCCACCTCGTAAACGACCGCAAAATACATTTGACACTGCATCCTGCTTTTCTGCACATACTCCTTCAATTTCTGTACGTCTCTTCTCATCCAGTCGGAAGTGCTTTTTGCACTGTCGCTCCTAAATTTGAGTTCCAGCAGTGCTACAATATCTTCTTCCCTTACAGAATCATAGAGATTGTTTTCCGGATAATCTTCTCTGATCTGGGCGATGATAATATCTGGTTTTCTTCTCATGCCGGGGAAATACTTTTCCGTATAGATGCGCAGATTGTTTTCTCTCAGCACGCCTGCAAGCTTTCTCCTCAAATGATAACAGAGAGCAATTTTCAGGCAGTCCTCATTGATGATATAGTCTTCTGCAAAATCCTTCCTAATGTTTTTCAGCCAGATTTCCTTAATTGTCTCATCAATCTGCTTTTGCACGCTCTTTTTTATCATAGGTACATCCCTCAAGTATCAAGCAATTCAGAGAATTCCACATTTAAATCAATTATAGCTTACATCTGCGTGTTAATCAACCAACTGTTTGCGGAATATCTCTTGTATTTTTCTCGCTTATGTTCTATAATTTCATAAAAGCGTGATATATTACACATAAATCTGAATAAAAATGTGATACACAGATATAATATCCTATAGAAAAGTGTGATGAGGTGTGGCAATGGAACGATTGATTTTGAACGATCTGCTGAAATGGAAAAACTCCAAACACCGTAAGCCTTTGATCCTGAAAGGTGTGCGACAAGTGGGAAAGACCTGGATTCTCAAAGAATTCGGCAAACGTTATTACGAAAACGTGGCATATTTCAACTTTGATGAAAACGAAGAATACCGTCAGTTCTTTGAGACGACCAAGGATGTGAACCGCATCCTGCAAAATCTAACGATGGCAAGCGGACAGCGTATCTTCCCCGAAAAGACACTGATCGTCTTTGACGAGGTACAGGATTGTCCCAAAGTCATCAACTCCATGAAATACTTTTGCGAAAACGCGCCGCAGTATCATGTCGCCTGCGCCGGATCGCTGCTTGGCATTGCGCTGTCAAAACCGTCTTCTTTCCCGGTCGGCAAGGTAAACTTCCTGCAGATTGATCCCATGACCTTTACAGAATTTTTGATGGCAAACGGAGACGGGAACCTTGTATCTTATCTGAACAATCTAACCGCGCTTGAGCCAGTGCCAGACGCATTTTTTAATCCTCTCACTGAAAAGCTCAAAATGTACTATGTTACCGGCGGAATGCCGGAACCGATTCTGATGTGGACGCAGGAGCGGGATCCGAACGCCATGCAGGAAGCTCTTTCAGGCATTCTCGGCGCCTATGAGCGCGATTTTGCCAAACATCCGGACGTGAAAGAATTTCCGAAAATCTCCCTGATCTGGAAATCCATTCCCTCCCAGCTTGCTCGGGAAAACAAAAAATTTATCTATAAAGTTGTAAAGGAAGGCGCACGCGCAAGAGAATATGAGGACGCGCTGCAATGGCTGGTGGATGCCCGGTTGGTGCATAAGGTTTATCGCAGCGCGGCGCCCCGGCTGCCGATCGCAGCTTACGACGACTTATCCGCATTCAAAATATATCTGGTGGATGTGGGACTTCTGCGCCGTCTGGCTCAGCTTGCTCCTACCGCGTTCGGAGAAGGTAACCGGCTCTTCACGGAATTCAAGGGCGCGCTAACGGAAAACTATATTCTCCAGACACTTATCACTCAATTTGAGGTTTCCCCACGCTACTGGAGCCAGAGTAATCCACCCTACGAGGTAGATTTCCTGATTCAACGGGAGAACGACATTTTTCCGGTGGAGGTCAAGTCCGAGACCAACGTTGCCAGCCGCAGCCTGCACAAATTCACGGAATTGTTTCCGGAAGAAATCAGGCTCCGTATCCGTTTCTCTCTGGAAAACCTGAAGCTTGACAATGATCTGTTGAATATCCCGCTGTTTATGGCTGATCAGACGGATCGTCTCATTCAACTGGCCCTGAAAAAGCGAAGCGGGTAGAGATGGTTTTCTCTTGCTCGCTGCGCGACCCGCGTGCCGCGGCAGCAGCAAATTTTTCCTCTCGCGGGTCTGCGCATAAAAACAAGCGCCCTGCACATTGCCGCAGAGCGCTTATCCGAAACCATGATTATTATGTGGAACATGCCTATCTCATGAAACTTTCGTTCTCTCCCATTCCGCACTTTGACGTCCTGCGCAAAACGAGTCTGACAGGTAGGTCTCTCGCCATACTCCTTCGCCGAACCCACTTTATCTCCCTGTTCAAAGCAAATTTGACAAGCGTCAAATGTGCCAACGCGAACTATACCGGATACGCCTTGTTCTCGTTGTCCGCGACGGTCGGGTCCACCTTCTTCTCCTGTGCCTGACGGTACTTGAAGAAATCGGTCGCCACCTGCGGGAACAGCGCGTAGGACAGAACGTCCTCCTCCTGCTCGGACCACTGTGCCATCTCGCCGCGCAGCGTGTCGAGCTCGTCCGGGATCAGGTCCGCCGGACGGCAGGTGATCACTTCCGCGTCGCCGATGCACTTCTTCTGAACCTCCGGATTGAACGGCTTCACCGTCGCGCCGTACTTGCCGCTCAGGATATCCTTCGTCTCCTTCGTCACCATCTTGTAGCGCTCGCCCTGGATCACGTTCATAACCGCCTGGGTTCCGACGATCTGCGAAGACGGCGTCACAAGAGGCGGCTCGCCGAGGTCTTTTCTCACCTTCGGAACCTCCTCAAGCACATCGTAGTACTTGTCTTCCGCGTGCATATCCTTCAGCTGTGATGTCAGGTTGGACAGCATGCCGCCCGGCACCTGGTACAGCAGCGTCTTGATGTTGACGCCCATGTTCTTCGGGTTGAGCAATCCGCTCGCCAATGCATCGTCGCGCATCGGACGGAAATAGTCCGCGATCTCATCGAGCAGCTTGGAGTCAAAGCCTGTGTCGTACGGCGTGCCGCGGAAGGTCTCCACCATCACCTCGGTCGCCGGCTGCGACGTGCCAAGCGCGAACGGCGACATTGCCGTATCGATCACGTCCACGCCAGCCTCGACCGCCTTGAGGTACGTCATGGAAGCGACGCCGGACGTATAGTGCGTATGCAGCTGGATCGGAATGGAGACCGCTTCCTTCAGCGCGGTCACAAGCTCGGTTGCCTTGTACGGAACGAGCAGACCCGCCATATCCTTGATACAGATAGAATTCGCGCCCATGTCCTCAATTCTCTTCGCGAGATCAACCCAATACTCCATCGTATACGCGTCGCCAAGCGTGTAGGACATCGCCACCTGCGCGTGCGCCTTCTCCTTGTTCGCGGCGGTCACCGCGGTCTGGAGATTGCGGATATCGTTCAGGCAGTCGAAAATACGGATGATATCGATACCGTTTGCCACGGACTTCTGCACGAAATACTCTACCACGTCGTCCGCATACGGGCGATAGCCCAGGATATTCTGTCCGCGGAACAGCATCTGCAGCTTCGTGTTCTTGAAGCCGTCGCGCAGTTTGCGCAGTCTCTCCCACGGATCTTCCTTCAGGAAACGCAGGGAAGCGTCGAACGTAGCGCCGCCCCAGCACTCCACGGAATGATAGCCAACTTTATCCAGCTTCTCAACGATCGGCAGCATCTGCTCGGTTGACATTCTGGTCGCGATCAGTGACTGATGCGCGTCACGAAGGATCGTCTCGGTAATTTTAATCGGTTTTTTTGCTTGTTCTGCCATTTTATACCTCCTGTTTTACTCTCTATTCTCTCATAAGGAAGTTCCGCATGCTAGAGCTCGATCTTAGCCTGTCGGCTCGCCCTCGCCAAGTCTGCGGAACGGCCTCTGTCTCGCGCTGTAACCTCGAACAATGCTTCGCATTTTTCTCGGTCGCAGGGCATTCGCCTCTGCTCGCAAAGCATCCGTCAGACAATCTGTCCTGCAAGCAGTCCAATTGTCTTCGGCTGCTTTGTTCCAGCGCTCATTTATACACCGAAGATGGCCATAAACGTACCGGCCGCCACTGCTGTTCCTATAACGCCTGCCACATTCGGGCCCATCGCGTGCATCAGCAGGAAGTTCGTCGGATCCGCCTCCGCGCCGACCTTCTGGGATACACGAGCCGCCATCGGCACCGCGGACACGCCGGCCGAGCCGATCAGCGGATTGATCTTGCCGCCGGACAGCTTGCACATCAGCTTGCCGAACAGGACGCCGCCCGCCGTACCAAACGCGAACGCTACAAGACCGAGAACGACGATCTTGATCGTGTCAAGGTTCAGGAACGCTTCGGCGCTCGTCGTTGCGCCTACGGACGTGCCGAGCAGGATAACGACGATGTACATCATCGCGTTGCTGGCCGTCTCCGTGAGCTGTCTCACCACGCCGCTCTCACGGAACAGGTTGCCGAGCATCAGCATACCGACAAGAGGAGCCGTGGACGGAAGCAGCATACACACAACGATCGTAATGATGATCGGAAACAGGATCTTCTCCAGCTTGGATACCGGACGAAGCTGCTCCATCTTGATCTTGCGCTCTTCTTCGGTCGTCAGAAGCTTCATGATCGGGGGCTGGATGATCGGGACGAGCGACATGTAAGAGTACGCCGCCACCGCGATCGGACCCATCAGAGTGGTCTGGCCCAGTTTACTTGCGAGGAAGATCGAAGTCGGGCCGTCCGCGCCGCCGATGATGGAGATCGCCGCGGCCGCCTTGCCGTTAAAGCCCATGAAGATCGCAAGGAAATATGCCATATAGATACCGAGCTGCGCCGCAGCGCCGAGCAGGAAGCTCTTCGGGTTCGCGATCAGCGGGCCGAAGTCCGTCATCGCGCCGACGCCCATGAAGATCAGGGACGGAAGAATACTCCACTCGTCCATCAGGTAGAAATAATGGAGCAGGCCGCCTGCGTGCTCGATGCCGTTCACATCCGTGTAAGGCTGCGCCATGATATCCGGATAGATATTGACGAGCAGCATGCCGAACGCGATCGGAACGAGAAGCAGAGGCTCAAATCCATGCTTGATTGCCAAATACAGGAACACACAGGCCACCGCGATCATGACATAGTTGCCCCATGTCAGATTCAGGAACGCCGTCTGATCCAGCAGGTTGGACAATGTATTTGTAATGTAAGACATTTTTTAACCTCCCAGTTCGTATTCTCAGACAATGTCTGCAGCAGAACCTTTCGCCGCCGCTGATCCAGGCCGTCCTGTCCGGGTCACGCAGCGTGGAAATACTGCCGCCCTTAGTTCAATGTCGCAAGGACGTCTCCGGACTCGATCGCCTGGCCTACGGTTACGTCGATGCTTGCCACTGTGCCGTCCTGCGGAGCCACGACCGGGATCTCCATCTTCATTGCCTCGAGAATCACGATGCTGTCGCCGGCCTTCACCGCCTGGCCGACGCTCGCCTCTACCTTAAACACCTTGCCCGGCACGGACGCCGCTACCTTCACCGCGCCCGCTCCACCTGCTGCCGGAGCTGCTGCCGCCGGTGCCGGAGCTGCCTTCGGAGCCGCTTTTGGCGCTGCCTTCGGAGCCGCCGCCGGAGCTGCGGAACCTGTGCCTTCTTCTACTGTCACATCATATACATTTCCGTTTACTGTAATCGTATAATTCTTCATGAATCCTTCCTCCTGTATTCAGGCTCTCTGCCTGTTTCTTTTATTTGCTTTTTTAATAGAACGAACTACAAATCCGTCTCCGGACGTCGTACCGGACGCCGCGATCGCCGCCGTGATGACAGCTACCAGCTCCAGGTCGTCCGTGAGATCCTCCTCCACCGCCGCGACGGGCGCTGCCGCCGGGGCAGCCGTCTGAGCCGGAGCCGCCGGCGCTTCCTTCTTACCCATCTTCTCGATCAGCTCCGGGATATAATGAAGCTTACCGATCAGCCAGCTCAGGAAAAGCAGGGTCAGGAACACGATGCCGAGTCCCATCACAGTATTCAGCGCCGCACGCACCATCAGGGTTCCAAGCGAATACTCGATCTCCCAGTTCAGCGTAGGCAGCTGCGTCGCCAGATCCATCTCGTAGCTCACGAGTACATCTGTCTTATCGCCGGTTTTATCATACTTCGCATGACCGATGACCTTGAAGCTTTCTTCTGTCATCTCCATCTCGGCGTCCTTCACTTCCACAAATGTTCCGAGCTCGTCCTTCACAGATTTCCAGTTCGCAGCGATCGCCGCACTTGCCGCGTCGTTTCCATCAATGTACGCATCAATCTGCGCATCTGTCCAGCCGCCGATCTGTGACAGCATGGATGTGAGCTGCGCCTTCAGCTGCTCCTCTTCGGAGGGAGCCTCGGTCTGTCCCTCAGTCTGCGCCTCAGCCGGTGTCAGAGCTTCGCTCTGTCCCTCACCTGGCACCTCGGCAGCGTCCGCCTCCTTCTCGAGAGCCGTCTCCTCCTGAGCCATCTCTTCTACCGCCTGCTGCAGCTCGCTCTCTGTCTCATCCGCAAACACGCTCGTGGAAAAGACAGACGCGCAAAGCCCTGCCGCAAGCAAAACTGCTCTTAATCTATGCCTCATGTGATTCACCTCGCTTAAATTGTTCCGTGTTTTTTGGCCGGGCGGTCATCTCTCTTCGTGAACAACATCTCGAACGCGCCGATCACATATTTTCTGGTATCCTCTGCCTCAATGATATTATCTACATAGCCTCTCTTCGCCGCCGACATCGCGCTGGACTGAAGCGCCGCGTACTCTGCAGCCTTCTCATTGATCACCTTCGCGTCCTCATCCGCATACATGATCTTCGCCGCGAGCTGCGCGTCCATCATGCCGATCTGCGCCTGGCTCCACGCAAACGTCATATCCGCGCCGATCGCCTTGCTGTTCATCGCCACGTAAGCGCTGCCGAAGGCCTTACCGATGATCACATTTACCTTCGGTACAGTCGCGTTCGCGAACGCTGCCGTCAGCTGAGCCGCCGCCTTCGCAATGCGCTTCTCGGAGCACTTCGTCGCCTTGAAGCCCGCCACGTTCGTCAGGGAGAGCACCGGAATCTCAAACGCGTCGCAGAAATTCACAAACTCTGCCGCCTTCACGGCTCCGCGCGCGCTCAGCGCACAGTCATAGGACTCCTTGAGTGTTCCTTCCTCGTCGTAAGACTCGGTACGATTTGCCACCGCGCCGACTGTCGTGCCGTTCAGACGGAGGAAACCGGTCACCATATCCGGAGCGTAATCCGCCTTCAGCTCGAGGAAGTTGTTGTCGTCTGCTATGTTGGAAAGAAGAATTGTCGTATCGCCGGCCGCATTTGCGAGATTTGCACACGCGCGGTTCAGATCGTCCGTGCACTCCTCGTAGGAGAGATCGTCCTCATTGTTCGCCGGAAGCATGCATACAAGCGAGCGGATCTGCGCCATGATCTCGTCCTCTGTGCCGACAAAGTCAACCAGCCCTGCCTCCTCGCTCTGGAACCGCGCAGAAGCCGTGTTGCATTTCTCTTTGACGTTGCCGTCCAGTGCGTTCGGCGCGTTCACGAACAGCTCCGCCTTTGAACCTTCCATAAATGTAAAGTCGGTAAGTCCCGGCACAAGCGCCAGACCGCCGCCGCATCTGCCGAACACCGCCGTGATCTGCGGAACAATGCCGGATGCCAGCGCCTGCTTCTTATAGATCTCGCCGAACGCGTTCAGTGCGTCCGTCGCCTCCTGAAGCCTCAGGCCCGCGCAGTCCAGAAGCCCGATCACCGGAGCGCCCATGTTCAGCGCCATGTCGTAAATGCCCACGATCTTCTTTGCGTGCATCTCGCCGATCGTACCGCCGAGCACGGAAGGATCCTGGCTGTAAACATAGACCAGATGACCGTCGATCAGACCGTAGCCCGTGACTACGCCATCCCCCGGCGTCTGCGTCTGCTGCATGTTGAAATCAGTATTCCTGGCAGTGACGTATCCGCCGATTTCAACAAAACTGTTCTCGTCGAGCAAGGAAGCGATCCTCTTGCCCGCTAAGCTTTGTGCTGTATTACTCATTCTTCAGCCCTCCATCGCTATATTTTGAAATAGAATCCTGCTCCGCAGGCAGCCGTAAGACCTTCTGCGGCATGGAATCCAATTTCCGCCGAGTATATATTATCCTCTTTCTCCCGAAATTGCAAGCTTTTTCGTCAGTCAGAAAAAAACTGCCGCAAAGCAGCATATTTGCGATCCAAACAATGCTGTTTTCGGCAGTTTTCACTAATTTATCTGAGCCGTCGCTATTTCCAGTAAACGTAATACGCCGCGCTGGTTGTTTTTTTAGATCCGCTGCTGCGCTTTACCCGGATATAGTAGGTTCCCGGCGCGACTTTAAGATTCCCGGCGTTGCCGCCCCAGCTGTATTTCTTGATCGTCTTCAACGATGCATCGTTATTTTTGAGATCAGCCATGTTGATTCCATTTTTATAGCTCGGTCCGTAAAGAGTAAAATTCACCTTGGCGGTTCCCTCCGCGTAGAGCTTGAATGTAAGCGTCTTACTCTTGGTCACTTTAAACTTATACCAGTCGGCCTTTGACGTGCTCTCTCCTGTAGCAATGATCCCGCATACCTTTTTCTTTGTTTTAACCGTCGCCGCCTTCGACTTGGACTTTCCGCCTTTATCCGTGATTTTGATATCATCCGCCTTTGTCGCCGCGACTACCGCAAGCCCATATCTCGCGACCTTGGAAACCTTAATGTAATATGTGCCCTTTGCCAGTGCATACTCCGCAAAGGTGGAAGAGTCCGCCGAATCATTCATCTTGACATACTTAGATTCATCCAGCGCTTTCTTCTTTTTGTTGCACAATGTCACATGAATCCCGAATAAACTGCCGTTGAGGCTCTCCGCCCCTGTCACCCGTACAAAGGACGGCTTCGTCAGCTTAAATTTATGATAGACGGTCGTGCCGCTTTCACATTGACCCACATAGGTAAATGTACCCGCCTCTTTCTGCATGCTCACTGTCTTCGAAGCCGCCGATACGCTTATTCCGCAAAGGAAAACCATCATCGCCGTCAGCGTCAGCAGTTTCAGAATTTTTCGTCTGAAGTAGCCTTTTGTTTCCATAACACAACTCTCCTCTCCCGGTGTGCTGAAACATTCCGGATCTCCGGCTCTTTCACGGGAAATCCAACCACAACTTGTATTGTATTTATTATATATAATATGGAAGAATATGTCTATAAAAATTTTTTCATCCGTTATCTCTCAGAGCTTTGCCAGCTCCATAACTGTTCGAAAGCAGTACGGATAGTCCCGTCTGGGCACCTTCTGCGTCGTAATGACCGGATACGCGACATATGTATTTCCGTCGACCTTACACTGTATAGTCCCTACTCGATACCCTTTCTCAACCGGAGCCGTAAGGCTATCCGCAAGCTCAACACATATCTCAATCTGCTCCTCCGGTCGCATCAGAATTCTCCGCGAACCGTTCCCGCTTTTCCCTGAAAGGGCCGCGCCGGATCCGCCATCTTTTCCAATGCCATTATCCCTATCAGAGCTTTCCCTCTCCGCCTCCGCTCCGACCTCAATCGCCGCACTCTCCTGCTGCCCGTCCTTCACCGGAAGCCATGTAGTCCCCAGCTTCGGCGCCGCAAGCTCCCGCAGCTCATAGTTCTCCAGCCCGTAATTCACCAGTTTTTTTGTATCCACCCATTTATAGCCCTTGTGGCTCGGCCAGCCGCAGGCAAGCAGCGCAACAATCAGCAGCTTTCCGTCCCGCTTCACCGCCCCGACATAGCAATATCCGGCTTTCGCGGTAAAGCCCGTCTTTCCGGACAGCGCTCCGTCCAGGATCTGAAGAAGCGCGTTGTGATTCGTACAGCCATAGCTTCTGCTGCCCGCAATATTCGTAAAAGTGCAGGAGGGCGTCCGCGTGATCTCCAGAAACTCCCCCGCCTTCGGCGACTGTGTCAGGCAATAGCGCATGACAAGCGCAAGCTCCCGCGCTGTCGTATGATGCTCTCCGCCTTCGTTCTGCGCATCCAGACCATTTGGGGTAACATAGTGGGTCTGCGTGCAGCCGATCTCCCCGGCCTTTCCGTTCATCTTCGCCGCAAATCCCTCCACGCTCCCGCCGATCGTCTCTGCGATACACACCGCAGAATCATTGTGCGATTCAAGCATCAGTGAACAGAGCAGATCACGCAGATAAAATGTGTCCCCCTGTACCATGCCAAGCTTCACCTGCGGCTGCGACGCGGCATTCTCCGATACTGTACAGACTGTGTCCGGGGTTGCCTCCTCAAGCGCAAGGATGCAGGTCATGATCTTTGTCGTGCTTGCCATCGGCAGCTCAGTCTGCGCTTCCTTCTCATATAAAACACGCCCGCTTTCACCATCCATCAGGACAGCGCTGCGGGCGTAAAGTCCGAGATCCTCCTGCGCCGCTGCGTTCCCTGTTCCAGGGAAAAACAATGCCGCCGCCAAAAGACCTGCCACGATTCTCTTCCATCCATCCGCCATATAGGAAAGTTCCCTTTCAAAAAGCTCCTCCCTCATATCTATGCGGATATCCAGGCTTTCATGTATGATCCCGTCAAAGATGTCTGCCCTCAGACATCCAGCTTCATCTGAATCTCTTCCTCAGCCTCCGCCTTGAAATCCTCGATCTGGACAGGATTCATCTCTGGAAGCTCATCCAGCGAATGCATGCCGAAATGACGCAGGAAATCCTCCGTCGTCCCGAACAGCAGCGGACGTCCGGGCGCGTCCAGGCGCCCGAGCTCCTTGACAAGATTATATTCGATCAACTTGTTCACCGCATGATCGCACTTGACACCGCGGATCTTCTCAATCTCCATCTTTGTGATCGGCTGCTTGTACGCAATGATCGAAAGCGTCTCCATAACTACGTCCGTGAGCACCGGTCTGCGAGGCTGCTTCGCCACACGGATCAGATATTCATACAGCTCGCTTTTCGTGCAGAGCTGATAGGAATCCTCCAGCTCCGTGATCTGTATGCCACGGTCTTCCTCCCGATATCGCTCCATCATATGACCGATGATCTTCTTCGTCGTCTCTGTGTCCTGCTCAATCGCCTTTGCGATCTTTTCTGTCTCTACAGAATCACCGACCGCAAACAAAATCGCCTCAATCGCGGCCTCTGCCTCTCTTCTATCCACTCTGTATTCTCCATTTCTGTATTCCTGAGACCGTCTCCGGTTTCCTTTTTCCGGCCGGCTGTATCTTCACGCCGTGCCAAATGCCTTCCATAATCATAACCACAGCAGGCTTCCAGTCTTTCACCCTTCCTGCCGTGATAAATAAATCGCAACGCAACTCTCTCAGTCGTAGTCCTGGTCAAGCGTCAGCTCCGCGCCCTCTTTCCCCGTATAGGAGATTCGAATATCTGCAAACGTCTCGTCCTGCTCCACCTCGACCGTTCCTTCTTTCATCAGCTCCAGCAGCGTCAAAAAGGTCACAATCGTGTACATCTTTCCTTTTCTGAGTGTCATGAGTTCACGGAATGTGCAGCGTTTCCGCCCCGTTATGTAACGTCCGACAAAGCGCATCGTCTCCGTCAGATCGACCTCCTCGCGCCTGACGTTCCCGAATTTGCTCCTCACCGGGTCAATGCGGTTCTCCTGTCTCTTCAAAAGCTCCTGAAACAGTGCATGCAGCTTGTTCAAGGTCAGCCCGTCCAGAAGCTCCTCCACATCCACCGGCTCCTGATACGCCAAAACTTCCTCCGGCATGCTCGCGTTCTTATACAGATGCAGCGCCGCGCCATCCTGCCGATCCCGAAGCTCATAGGACATATATTTGTACATCTTATATTCCAAAAGCTTCTGAACCAGCTCCTCTCGCGGGTCGATCTCCTCGCCGTCCTCCGTCACCTCCGGTGGCAGGAGCATCCGGGATTTGATATCGAGCAGCGTGGCCGCCATGACGAGAAATTCACTCATCACATCGAGGCTCTCCTCCGGCAGTTCGGCAATGTACTCCATGTACTGATCTGTGATCTCCACAATCGGAATGTCATAGATGCTGACCTTATTCTTTTCAATCAGATGCAGCAGCAGATCCAGCGGTCCCTCGAAGGCCTGCAGCTTCACCGGTATTCCCATACGATTTCCTCATTTCATCTCAGATTACAAACAGCTTTACCTTCTTTATGAGCCGTGCATACCTCGAAAAGCCTGCGGCTTTCCTCGGTCGTGGGCATTCGCCCAATCATCCGTCGCCAAATCGCAGATGCCTGTGAGCAAGCTCCCGCATCTGCATTTGTCGCCGTCTGGCGCGGCTCATTGCTTTCACGAAATATCCAGCACGACCAGCTCCGGCGGATTGTTGATACGGATTGGGATCGAATGGCTGCCGAGGCCGGCGCTCACTACCAACAGCTTTCCCCGCCGTTTGAATATCCCCCGGTCGTATTTCGGGAACAGCCGGAACTGCGGGGTGACCACTCCGCCAAAATAAGGCAGTCGAATCACGCCCCCGTGCAAATGTCCGGCAAGCGTCAGCTCCGCGCCCCAGGCGGCATAGGCTTCAAAATAGACCGGATTATGCGCCAGCAGAATATTATAGCGGCCTTCATCCCGCGCTCCGAGAAGCTCCGTGATCTGGCCTGCCGTCAGCTCGTTCTTCCGAAATCGCCTGTAGCACTGCCACGGAAGCTCCAATCCCCAGACCGTAATCGGCATTTTCTGGAGATCGATCCGCTCACAGGAATTCTTCAACAAATGCACGCCGAAGCTTTGAATTGCCTCAAAAAAGCGATCCCCGTCGCCGCCGTACACCTCCGCGTATTTTCTCACCTTATATTCATGGTTTCCTTCCACATAGTAGACCGGATACTGCTTCGTCAGTTCGCCCATCAATGCCAGCGCGGCATCCATCTGCGGCTCCTGCGTGGCGACGAGCATATCGCCGGCCACGAAAACGGCTTCCGGCCTCTCGTTCCGAATTGCCTGCAGCAGCACACTGTTGCCCTCGCCGTACAATGCGTTGTGCAGATCGCTCAGCAATATCGCAGAAAACGGCTGCTGCGGTCCCCGCAGGCCGTCGTTCACCTTTATCCGATATCTTGTCAATTTGAAATCCGACATGGTACCTTCCTCTTCCCGCGTATGTCATGTATCTTCATCAGCCATTTTACAAAACCCAGCGCTCCCACATTTCATCGAGGCAATCCAGATAACCCGCTTTTTCCACGGCATTCACCGTGACGATTGGGACGCTGCCGAGTACCTTTCCATTCAACGTGTACACGTACTCGCCCACCTGCGCGCCTTGCTCGAGCGGAGCTCTGATCTCCTCCTGCCAGCGGACCGTGCGCTCAATCGCGGAAAAGTCTTCCTTCTCCGTGCTCAGATAAGAAAACTCGTTCGCGTACTTTACGTCGGCAAACGGTTCCGCCGCGCCGCGCACCCTGACCTGCGGAAGCG
Organism: uncultured Lachnospiraceae bacterium; assembly: GCA_947627365.1. Lineage (GTDB taxonomy): Bacteria > Bacillota > Clostridia > Lachnospirales > Lachnospiraceae > Choladousia. Next base: position 25,331 of record CANQVT010000009.1, on the reverse strand, counting down.
TCTCCATCGCGTCGTCGTGGTAAAGTGTACAACAGGCAAAGCCATAGCCCAAAATCTTCGCCGCCTCCGCAAAGCGCGTCTTCGAGTCCGGCGCCGTCATCACCGTACCGATCAACCGGATCCCGCCCCGCTGCGCCGTCGCGCTCAGGCAATATTTCGCGTAGCTGGTGCTCCCGGTCTTCAATCCGTCGCAGCCGTCAAAGGCCCGCAGCAGTTTGTTTGTGTTCGTGAGCGTGAATTTGCTGCTTCCCTTCGCCGTCACATGCGTGATGTCCTCCATCCAGATCTTGGAATAATCCGTCACCTGTGGAAAACGCGCCAGCAGTTCCCTCGACATCAGTGCAACGTCGCGCGCCGTCGTATAATGCTCCGGGGAGTCTGTCAACCCGCAGCAGTCCACAAAGTGCGTGTTCACCATGCCGAGCTCGGCAGCTCTCTCGTTCATTCGAGCGACAAACGCCTCCTCCGAGCCCGAAATATGCTCTGCCATCGTCACCGCCGCGTCGTTTCCGGACGCGATGACGATACATTTCAAAAGCGTTTCGACCGTCTGGGTCTCGCCCTCCTCGAGGAACACCTGCGAACCGCCCATCGACTTCGCGTGCGCGCTCGTCGTCACCTGCTCGTCAAGCTTCAGCCGCCCTTCCTCGAGCGCCTCGAAGATCAGCAGCATCGTCATCACCTTCGTGACGCTCGCCGGATGCACCTTCGCGTCTGCATCCTTCTCGAAGAGCACCGTCCCTGTGGACACCTCCATCACCAGCGCATGCGGCGTCTGCAGCTCCAGCACGGCTGTCTGGGGCTGCGCAGCCGCATCTGTATTGTCCTGCGCAGTCTCCGCCGTCTGGGCGCCTGCCGCTTCCTCTGCCCGGATCTGTGTCGCCCACACCGGCGCCGCCAGCATCCATACCGCCATCAAACAGCATATTATCTTTTTCATTCCAACACGTCCCTGAATTCTCTCTATAAACTATATTAAAACAGGGATGGAAAAATTACAGCAGCGGCGCAAAGAGCCTCAGCACGCTCTGCCAGATACGCGGCCAGATGCCCTGGCCTCTCCAGTCCTCCACCGTGATCTCCCGGCACTCCCGGAACAGCTCCATCGCGTCCTCCTTGATCTGCATGACAGCTTCGGTGCCGTACATCCACACCCCACACTCAAAATGCAGATACAGACTGCGAAAATCCAGATTCACCGTACCCACCACCGCGATCCGGTCGTCGCTTACGAACGACTTCGCGTGCAGAAATCCCGGCTCATATTCAAAGATACGCACTCCCGCCTCCAGAAGCGCCCCATAATACGAGCGCGTCAGCAGGAACACAAGCTTTTTGTCCGGGATCCCCGGTGTGACGATACGCACGTCGATCCCGCTCTTCGCCGCCAGCTTCAGGGCCGTCGTCATCTCGTTGTCCGTGATCAGATACGGCGTGAAGATATAGACATAACGCTTCGCGCGGTTGATAATGCTCAGGTAGACATTCTCGCCGACCGTCTCGTGGTCGAGCGGCGTATCCGCGTAAGGCTGCACAAAACCGTCGTCCTCAAACTCCTGCTCGTGCCACACATGCGGACGGTACTTTTTGTAGTCCACCTTCTCCCCGGAGAGCGCGCTCCACATCTGGAGGAACATGACGGTGAAGTTCCAGACCGCCTCGCCTTTCAGCATAATGCCGGTGTCCTTCCAGTAGCCGAAGCGCTCGCGCTTGTTGATATATTCATCGGCAAGGTTAATCCCGCCGGTGAACGCCGTATAGCCGTCAATCACCGTGATCTTGCGGTGGTCGCGATTGTTCAGAAGCACAGACGGAATCGGCACAAGAGGATTGAACACCTCGCAGCGGATCCCACGTCGCTGCAGCTGCAGCTGGAATTCCTGTGGCATCGTGCTGACGCAGCCCCAGTCATCGTAGATCAGACGCACGTCGAGACCCATTCGGACCTTATTCTCAAGAATATTGAGAATGCTCTGCCACATCTCGCCGTCGTCGATAATAAAGTATTCCATGAAGATGAAATGCTCCGCCTGCTCCAGCTCCTGCAGCATCGTCGCGTACAGTTCTTCGCCTACACGGAAATATTTTGTTTTCGTCCCTTCGTGAAGCGGAAAACCGGCGACGTCGCTGATGTAAGCGGACTGCCTCGCCGCACCCTCGCTCTGCTTCCCCAGGTGCTCTCTGGCCGTCTCATCTGTCCCTATATGTGCCTCGGCGTCCCTCGCGGCCTCGTCAAGCTTCTGCTGCGTCTCTTTGCCAAGCCAGGTCTTTCCGAACAGCAGGTAGATCACCGCGCCCACGATCGGAAGCGCGAGAATCAGCGTCGTCCAGGCGAGCTTGTAGGAAGGGTTGATGTCCTTGCTGGTGATCCATAGGATCGCGGCAACGCTTAAGATACTGATCAGCGAAGCGACAAAGGGAAAGCGATTCCGAAGCACAAGAACGGCAAAAATAATCCAGACCACCTGCGTCAGCACGGCCAGTCCGACCGTCAGCACACGCCCCAGCAGGCGCTTTGAGGTCTTTTTCACGCTTCTCACCTTCCCTTGCAAACTATTTTACTGAAAAATCCCTGACCTTTCGACCAGGGATTTCACACACATTAGTTGAATTTACGCTTGCGAGCCGCTTCTGACTTTTTCTTGCGTCTTACGCTCGGCTTCTCATAATGCTCTCTCTTACGAATCTCCTGCTGGATCCCAGCCTTCGCGCAGTTTCTCTTGAAACGGCGCAGAGCGCTGTCCAGAGTCTCGTTTTCTTTCACGATCACATTTGACATTCTCTCACACCTAACCTCCCTCCAGTTGCAGATTGTGCATAATACAACTGTCTGGGTATATTTATTGCACTAAAAAAAGTATACCATATTTTCTGATTTCGTCAACTGTTTTTCCGAAAATCCGTAAAAATAATGAATCTATTTCTACTGAGCTAAATGTGGGAAACTGCCGCCGTGTCTTTTCCTCCTTATATTTTCCCGAATCTCCGGCGCATTCGTTGAAAACAGCATAAACGCTATCACAAATATCGCCACTACGACCTGGCTGTACTGTGTCGGAATTCCGAATACCATCAGCGCCATCTGGATCATCTGCATGACAACAGCGCCAAAATAGATCGCTATGAAAATATTTCCTCCTCCGACAATGGAAAGGCCGATAAATACACACATCATCGCATTAAAACAGGTGCCCATCGTACCCATTGCGCTGACCGTACGGACAGCTCCGGAGGAACCGACGTTGACCGCTGCGTACAGTCCCGCAAATAATCCGGCGATACTGAGTGCCAGCGCTTTCGTCCTTTTTACATTGATTCCGTTATCTTCCGCAATTTTTATATTGCTCCCGACCGCCTTGATGTTATACCCGATCCTTGTTTTGAAAAACAGAATATATGCGATCAGGAATCCGGCAATCCACATCAGGACATTTCCTGGGAAATGGCTGAGTACCAGGTACGAGAGGTCCAGAGATACGCCTTTTCCCCCAAATACAATACCGCAGATACTCTCATAGATCAGCATGATCGCGATGGATATGATAATTGTAGGAATGCGGAGCAGCCGATACAGAATTCCTGAAACAGTGCCCGCGGCAAATCCTACCACCATACAGCAAACAATCACACCAGCGATACCCATTCCCAGCATTTTTGCGATATTGCCTCCAATGATCGCCGCAATCAGCACCTCAGCGCCTACGCCAAAATCCCAGTTTCCCGCCTTAATGTTAAACAATACGCCCCAGCCGAGGATTGCCGGAGCAATCCCCTGCTTGAGCAATGACAACAAAGTGGTAAACGAGCGAGTGGCCGGTGCGAAAAACATCAGGAGCGCGATCATTGCCGCTGTCACCAGGAACATAACAATATAGTTTTTCACGTACTTTTTCGCAGCCTGCATGGCAATCTACCTCTGACTTTGTCTTCCTTGTATTGTTTACTGGGCAGAATTCTCTTTTACCCAATCCAGTGAAAATGCTTCCATGATTTCTGTATAATCCTCCAGCGTCACATCCGGATTATATCTTCCCACAAGATTCTGAATCATCTCATCCGAGTAAATCTGGTACTCCGGATTGTCAATATATTTCTCATAGTCGGCGCACTCCTCCGCGCTGGTCACGATAACCTCTTTCTGCGAGAGATTGATGAAGCTGTCAGACAGCGGAGTTCCGTCCACCGCATTGACCAGAGCAAGGAATACAAACAACGCATCCGGAGAGTTGCCGGCCGCGGCTGCGGCGACCCATCCCGCGGCAAAGTCGTCAGCAATTCCTTCATAAAGGTCGAACATTGCCAGTTTTACTTTTCCGACCTCAGAATTCTGTTTCACCGTATTTACGATTGCTTCCGCTGCGCCCTGGGAAGACGTAGTCATCAGAATACCGTCCATATCCGGATACAGATTTAAGAAATTCGTCACGCCATTGATATGCGTCTGACTGTTGCCATCGTTTGGAACTTCATATTCCGCTACGATCTCTGCGCCTGCCGCTTCTGCACCTTCCGCAAAACCATCGTTACGTACTGCAAGTGCGATCGACGGATTCATTTTCTCCAGGCCAAACACGCTTCTTCCGTCTTCAGCAAGAACGGATACCAGGTCGCCGGCGGCACCCTTGTCATCCTCCCAGCAGCTGCCAACATAGTATTCGCAGGACTCCACGTAAGATTTGATGCCGCTGTCCAGGATATCACGGAAGCAGATTGCGAAATATATGCCGCTCTCTTCGCATGCCTGTCCGACTTTCTGCGCGCTCGCATCTTCGATCGGCATAAACATGATGCCCTCGCATCCGGCTGAGATCAGATTCTCGACAGACGTGAGCTGAGATTCTGTATCGTAATCGCCCAGCGCCCATTCTACTTCGATACCAACTACTTCCGCCGCGTGATTTACTTCCTCATAGACACACTGTCCCAGCGCGTCATCCTTACCGTAGAAAATCACACCGATCTTATGCGCAGTATCCGCATCTTCTGCAGCATATGCCGTCATCGGCAAAACCATCAATAAAGCCAACATCCATGCACACAATCTTTTCATCATCTTAATCTCCTTTTTTACATATTTTTGAAGTACATACTGTACTACAAGACATACTCCTGATCTGTCCTGTCCATCGTCGCAAACACGGTCGCCAGGAAGACCACACCCTTTACTATATAGATCAGATTCGCATCCAGTCCCCAGAGCGTAAGACCATTCCCAAGGACAAAATATGTGACAGAACCTATGAACGCTGCCCTGATACGCGTACCAGTCCCACCTGTAAGCGGAATGCCGCCAAGTGTGAGCGCAATCAGTACATCCGTCTCCAGCCCGCTACCGATCGTCTTGGTCACACTTCCGATCCGGATCATTGTGAGAAAAGACGCTACCCCAAGCGTCGCTCCGCTAATCGCGAAAGCAATCACCTTGTATTTTCCCACAGCGACGCCGCTGAGCTGCGCCGCCCTGGGATTCGAGCCAATCAGCTTCTGCATTTTCCCCACCTTGGTATAATTAAAAAGAGGCACGCATATCGCGAAAACCACGATCAGGAAAATCAGATAAAATAAGTTATTGGCATACCGGGAAGAGTCTGCCGGCAGGTTCATCACCATGTTGGTCGCCATACCTTCTACAACGCCGCGTCCTACAAACATAATGCACATCCCTGCCATGAACGCGGGAATTCTGCCCTTTACATGAATCAGCGCAGTGATCAGCCCGCATCCGATCCCGAACAGAATACACACAACCAGCATCAAGGGCAGGTTCGCAGCTTTTGTCGCACGGAAGGAAAGTGCAGCAATCAAAGCGCAGCCTCCGCCAAGGGAAAAATCGAGATTGTTATGCGCCATCACAAAGACGCATCCACAGGCAGCAATCATTGTCACCATAGACTGGCCGATAATATTGGTCAGATTTCTTGCCGCAACGAATCTTCCGTCAGTTGTCAGTGAAAATATAATGACCAGAGCGATCAGACCAGCATATGGCGCTACCTTTTTTATAAAAGAATACTTTGTCTTTTCCATTGCTATCCCTACTCCTAACGCTTACAGCATCTTCTGTATTACTTCCTGCTCGCTCGGGTGGTCCTGCCGCAGGAACTCTCCGCTGCATTCACCATCCTTGAGGATCAGAATACGATCGGACATTCCGATCAGCTCCGTCATCTCTTCTGAAACCATGATAATTGCTTTTCCCTGCTTTTTGAGCTCCTGCATAAGCAAATAAATATTCGCCTTTACACCCACGTCAATACCGCGGGTAGGGCAGTCCATCAGGAACAGCTGCGATTCATTTGCCAGCCATTTGCAGATTGCAACTTTCTGCTTATTGCCGCCGCTTAGTTCGCCTACATATTGCCTGACATCACGCATTTTTACCTGCAAAGAGGCAGCCGTCTTCTCGGCCAGTTCGTGCTCGGATTTGGGAAAAATAAATCCCTGCTTTTTGATCTGGTCATACGAAGAAGCGACAATATTGTCTTTGATGTCGGCAAATATGAACAGCGACTCAGTATCCCGGTCCTTTGGAATATACGCGATTCTCTTTTTCATCGCCGTCTGCGGGGAAGTGATCTCCGTATTGTCCATGTAAGTCACGCGTCCTTTGTCCGGGCGGATCGCACCGAACAGGATCTTACACAGCTCGTGCATCCCGCTGTCGGTCAGACCTCCGATTCCGAGGATTTCTCCTTCGTGGAGTTCAAGGCTGACATCCTTCAAAATATTTCTATAGACTATATGTTCCGCCTTCAAAACCACCTGTTCGCCGTGCGTGCACACCCAATCCGGCCGGTAATACCGTCCGTCGAACTCCCGGCCAATCATAAGGGATCGGATCGTATCCTTATTCATCCTGTCATGCGGCAGGGTGTCAATATAGTTTCCATCCCTCAAAACCGTCACAGAGTCACACACATTCATGATCTCATCCAGGTCATGTGAAATAAAAATCACGCTTTTCTGATTCTTCTTCATCTGCCGGATGATTTCATAAATCTTCTGACGTCCATGATGTGACAGCGCAGTGGTTGTTTCATCGATAATGAGGATCTGGGGATCATGCCAGACCGCCCGCGCCACCTCAATCATCTTGCGATCCTCAAAGGAATACCGTTCCACATTGTCTTCCGGTTGTATGTGCGCCAGACCGTTTTCGGCCAGTATCTCTTTGGTAGCTTTTTTGAGCCTGCGTGCGTTCACGAAACGGGATTTTCCTCCCGCTGTTTCCTCACCGAGAAACATGTTTTCATATACGGTCATACCAGCGATGGTTCCTGTCTCCTGCGCAAGCAGCGATATCCCTTTTTTCCTCGAATCCAGAACACTCTCCGGCCGATACTCAGCGCCAAGAAACATCATTTTTCCGTCAGACATTTTGTGGATACCGGCAATGATATTAGACAGCGTCGACTTTCCACTGCCATTCTCTCCGATCAGGCCCCGGACTTCACCCGGATATACTGTCATGGACACATCCGATAAAGCTTTTGTCGCTCCAAATTCCTTGCTTATGTTTTCCACTTTCAGTAATGCTTCCATGTACCGTTCTCCTTCCGGATTTCACCGTACTTTGCTGCTTCAGCCTCCCTGGGACTCCGGCTCCTTCCATGTTACTGTCGAAGGGGTTTCCCACAGATACAGCGCGTTTCCTTCGCTGTCCTCAATGATCGCGTAGTCGTTCCCGCACTCTGTAAACCGTGGTTTAATCAGCCTTCCGCCGAACTCCTCCGCCTTTTCTATCGTCTTCTCGATATTGTCCACTTCTATAACAAAAAACGGCTCTTTTCCTGTCTCATCTGTCTCCTTGTCTTTTAAGTATCCGTAAATAAAGGACGGAACTCTCGGCTCCCAGTTCGCATTGCCCGGCCCTGTTGCACAGTAAAGCAGCGGATGCTCCGGATCCGTACCCTCGCTCGGAATAATATCCCAGTCAAACAATTCTTCGTAGTTCTTTTTGGCCCTGTCAGCATCACTGTACTGGAATACAAATCTTCTCAGACGTCCATTGCGGGTGCCATACGGAAATTTTTTTGCGACGTGATAGTCGATATTCATCGGATCTCTGTTCTCTTCCGGTTCCGGCGGATCCACATGGATTCTGCGTTTCTCCTGCTCATTATATGGCTCCGCCAGAAACCACTCCGACGAGCAGTTGCAGCCCGGGCATCTTGGTGGAACATCCCTGTCATCGGCTTTAATCGGAAAGCCACATTTGTAACATGTATATAATTTCAGCATAGTAGTCTCCTCCTTCATCAATCTTTGTCATAATCGGCTTCCGGCTCCTCCCAGGTACGGGAATCCGGGCATTTCCACAGGAGTTCTCTGTTTCCATCCGGATCTTCCACCACAGTAAAGTCCGCCCAGTCCTCATCAAGTTCTGAATTCCCCACTACCTTCCAGCCTCTCTCTGTCAAAGACGCCACCGTATCTTCAAGCGGCACATCCATGCTTACCTCCATAAAGACCTGCGGCTTTGAGCAACGCTCCCTGGCCACAAGCTGGGCCCAGACGTGTCCCGGCACAGAGGCCTCCCAGGATACCTGCGACGGTCCGGTTGCGCACATCACATTCGGGCGCTCATCCGTATCCTCCAGAAATACCCCCTGCGGCACTCTCATGACATCCCATCCAAATGTGTACACGTAAAATTTCTTTGCGCGTTCATATTCGTCGTAGGGAATCATCATTCCTCTTACACGCCCGTGCAGCGATTTTTTCGGATACTTTTTAGGCGGCCGGTACGGATAATTAGTTACAGATTTTTCATTCATAATGTTACACTCCTTTTTTATTATTTTCCCCGACGCTTCTGCGCCAGAGAATGTTTTCAAATCACAATTTGTCTCCATTCGAAGCGATCACCTGCCTGTACCACTCGAAACTTTTTTTGCGGTATCGTTTCAGTGAACCCGTTCCATCGTTTCTTCGATCGACAAAGATCAGGCCATACCGTTTTTCCATCTCCGCTGTGGAAGCGCTGACGAGATCGATGCATCCCCAGACCGTATAGCCCATCACATGAACGCCGTCATCAATAGCATAGCCGACCTGCCGGATATGCTCGCGCAGATACGCGATACGATAGTCGTCTTCAATCACAAGAGTCCCATTTCGCTCCTTAGGAGTGTCATACGCGCCAAGTCCGTTCTCCACCACAAAAATCGGTTTGTGATAAAGCTTCCAGATCTGGTTCAGCGCATACCTAAGCCCAACGGGATCGATCTGCCATCCCCATTCTGTCGACTGCAGGGTCGGATTCCGTATTCCTCCGAGAAAATTCCCCTCAGACTGTTCATGTTCACCGGCAGATGCGGCGGCACAGGTGCTCATGTAATAGCTGATTGAGATAAAATCGACCGTATTGTCTTTCAGAAGTTCCTCATCTCCGGACTGGATTTCAAGCTTTATCCCTTCTCTCCGGAAATATTGCTTCAGATAATCCGGGTATTCTCCACGTGCATGTATCTCAAGGAACGCAGCGTTTTTCTCATCCTCGTGCATTGCTGCAATCACGTCCTCCGGATTTGGCGTGAGCGGGTACACCGGCATGCTCAGCACCATACAGCCGATCTGAAATCTGCTGTTTATGCTGTGTCCGATTTTCACCGCCAATGCGCTTGCCACAAGCTCATGATGAATCGCCTGATAGAGCTGACGCTGTGTGAGCTGCTCTCTTGGTATCGGAATTGCCCCACTGATAAACGGAGAAACCAGAATCGAATTAATTTCGTTAAATGTCAGCCAATACCTGACTTTATCCTTATACCTCTCAAAAACAGTCCTCACATAACGTTCATAGAATTCGATCATTCTCCGATTGAGCCAGCCCCCATACTTTTCCGACAGATGCAGCGGTGTCTCATAGTGTGAAAGCGTAACCAATGGTTCGATCCCGTATTTTCGGCATTCATCAAACAATGCATCGTAAAAACGCAGCCCCGCTTCGTTCGGTTCTTTCTCGTCCCCCTGCGGATAAATACGGCTCCAGGCTATTGAAGTCCGAAAAACCTTAAATCCGAGTTCTGCAAACAACCGGATGTCTTCCTTGTAGCGATGGTAAAAGTCAATTCCCACCAGTTTTAGATTATCCTCCGTCGGAGCCGCCGTACGCCCGATAAGCGCTCCGTGCGGCAGAACATCCTGTATTGAAAGTCCTTTTCCGTCTTCCCTGTAAGCCCCCTCGCACTGGTTCGCGGAGACGGCGCCTCCCCATAGAAAATCTTCAGGAAACATTATTCGCTCCCCTTTCTTCTATCTTCCCTGAAAGCGCGTCAGATAGTGATACATTGCTCCCACAAGGTTACATTCATCCAGGTAGCGACTGGCCGCTATTTCCGCACGCAGTTCCGGTCCAAATCCAACGCCCTTATAAAAACGCCCGAGCGTCTTTCCCAGATCCGGCATCAGGCACGGAATTCGGCTCAAGCCGCCTCCGATGATAACCTTCTGCGGCGCAAAAGTAATCTGTATATTGAAGATCAGAAACGCCAGCGATTCCAGAAATTCTCCATAAATCTTTCTGGCCTGCACATCTCCCTCTGTCAGCCACTGGTAAAGCTGCCTGCCGTCTGCCTTGATCTTCTGCGGTTTCTGGTCAGAGACAGCAAATCGCTCACCAAATCCGGCATCAACTCCTTTCAGCTCCGCCGAATAATCCTGACAGTCAAAGTCAAGGTTTTTTGCCTTGCATAGTTTATAAGTCAGGCCAAATGCCGCACAGTTCATCACTGCCAGGCCGCAGAACGACGGATCACCCGGCTTTACGAGATAATTGGAAAATTCTCCGGCAGTCAGATTATAGCCCGAATGGATCTTTTTTCCTTTGATCACGCCTCCGGCTATGCCCGAACCGAGAATCAGGACGACACCGTCTTCGCAGTCAGAAAGCGATCCTTTCCACGCCTCTGCCAACGCCCCGCACTTTCCGTCATTTTCTATGGCAATATTGACCGGTACCTTTTCGTGGAGCAGTTCCGGGATATTGCATCCATACAGCGCACGATATGCCCCCGAACCGTTCAGGCGTCCCGACTCCGGATCGATATATCCCGGCATGCTGATCGAGATGCCCTCTACCTGTTTTTTGTATTCCAGATATACGGAGCTGACTAAAGCGATAAATTCTTCTTTACTCTCCAGAGGAGCCGGCTTCCTGTCTGATTGCAAAATCTCCCCTTCTTCACTCATCACTGCGTACTTGACGGAGGTCCCGCCAAAGTCAAAGACAAGAATTTTCATACTGATCTTACCTTCCTTTACTTTATGTTACTTTATGTTACTTTGTGTTTCTTCCCCGTTTTCACAATTTTTATGGCCAGAGGACTCATTGCAAATTTATTTATTGTGTGCTACGATAGAGCAAACAATATCTGCGGGAGAGGGTGATGATTTGAATGCCAATTTATCAAGCAGACAAAAGATTCTGGCCAGCATCAATGAACTGCTCTGCCGAAAAAACCTTACGTCGATCAAAGTGACCGCGCTCGTGAAAATGAGCGGCATTTCGCATCAGACGTTCTATCGGTATTTTCTGGACAAATATGACGCTGCGGAACAGGCCTGCTATGAATGTCTTCACACTGCCAGGATGGTAGTAGGCGCCGACTCCACCGTCAAGGATCAGACTGTCTGCATACTGAATATCGTAAAATCACACTCCGCGTTCTTCAAGCATCTGCTCGCCGACCCGGAGGGGGATCAGATTATTGCCAAATCGCTGACACGTCTCTCCAATGAGGAAATCAATTTCAGGAGTCCCTCACCGATCACAAGTGCCTGGGTATATTGCCTGAAGGTATGGAATGACAGCAATTACACCATTCCCGTTGACGAAATGTACATGAAGATCATCAGCTGCTATCCGATCGGCGAGGTTGTATTTGGTCCACATCTGAAACAGCTTCTTGAAAAATATGGCAGTTATACCATGAGCGAACTGGACACACTCTGTAATTCCAGGCCCCGCTAAGGCAAAATATACCATGCTGTGGTTTTTATCCATCTTTGTTTTGTGTAAATTATACAAGAGTTCTTTTCAATTGCCAAGACAATTAAATTTCACACTCTCACATTATTGTTACAAAAAACGTTTTTTATCACCTTTTTGTGAAACACAAAAATAAAAGGCAGGCATCTCAGACATATCTGAGGCACCTGCCTTTATCTTCATTCTGTTTTTCAGCGCTTCAGCTGGCCTTCCAGCGCTTCCTTCGCCTTCGCAAGCGCGTCCTCGACGCCAGCCGGGTTCTTGCCGCCCGCCTGCGCCATGTTCGGGCGTCCGCCGCCGCCTCCGCCGACCAGCGCCGCGATGCCCTTGATCAGATTTCCCGCGTGCGCGCCCAGCTTCTGCGCCTCGTCCGTGGCGGTCGCCATGAGGTTCACCTTGCCGTCGCACACCGACGCAAGCAGCACCACGCCTTCGCCAAGCTTTTCCTTGAGCTGGTCGCCGAGCTCGCGCAGCCCGTTCATATCTACGCCTTCCAGCTTCGACGCGAGCAGCTTCACGCCGGATACCTCGCACACCTGATCCATCACGTCGCCGAGCGCGTCTTTCGCCAGTTTGCTCTTGAGCGACTCGTTCTCGCTCGTCACAGACTTCAGCTCTGCCTGCAGGGAAGCGATCTTCCCGAGCAGGTCGGCCGGACTTGTCTTTAAAAGCTTCGCCGCCTCCAGAAGCTCCTTCTCCGTATTCTTATAATAAGCGAACACTCCCTTGCCGGTCAGCGCCTCGATCCTGCGCACGCCGGCCGCGATGCCGGACTCAGACACGATCTTGAACGTCGCGATCTCTGATGTATTTTTCACATGCGTGCCGCCGCAGAGCTCCTTCGAAAAATCGCCCATCGACACGACACGCACCTCGTCGCCGTACTTCTCGCCGAACAAAGCCATCGCGCCTGTCTTCTTGGCGTCCTCGATCCCCATGATCCTCGTCTCGACCGGAAGTCCCGCCGCGATCTCCTCGTTGACGATCGTCTCCACCTTTTCAAGCTCTTCCGGCGTCATCGCCTGGAAGTGCGCAAAGTCGAAACGCAGCCGATCCGGCGTCACCAGAGAGCCCTTCTGCTCCACGTGCGAGCCGAGCACCGTCTTCAGCGCCTTCTGCAGAAGATGCGTCGCGCTGTGATTCTTACAGGTATCCTTTCTGCCCTCCGGCTGAACCATGAGCGTCACGGTGTCGCCGGTCTTGATCATGCCCTCGGCCATATATCCCACATGCCCGTACTTTCCGCCGAGCAGATGGATCGTATCCTCTACAATGAATTTGCCCGCCGCGCAAGAGATCGTACCCTTGTCGCCTTCCTGGCCGCCCATCGTCCCGTAGAACGGCGTTTTCTCCGTGATCACGGTGCCGCGCACGCCCTCGGTGAGCGCCTCGGTCAGCTCCGTCTCCGTCGTCAGCACAGTGATCTTCGAGTCGCAGATCAAGGAGTCGTAGCCGACGAACTCCGTCGTGATCTCCGCCGGAATCTGGTCGTAGACCGTCGCGTCAGCGCCCATGTAGTTCGTCGTACCGCGCGCCTTGCGGGCTTTCTGCCGCTGCTCCTCCATGCATGCCTTGAAGCCTTCCTCGTCGATCGAATAGCCCTTCTCCTCGAGGATCTCCTTCGTCAGGTCGAGCGGGAAGCCGTAGGTATCGTAGAGCACGAACGCATCCTTGCCCTCGAGCGTCTTCGCGCCCTTCTTTTCAAGCTCCGCCTCCATGTCGGAAAGGATGCTTAAGCCCTGGTCGATCGTGCGGCTGAACTTGTCTTCCTCCTGCGAGAGCACCTTGAAGATGAACTCTCTCTTCTCCTCCAGTTCAGGATAGCCGTCTCTGGAACCCTCGATCACAGTCTCGCTCAATTTCGACAGGAAACCGCCCTCGATGCCGAGCATTCTCCCGTGGCGCGCCGCGCGGCGAATCAGACGGCGCAGCACGTAGCCGCGACCCTCGTTCGTCGGCATGATGCCGTCCGAGATCATGAAGGTCGCGGAGCGGATATGATCCACGATCAGGCGGATCGAAATGTCCTTCTTCTCGTCCGTCTTGTACTGCACATGGGCAAACTCACAGACCTTATCGCGCAGTGCCTGAATCGTATCCACGTCAAAGATGGAATCCACCTCCTGCACCACGACGGCCAGACGCTCGAGGCCCATGCCCGTGTCAATATTCTTCTGGGTCAGCAGCTCGTAGTTGCCGTGCCCATCGTTCTCAAACTGGGTGAAGACGTTGTTCCACACCTCGATGTAGCGGTCGCAGTCGCAGCCCACCGTGCAGGTCGGCTTGCCGCAGCCATACTTCTCACCGCGGTCATAGTAAATCTCCGAACACGGACCACACGGGCCTGCGCCGTGCTCCCAGAAATTATCCTCCTTGCCAAAGCGGAAGATGCGATCCTCCGGAATCCCAATCTGCTCATGCCAGATATCCCACGCCTCGTCGTCCTCCAGATACACGGACGGATACAGGCGATTCGGATCCAGCCCGACCACCTCGGTCAGAAACTCCCAGGACCACGCGATCGCTTCCTTCTTAAAATAATCACCGAACGAGAAATTTCCCAGCATCTCAAAAAAAGTACCGTGGCGCGCAGTCTTGCCCACATTCTCGATATCGCCGGTGCGGATACACTTCTGACAGGTCGCCACCCTGCGCTTCGGCGGAATCTCCGCCCCCGTAAAATAAGGCTTCAGCGGCGCCATGCCCGCATTGATCAAAAGCAGGCTCTTGTCATTGTGCGGCACCAGCGAAAAACTGTTCATCACCAGATGATCCTTGCTCCTGAAAAAGTCCAGAAACATTTTTCTCAGTTCATTTACTCCGTATTTCTCCACGATCGTTCCTCCAGCTTTCTATTCTCTTTTATTTTTCCCATAAAAAACAGACGCAATCAGCATCCGTCCGGATTTACGCCAAATTTCCAGAAAGTACAACCCAGTCGCCTGTCTTTGATCTATTTCGTCTCCTGCTGCGGCTGACTCGCCTTCTTCGCGTCCTTGCGGTCGCGCAGCTTCTTTCCACAGAAGATCGCGCCGATCGCGACTCCCACCAGGATCACCAGCTCAACAAATTCCGTGACAAACTCGCTCAAAAATGCTGTCATGTCGTTTTCCCTCTCCTATCCGTCTCAAACTGTGCTCCGACTTTGCCGGCGTGGCTCGTTGTTTTCGCGTACATCTTAGCACACAGAGTCCTTGTTTTCAACTAATTTATTACGTTGACAGGCCCTTATCCTCGAGCAGCTCTTCCCCGTCCGCAGCGCTCGTCGCCAGATAATCGCAGCGCTCATTCTCCGGATGCCCATCATGTCCCTTTACCCAAATAAACTGAATTCTGTGAGGCCTGGCCGCCTCCAGAAGCCGTGTCCATAGATCGACGTTCTTGACCGGCTCGTTTTTCCCACGCTTCCATCCCTTTTTCACCCAGCTGTCGATCCAGTGCTGGTTGAACGCGTCGGTCAAATACTTTGAGTCTGAATAAAGTTCTACTTCACAGGGACGGTTCAGTGCTTCCAATCCAACAATCGCCGCCAGCAGCTCCATACGGTTGTTCGTCGTCTTCCGGTAACCCTGCGAATATTCCCGCTCATGCAGTTCCCCCCGCGTGTCCACATACTGCAGAACCGTACCGTAGCCGCCAGGGCCGTCCGGGTTGCCGCGCGCAGCGCCGTCTGTAAAAATCTTTACCAGCATAATAATCTCCTTATCGTCTATGCTTACGTCTCGGCACTCATCGACTGACAGCCTTCCGCATGACATCTTTATTGCTCTGTCTCCTCTAGCATCCTCTGAATCTGATCCGCAGCTTCACGTGATTTCCTGCGTGCTCGTCCGGACGAACTCACACCTGCCACAACGTCTCCCGCAGATGCAACCACCGGAAAATAGAAATCACACCTTGCCTTGTCATTGCACACGTTGACCGGAATCCCGAAGCATTTACACGCGACATAGATCTCATGGTTCGTCTGATTCGAATTCGTCGCCGCGATCACGAATGCTGCATCCGCAATGTCCTCACGTTCAAACGTCTTCCTGAGGATCGTGATCTTTCCTTCCGCCTCCAGTTCCTTCAACTCGGGATTCACCTCCGGCGCAATCACAACCAGATGATCTGTAAAATCAGTCAGCACCCGTATCCTCCGCTTGGCGATCGTTCCCGCGCCCGCCACCACAACCTTCTTGTCAGAAAGGTCGACAAAGATCGGAAAGTACGGCTTCCCCTTGTGTTCCATATAGTTTCCCCATTTCCCGGAAAATACCGATAGCTTCATATCGTACATCCGTTCCTTTTCGTCTGAACTGTTTCAGTATAGCACACAGGTTCCAAAATGGAAACCCAAAAATTCTGTCGACATTTTCTTTCTTTTATATTATAATGTGCATTGTTATGTGCAGACGCCTTGCTACCTATCATGTCGAGGCTTCCGCACAGACAGACGTTTCGGCACAACATATCTGCTGCGTCCGGGGAAACTATAAAAAGATCGAGGTATAGAGATGGCTATAAATTTTGTAAAAAAGCTTCTGATCCCGGCGGAGGTCAAGAAACAGTATCCGCTCCCTGAGAAGGTAATCTCCATCAAGAAAGAAAGAGACGCCGAGATTCGCGACGTCTTCACCGGCAAATCGGACAAGTTCATCCTGATCATCGGGCCGTGCTCAGCGGACGACGTGGACGCTGTCATGGACTATCTGCAGCGTCTGGCGAAGGTGCAGGACAAGGTCGGCGACCGTCTGATCCTGATCCCTCGCATCTACACGAACAAGCCGCGGACGACCGGCGAGGGGTACAAGGGTCTGATGCATCAGCCCGACCCGGAGAAAAAACCGGACGTGTTCGCCGGTATCGTCGCCATGCGAAAGCTGCACGCCGCCGCGATTGAGGAGACCGGCCTGACGGCAGCCGACGAGATGCTCTACCCGGAAAACTGGCGCTACCTGGACGACCTGCTCTCCTATGTGGCGATCGGCGCACGCTCCGTCGAGGACCAGCACCACCGCATGACGGTCAGCGGCATGGACGTGCCGGCCGGCATGAAGAACCCGACGAGCGGTGATCTCTCCGTCATGCTGAATTCCGTCGTGGCGGCGCAGGCGAAGCACAATTTCATCTATCGTGGCTGGGATGTGAACACGGACGGCAATGAGCTTGCACATGTCGTTCTGCGCGGCGCGACCAACAAGCACGGCAACTCAATCCCGAACTATCACTACGAAGACCTGAAGCTCCTGCTCGACATGTACCGGCAGAGAGACCTGAAGAATCCGGCTGCGATCATCGACACGAACCACGCGAACTCCGGCAAGCAGTATCTGGAACAGATTCGCATCGCCAAGGAGGTACTGCACAGCCGCAATTACAACCCGGATCTCAAGAAGCTTGTCAAGGGCTTCATGATCGAGAGCTATATCGAAGACGGCTCGCAGCCTGTCGGCTCGGACTGTCACGTCTACGGCAAGTCCATCACCGATCCTTGTCTTGGCTGGGAAAAATCTGAGGCGCTGATCTACGATATCTATCGGGATTGCTAAGTCCGATTCACAAAATAGTCCTCCGCAGGAGCTGCACTTTTCTCTACTGCTCCCCGGAGGACTTTTTTCATCTGTATCAATCAACAAAGGTAATCGATTGGATCAGATTTTGAAAGCACGTCCGCCTCTCACCGCCTCGGATGCGTCGCGCCGTAGACATTTCTCAGCCGCTCCGCGCCCATGTGCAGATACATCTGAGTCGTCGCGATATCGGCATGTCCCATCATCTCCTGGACAGACTTCAGATCCGCCCCATTCTGAAGAAGATGTACGGCAAACGAGTGGCGCAGCGTATGCGGCGTGATATCTGCCACAATGCCGGCCTTCGCCGCATAGGACTTAATCAGCTTCCAGAAGCCCTGCCGGCTCATCGGCCTGCCGGAGCAGTTCACAAACAGGTACTCGCTCTTCTGTCCTTTCAGCAGCACATCCCTGCTCTCGCGCAGATACAGCTCAAGCGCCTGCCTGGCCTGCTCGCCGAACGGGATCACCCGTTCCTTGTCCGCGTCATGGCAGACCACATATTCCAACGCAAGCTGAACATCCTCAAGCTTCACGGAAATCAGCTCGCTGACGCGCATGCCGGTCGCATAGAGAAGCTCCAGCATCGCGCGGTCCCTGCGCTCCTTCGGGCTTGCGCCGGATGGCTGCTCCAGAAGCCGCGCAGTCTCCTCCACGCTCAAAATACCGGGTGCCTTCTTCTCGATATGCGGCGCTTTGATCTTCTCGGTCGGATCCTGGTCAATCTGTCGGTTGTGGCAGGCATAGTGGAAAAATGCTTTCATGGACGCAACGCTACGAGAGACCGTCGCGCTTGACAGTCCCTGCTTTTCCAGATAGAGCACATAGGAATTCAGATTCGTCGCAGTCACATCCTGCACGTCCTCGATCCCGTGCTCATGCAGATAGTCGTTCAACCTTCTCAGATCCCGCTGGTAAGAACTCACCGTGCTCTCGGAAGCATTCCTTGTCTCCTTCAAATAATCGATAAACAGGGGTAACTCAATTCCCATACCCAAATAACTCCTTGCCTTGCAAAATCTCCCCCTGATCTTGTGTTCGGGACAGGATTACCCCGCTCCTGACCCACGGCCCTTATCAATCGATTAACACCAATTATACTCACAAATTTTCACAAAATCAATGATAATTTTTGCTCAAAAAATGCCGCAAAGTCCTTATTTTGCGGCATTTTACAAGATATCGTTCCCGGCTGCCGGATCGGCAACCAGATGTTGTAAAAATCCTAAAGAAAATATTTTAAAAAAATTTTCAGCGTCCAGGCGCCGAGAAAAGCCTCCGCCCCGCAGCCGAGCAGACACAGGCCGACCATCCCGGCCAGGTCTGCGAGATCTCTGCGATACTCTCCGGCGCGGCTCTCGATTCCCGCCGTCCAGGCCGCGCTTCTGCGCCAGCGGCGCGTCAGAAACCGAACCTCCTTCTGCCACATCGCCCCATACAAAAGCCACTGTGGAAAAAGACAGCAGAGAAACAGCAGGATCCCTTCGTATCCGTCCCGCAGCAGGAAGAGCGCCAGCAGCATCCCCGCCGAGGCCGCCAGCCACCACGCATACACAAGATGAAACAGCAGTCCCGCTGCCGTATAGCCGCTCATCCAGAGGAAAAGCAAAGTCTTCAGCCGGCCCGCAGTGATATACGGCAGTATATCCGCTGCAGATATGGCGCTTTGTTCATACTTCTGAAAGCTGTAAAGGCTCAGAAAGCCCGCGTAGGTTCCGCTGCCCATGCGCAGCAGCTCAGGCAGGGCTGCCCCGGCCAGGAGTCCCGCCATAAGGAACAGCGCGACCGCCGCTTTCCAATATGTGCTTCTCATAAAACAGACGCTCCACAGACACGGCTTTCCCCGCTGTCAAAACGCCGGGAAGTCCTTTTGCCGCGTTTCCATACAGGCTTTGTCCTATTGTATGTGCGCGTCAAACCGGATATAACAAAAACGGAGAGTCTCTACGATCTGCCGCTCAGATACCCCTTCAGAAAATCGTAGATCTGCTGCTCGGTCGGCGGACAGCCTTTGACATTGTATTCGAATCCGCTTGTGCACCTCCCGATCCCGATCCTGCCCGTCTTGCCCTGATAGCCCTGCCCGATGCAGATCTTCTCATCCAGTAGATCCAGCAGGCCCTCGTCTCTGAGCCGGTCAAGCGCAGGCATCAGGTAGCCGTAGCACGCGCTGCAGGACTCGATCTCCTCCACGGAATCGCTCAGTCCCACGATCCTGCGGGGACGCGGCAGATCCTCGTCCTCCATAAAGCCCTGCTTCCGGAAATGCGTCTTACTCGCGGATCCAGCTTCTCCGTTCCCTACACTGGAGATATCCGAAGGCTCTCGCCCCGCGCTGCCGACGCCAAATGGATTCCCCCGCATCTCCTTTGGCTCGTCTGAAGGTTCCTGGCCCGCGCCGCCGTCGCAGGTAAGAATTTCCGCCTTCGACAAATCCGCGCTGCCGACGCCGAGCTGCTCCGCCAGCCGCACATACGGAACCTCGTCAACCTCATAATGCTGCAGCCTGCAGACATACGCATCCACGAGCACCGGATCGCAGGCCGCCATCACGCAGTTTCGCACGACAGGGTTTCCCCCGTCTTCAAAATCCAGATCGCCGCAGATATGGTCCACAACAATGAAGTCCTGACGGATTCCCACGTTCAGATGCGCGATTGGCTTATGCAGTCCCATCGTGTGAAAGCGCCGCTTCTCCGAGTTCGGAATCAGCCCTTTCATGTTCTTCAAAGCACAGGTGATCTTTGTCTGACAATGCCCCTTCAGCACCGGGATGTTAATCAGGAAATCGACGTCGTCCACGCAGTCGCAGATGTTCAGCTTCAGCCCGGCGCAGTCCACACTGTGCGACCGCTCCTTCTGCGCGTCTATAAAACGCACTCCGTACCGCTCAACCAGCGCGTCATACCCGCAGACCCGAAACGCGTCCATCGTCTTTCCGCCCACCCAGGAGCTCTCCATGAGCGTAATGTTCCGGAAACCTTTTTCCTGCAGATACTCGATGATCCCAGCCAGCACCTCGGGATGCGTCGTCGCGCCGTACGAGGGCTCGGAGGCGGACACAAGGTTCGGCTTGAGCGCGATTCGGCTGTCCCGGCCGGCGATGTGCGCGGCCAGATCCGCCTCCGCAAGCAAAGTCTTTGTCATCTGCTTATAGTCCGTGCCGTAAATCTTCAAAATCTGGTTTCGTTCCATACTGTAGTCCTCGCTCTTCTTTTCTCCATCCGGCAGCCTTACATCAGTATTCCTTGTCAATTCTCTCCAGCCCGTACTGCGCCAGGAAATCTGCCAGCTCCTGTCCGTTTCGGATCAGTGCAACCTCCTCGAATTTTCCGGTCTCCAGATTCTTAAAACCCGCTACCTGCTCGCCGTTGCAAATGCTGCAGCGCAGTACCGGCTTATAACGCGCCGCGTCGAATGTCTTTTTCTCTGTTCCCGCTTTCTTTCTTCCAAACATCATACGTTCCCCGCTATACTTCTAAAAGCTTCTACTTCAAATCCGCGCCACGCCGCTCTTTCTCGCCGCCTCAGCGACCGCCTCCGCCACCGCGTCCTTCACGCGCGGATCAAACGCCGCCGGCAGAATATAGTCCGCGCTCAACTCCTCTGCGCCGACAAGCCCGGCCAGCGCGTACGCCGCCGCAATCTTCATCTCATCGTTGATATCGGAGGCCCTCACGTCCAGCGCGCCGCGAAAAATTCCCGGGAACGCCAGAACATTGTTTACCTGATTCGGGTAATCGCTGCGCCCGGTCGACACGACGGCAGCTCCCCCCGCCTTCGCCTCCTCCGGAAAGATCTCAGGCGTCGGGTTCGCGCAGGCAAAAATAACCGGATCCTTTGCCATCGATCGCACCATTTCCTTTGTCAGCGTACCGGGAGCCGACACGCCGATAAACACGTCCGCGCCCCTTATAACCTCTGCAAGCGTACCCTTTTCACAGTTTCTGTTCGTGATCTTCGCCATCTCCTGCTTGATCGGATTCAGGTTTTCGCGCCCTTCATAGATCGCGCCGGCCCGATCCGTCATGATCACATTCTTCAATCCCATGCTCATCAGCAGACGAATGATCGCGATTCCGGCCGCGCCGGCTCCGCTCGTCACGATCTTCACCTCGCCGATCTTTTTTCCTACGAGTTTGAGCGCATTGATCAGTCCGGCCAGCGTGATGACCGCCGTGCCGTGCTGGTCGTCGTGAAAGACGGGAATATCGCAGCGCTCCTTCAGCCTCCGCTCGATCTCAAAACAGCGCGGCGCGCTAATGTCCTCCAGATTTACACCGCCGAAGCTGCCCGCAAGCAGCGCCACTGTGTTCACGATATCATCCACATTCTTGCTGCGCACGCACAGCGGAATCGCGTCGACGCCTCCGAATTCCTTGAACAGCACACACTTGCCCTCCATCACGGGCATACCCGCTTCCGGTCCGATATCGCCCAGGCCAAGCACCGCCGTGCCGTCCGTCACAACCGCCACCGTGTTCCAGCGGCGCGTCAGCTCATAGCTCTTACCGACGTCCTTCTGGATCTCCAGACACGGCTGCGCGACTCCCGGCGTATACGCAAGCGACAGAGCCTCCCTGTCCCCCACGGACGCTCTCGCCGTCATCTCAAGCTTGCCCTTCCACTCGTAGTGAAGTCTCAGTGATTCCTTTGCGTAATCCAAAGTCTCATCCTCCCGCATTGTCTTATTTTCACATGCCATTTTCTATTTTACTGCAATTTCCGTCTTCGTCAACAAAAAACTTTTTCCTTAATCTTTCTTAAACTTTTTTAAAATACTTTACTCGTGGCGCATTCTTTTTTATAATAAACATATCTATACGTTATTTTTACTATAATAAGATAAGGGGGTATCCTATTGTACACGCGAAGATTTATTTCTGTTCTGGCCGCCGTGCTCTCAGTCGGCGTCTGCGCCTTCATCACATACATCAGCCGGGACGTAGACCGGGGGACGCTCATGTTCAATCTCGCTTTTCTCGTCGTGATGCTTCTCATGGTCCTCGCGGCAGTTTCCTTCGGCGTATTTCGGTTGATGAAGGTCTGCAAAGGGCTGCGGCGCGGCGTCGAAGCGATCAAAGAAGCCGCCGCGAACGGCGCGGTGCTCTCCGGCGGTTATCCGCTGTTCCAGAATCGTTTCCTGGACGACTGCTATCAGCAGTACCGCCGCATGGTCAAGCTCAATTCAGACTCCTCCTGTGATATCCGGAATTTTATCAACGAGGAGGCAATTGAGAATTACGTGCGGCGCGGCATTCTTGAACTGGTTCCGGATATTCTGACAAGTCTCGGCATTCTTGGCACGTTCGTCGGCCTCGTGATGGGACTGCGCGAGTTTGATCCCTCCGGCTACGAGCAGATGGCAGGTTCGGTATCGCCCCTAATCAACGGCATCAAGGTCGCCTTCATCACGTCGATCTACGGCATCTCCCTGTCGCTGGCCTACTCTTTCGACCTGCGCAGCGAATTCGCGAATCTTTCCGCGCTGACGGAGGAATTTCTGGACACCTATTACCTGAATGTCCGTCCGCCCTACGAGATCGACTCGCTGTCGCGCATGCTCAAAAAGCAGAAGGACCGTGAGGAGATGACGCAGGAGCTGACCGGTATTTTCGTCGAGCAGATGACCAAGAGCTTTGAGCAGGTCATCACGCCGGCGTTTGGACGTATGACAAACGGGATCAACCACATCGTCGACACGTTTACGCAGAACCAGGCGCAGGTCATGGCGCAGGTGTGCGAGTCTGTGATGGGGCAGATGCGTCAGGATCTCACCGAGGATTTCTCCCGGATCGGCAAAAGTGTCTCCGAGCTCGAAAAGGCTCAGAGCAATTATATGGAATTCATGGATCGCTCGATCTCGCGCATGCAGCAGGCGTTCTCCTCTTTGCAGGAAGATCTGGCCCGCACCGGCGAATACAATTCGCAGGCGCTCGACCAACTTGCACAGGCACAGCGCGAGGCGCTTCGCATCAACGAAGAGCAGAAGTCGACCTATCAGGAATATATCCGTTTCATGTATCAGTCCATTGAGAAGTTCTCCGAAGTCTGGGAGAAAAATAGTCAGACGCTTCAGGGCTACTCCGATGAGATCGCGAGTATGGGGCCGGTACAGTCCTCTCGGGAGATGCAGCAGGAGCTCGCAGACATTTCGTCCCGGCTGCAGGATATTCAGAAGCGTCAGCAGGACGCCGAGGTCTCGCAGGCGCTTGCCGCCGAAAATCTCGATACGGCCGAGCTTCTTGAACGTACCCTGAAAAAGCTCGACAGCCTTGAGGAGCAGATCGCCGGGCCACGCCTGTTTCGTGGTTTCCGCAAGAAATAAGCGGCTCGCTCGCATCATCCCACTCCGGAAGACGAACACGCCTCCGGATGGCCACCCCTATAGGTCCTTCCCGGCGGTATGATCGTCTCCCGGGCAATGTTATAAAGTGAGGGCAAATTTATGTATACCAAGCGAAAGAAAACCTATGAACGCCACAATATCTGGCGCTCCTATTCCGATATGATGGCCGGTCTTCTCCTGCTGTTCGTTCTCGTCATGTGCATTTCGTTCATGCAGGCGCAGAAGAATTATCAGGAACGGCTAGCCGAGGAAGCGCAGCACCGGCTCACACAGGATCAGCTGCAGGCCGAGCTTGATGAAAGACAGGGACTTCTCGACGAGCAGAGCGCCCTTCTCACTCAGCAGCAGGCGGACCTCGACGAACAGGCTGCCCTTGTCGCGCAGCAGCAGGACGATCTGGACAAGCAGGCCGCCCTCGTGCTCTCTCAGCAGTCTGAGCTGGAGAAGCAGAATTCCCTGATGCTCCAGCAGCAGGCCGCCCTTGAGGAGCAGGAGACGCTGATGGCCCAGCAACAGCAAAAAATCGAGCAGATCATCGGCATCAAGGCGGATCTGATCGCGGATCTGAAGCAGGAATTCGACCAGAACAACTTAGGCGTCACCATCGACGAGACAGACGGTTCGATCGCCCTCGATTCCAACGTCCTCTTCGCCCACAACGAGAGCGTGTTGACCGCTGAGGGAAACACAATGCTCAGCCAGGTGCTCCCGATCTACTGCAAAGTGCTCGTGGCCGAGAAATACCAGGATTATCTGGCTGAGGTCCGTATCGACGGCTACACCGACACGAGCGGCGATTATCTCTACAATCTGCAGCTCTCGCAGGAGCGCGCACTGGCCGTCGCCAACTATCTCTTCGGGAACGCCGACGACTTCCTGACCGAGCAGGAGCTGGGCAAACTCCGCGAGAAGGTCACCGCGAACGGTCACTCCATGAGCAATCCGGTCCTGGATGAAAACGGCCAGATTGACATGGACGCCTCGAGGCGTGTGGAGATCAAATTCAGTCTCAAGGACGAGGAGATGATCAACGAGCTGAAGCAGATCATGGATTACACGGCAAGCACCGAGGCGCCGGCTGCACAGTAGCAGGTATAGCTGCTCTGGCTGCTCTGCTGCATCTGAGCATTCGCCTGCCCATCCGTCTGCTCCGGAAGTAATGAGATCCACAATCATCGAAGTTCAATTACACAATTCAAGATTGCAAAAGCCCTGCCGAAAATGTAAACTTCACATTCCCGGCAGGGCTTCTCTTCTTACTCTTGTTTTGTCATTTCAGCTGCAGTCACTCCTGCGAATGCCTGCCCCCGCGTTTTTAGTAGCCTTCATTGTGCAGCAGCTTATGCTCCTTGCCCTTGAGCAGGCCGTCGTAAAGCGCCGTGATCATCGGGTTCTCGTTGCACTTCTTGATGGCCGCCTCGCTGTCCGCGCGGTA
>CANQVT010000008.1 GCA_947627365.1 uncultured Lachnospiraceae bacterium | reverse complement strand
GCTCGCTTGCGCTCACCAAGCACCGGCGGCCCTCAATGATCTGCCCTGACACAGCAAGACCCTTTTGCCGGGCTGTGAGTTGGTATGCAACAGAGCATTTATACTCTCGCATTTTTGCAGAATAAATCAGCGAATTATGCTTCTATCACAAGCAGCCGCAGGAAAGCCGGATGTTGCGTGCCCGCACGCAAACGATAGGCAGTTCGACGCAGGATTCGCGAGCATAGCGACAGCTGTCGGAGCATGTCTGAGCGAAGCGAGTTTGCGGAGACAGCTGTCCATAGGCGGCGCCCTAAAGGACTAGCTTCGCGTCGGAGCCGAATCAAGGAGAACAACGTGTTTGCGGTGGGCACGCACATCGGCTCCTTCGGCGTCCGGGTAACCAATATGTGAAATAAACACGAACTGTTTGCGTTGCCTGCGCAAAAAACAGGGGGCGAATTTGCCCCCTGCCAGTATCTCGCATATATCGTTGTCCCGGAACGAATCCCGGATTCCGTCCGAACCTTACACCTCGAAGAGCAGGTCGCCGTAGGACGGCATCGGCCACATATCCTTGTCGACGATCATCTCGAGCTTGTCGACCGGATCGCGCAGGTCTGCCATCGCGGCCATGACGACGTCGTGGAAGAATACCGCGCGGTCGCGACCCTCCTCCATGCCTGCGGCCTGATCCACCACCTCGACCAGCTTCGCGAGCGCGACCTTCGTGTCGGAGAGCAGAGCGCTCGTCTCATTGAGCAGCTCCACCTGCACGGAAGCCTCCGCTCCAGCCGAAGTTACAGCATTCACGGTGTCCGCAAGGCTCTTCGTGTACTTGATAACTGCCGGGATGATCTGCTTGCTCGCAATGTCGATCATCGAGCGCGCCTCGATGTTGATGACCTTCGCATAGTTCTCGTACTTGATCTCCACGCGGGACTCCAGCTCGGCCTTCGTGAACACGCCGAATTTCTCGAACAGCGCGATTGCCTTGTCGGTTACGAGCGTCGGGATCGCGTCCACCATCGACTTGATGTTCGGAAGCCCTCTGCGCTCAGCCTCTTCTACCCACTCGTCGGAGTAGCCGTTGCCATTGAATACGATCCTCTGGTGGTCGCGCGCGTAGCGCTTGATGATATCGTGCAGCGCGTCCTCAAAGTTGTCAGCCTTCTCGAGCTCGTCGCACGCCTCGCAGAACGCCTCAGCGACAATCGTGTTCAGCACGATGTTCGGGGAAGCGATGGAGTCGCGGGAGCCGACCATACGGAACTCGAATTTGTTTCCGGTGAAAGCGAACGGCGACGTCCTGTTGCGGTCGGTCGCGTCCTTCGCAAGGCTCGGCAGCGTCTTCACACCGGTCTCAAGCGTACCGCCTTTAATCGAGTAGGTCGCAATACCGGTATTAATAAGCTGAGAGAGCACATCCTGAAGCTGTTCGCCGAGGAAGATCGAGACGATTGCAGGCGGCGCCTCGTTCGCGCCCAGTCTGTGATCGTTGCCCGGATCCGCCGCGGACTCGCGCAGCAGGTCTGCGTGTATGTCGACAGCCTTCAGAATACACACGAGCACCAGCAGGAACTGCATGTTCTCGTGCGGCGTCTTGCCCGGGTCCAGAAGGTTGATTCCGTCGTCGGTCGTGATCGACCAGTTGTTGTGCTTGCCGGAACCGTTGACGCCCGCGAACGGCTTCTCATGGAGCAGGCATTTCATGCCATGCTGGCAGGCCACTCTTTTCAGCGTCTGCATCACGATCTGGTTGTGATCGACCGCGACGTTCGCCTCCGCGTAGATCGGAGCCAGCTCATGCTGCGCAGGAGCCACCTCGTTGTGCTGCGTCTTGGCAGTGACGCCGAGCTTCCACAGCTCCAGGTTGACGTCCTTCATGAAGCCCGCGATCCTCTGCCGAATCGTGCCAAAATAGTGATCGTCCAGCTCCTGGCCCTTCGGCGGCATCGCGCCGAACAGCGTGCGGCCCGTGAAGATCAGGTCCTTCCTCTGGAGGAACTTCTTCTCATCTACCAGGAAATACTCCTGCTCCGGTCCCACGGACGGAGTCACCCGCTTGGATGTCGTATTTCCAAACAGTCTGAGGAGTCTCAGCGCCTGCGTGTTGATCGCTTCCATCGAACGCAGCAGCGGGGTCTTCTGATCCAGCGCCTCGCCAGTGTACGAGCAGAACGCGGTCGGGATACACAGAATCGCGCCCGCGGCGTCATGCCGCACAAACGCCGGAGACGTGCAGTCCCAGGCCGTGTAGCCTCTCGCCTCAAACGTCGCCCTCAGTCCACCCGACGGGAACGAGGAAGCGTCCGGCTCGCCCTTGATGAGCTCCTTACCGGAGAACTCCATCAGCACCGTCCCGTCTGGGTTCGGCGCCGTGATGAATGAATCGTGCTTCTCTGCCGTCACTCCGGTCAGAGGCTGAAACCAGTGCGTGTAATGCGTGGCGCCCTTCTCGATCGCCCAGTCCTTCATCGCCGCTGCGATCACGTCGGCCGTCGCCAGATCCAGCTCCGTGCCGTCCTCAATCGTCTTTCTCAGAGCCTTGTACGCCTTCTTCGGAAGACGCTCCTGCATCACCTTGTCACTGAAGACGTCCTCACCGAAGACATGTGCTACGTTGAAATACTCACTCATACCTATCTCCTCTTTTCCTTTCTTTCTGTGCTCGTATAAAAGCCTACGAATTGCTCATTCCGGCAAACCCTGAAGTCAATCCCGCACCGTAAACTTGCCATCTGCTCCTGTATGGAGACAGGCTTTTATACGGTAAAAAGGGCATTCCAACACAACATTATGTGGAACGCCCTTGTCACCTGCTATTAAAATACTCTATCCGCCCGCAAAAATCAAGCAGATTTTATCCGGCAGAAACCGTTTTCCATATTTTTTACAAAATTATTCCCGAAAACGCAGGTCTGTTATTCATTCTGCATACAGACAGACAGAAGGAAACTGCTATTCCGCGCGTTCCACATTCAAATACACCTCTTCTTCCGTGTGGAAACCGCTCGCGATAATCTCCTGATCGATATTATCCAATGTGACTGCCACGGGATCGATGCTGTAATATGGCACGTCATTCGCCCCGTCGTCGATCGTGCCGAGCCCTTCCAGTCCCTTGCGGATATCTGCGATTTCTTCCGGCAGATCCCCCTGCGCAATCCTGCCCTCCCCGAGCATCTTGTCATAGCCGAAAACACAGGCGAACTCGGCCGCCCGCATCGCGAGCGTCTCCACCGGCTTGTAGACCGTCATGTACTGCGTTCCCTCGACGATTCTCTGACAGGCTGACAGCTCCGCGTCCTGCCCGACCAGTACGACCTTTCCGGCGAGACGGTTCTCCGCGAGCGCGCGAAACGCCTGACTCGCCAGATCGTCGTTGCCGCACATGACGCCGACGATCTCATCATCCTGTGTTTCGGCCAGGCCTTCCTCCACCGCGTCGAACGCCAGCTCCGCCAGCCAGTTGTCACAGTACGCCGAATAGACGACGTTCAGTCCGCTTCCCTCAATCCCTTCAAGAAAGCCCTTCTGGACCAGCGACACGTTGTGATCGGTCGGCGAGCCATAGATCGCGAAAACATCGCCCCCGTCCGGCAGAGCCTCCGTCATCGCGCGCGCCATCAGCGTTCCGACCATTTCGTTGTCGAACGAGATGTAGAGATCCGTGTCCGCGTTCATCACGAGCCTGTCGTAACAGATCACGCGAATTCCCTGTTTTCTGGCATCCTGAATCGCCTCCGAGAGCGCCTCGCCGTCTACCGCAATCACGACGATGACGTCCATGTCCTTCTGAATAAAGTAACGTATCTGCGAGATCTGCTCCTGCGCGTCCCCATTCGCTACCTGCACGTTCACTTCAGCGCCCAGACTCTGGGCCGTGGACACAAACATATCACGATCCCGCAGCCAACGCTCGATGACAAAGGAGTCAAAACTCAGCCCGATCTGCACCTTTTCCTTCTTGTCCGTGTTCTCGCTCTGTCGCTCCTGCATCTTGCGGCCGCAGCCGACGGTCAGACACAGTGCCAGCAATATTACGAGCGCCGCCGGGAACCGGAGGCGTCGCTTTGATCTTCGCCCGGAGGTCTCTCTTTCATCTTTCATCTTCCATACCTCGCTTTGTACTCACTCGGCGTCATGTCCGTCTGCTTCTTGAATATCCGGCTGAAGTAGTTCGGATCCGCGTACCCGCTCAATATGCTGACCTCCTTGATGCTCAGGGCAGGGTTCTCCAGCATCTCCTTTGCCTTCCCGATGCGCACATTCGTCAGATACTCGATAAAGTTCTCCCCGGCCTCCTCCTTGAAGAGCTTGCTGAAATAATAGGGGCTGATATTGACCTCGCGGGAAACCTCGTCCAGAGAAATATCATTGCTGTAGTGTTCCTGAATATAGGTCTTGGCCCGCTTCACGGCGGAATCCGACTGCTCCTCCTTCTGGTCGCGGATCGTACGGCAGATATCGGTCATCTTCTCGAGAAACCACTCCCGCAGCTCCTCGTATCCCGAAAAGGAAAGCGCCGTATCCAGATAATTCCTGCGGTAGCTGAATCCGTAATTGACAGCTCCGGACTCAAACGCGATCCGCTCAGCCCAGATAATGTATTCGAGAACCTTCAGGCGGATATTGTTCTGATCCTCCGGATAATGCTCCACCATCCAGTCAAAGAAGAGCTCCGACTGCTCTCTGACCCCGTCCGTATCGCCCTGCTCCATCGCATGAAAGATCCGGCTCTCGTTGTCCTCCGGAAACGCCTCGTCATACATGCCGTTCTGCTGCAGATCGTCGATGTGAAGGACGCGGCTTAAGCTCCCGTTCAGAGCCCGGATCGCCTCCCGGTACGAGCGCTCCATCTCCGGCATAGGATGCGTCTTGCCGATGCCGATACGAAACCTCGCGTCCAACCGCTCCTCCAGACGGTTCACCAGCTCCCTTGTCCGCTCCAGCACCTGGATACGCTCCTCGTACGGCACGGAAGACTGTCTGTGCGGCACGACGACCGTGATACGGTTCGACATGACCATGCCGACGATACACGGGAACGCCGCCTTCACGATCTCCCGGAACTCCGGATAAAAAGACTGCGCCCGGACGTTCATCCCCACAGGGCTCACCAGCCTTCCGTTGTCATAATCCGCACCGAACTGGAACACCATCACATACCCGTAATCTTCCTCAATGTCGAGAAGCTGGCGGTAGTACCCGCCGTCCTGCATCTCATTCTGAAACAAAATGCTGCTGACAAAGCTGTTTTCCACCACCGGAATAACCGTCTCCAGCTTCTCCTGAATCCGCAGAAGATCACTGCGCTGCCTGCGCTTCTGGTCTACCTTCTGCGCCGCTTCCTCCGCCACCGCGATCATCGTGGCACGGCTGACCGGCTTCGTCAGATACTTCTCCACGCCCAGGTCGATCGCTTCCTTAGCGTAATCAAACTTGTCGTAGGCAGAAATGATATAGAAAAGCGCGAACGCGTTGAACTTGCGGATCTCCCGCATGGCCTGGATACCGTTGATCCCCGGCATGTGGATATCCATGAACACGACGTCCGGATGAAAAGCCGCCGCGACTTCGATCACCGCGCGGCCCGTCTTCGCGATCTCGACCTCACAGCGGTCGCCGAAGCGTCCAATGATCTGGCTTTTCAGGGATTCCAGCATGATCCCCTCGTCATCCGCAATCAAAAACCGATACATCTTTTCTTCCTCCTCGACTATTGTTCCCCAAACGGTTCATCCAGGATCCTGGAGACCGCCTTTCCGTCCTGCCGTGCCTTTTCCGTCTCCTCAAGCGGCAATGTAATATGCACCTGCGTGCCCTTTCCCTCGCCCCCGCTCTCGATCTGCAGCAGATTCTCACGGTTGTAATAAAGCCTGAGTCTGGAAAGCACGTTGACCACCGCGATCCCGGTTGAATGCGGGTTTTCCTCCCCGCCGCCGGCTCTGCCTTCCATCACTGCCTGTATCATCTCCTGCGACATTCCCTTTCCATTGTCGCTGACCGTAATCCGCAGCTCATCCCCCTCCCGGTGTACCGAGAGATGAATGCAGCCTTCCTCCATGCAGTCGTGGATCCCATGCTGCACCGCGTTCTCCACGATTGGCTGCAGGATCATGCTCGGAATCGGGATATCGTCGATCCCCTCATCTACATCCTTCGTGTATGTAATGTCCCCCGCGAATCGGACGTTCAGAATATAAATGTAATTGTCCACCGCCTCGATCTCCTCGCGGAGCGTGGCGTCGCTTCCCATCTTGCGCACATTGTAGCGGAAAAAATCCGCCATCTTCTCAAGGAACATCCCGGTCTTGTCCGCGTCCTCCATCATCGCAAGCTGCGCCCCCGCGTTCAGGGAGTTAAACAGAAAATGC
This sequence comes from uncultured Lachnospiraceae bacterium, assembly GCA_947627365.1. Classification (GTDB taxonomy): domain Bacteria; phylum Bacillota; class Clostridia; order Lachnospirales; family Lachnospiraceae; genus Choladousia. Next base: position 56,733 of record CANQVT010000008.1, on the reverse strand, counting down.
GGGTTGATCTGCGCCTGCAGAAATCGGAGCTGAGCCTCCTTCAGATGCGCCTCCATCGAAAGCTCGCGCGATTTCATCTGCGCTTCTTTTTCCATGCTGTCCCTCAGCTTGTCGATATTCTCACGGATACTGACCACCATCTGGTTGAAGCTTCGCGTCACGACTCCGATCTCGTCCTCGGACACCACCGGAAGCTCCGGAATATCCAGGCTTCCCTGCGCCACCTCAGACGAGGCCGTGGACAACGCCAGCAGCGGTCGGATCATGTCCCGGATCAGGATCACAGCGACCGCGCTTCCCACGACAAACACGATCATGATGATGAAAAGGCTCACCTGCTCCAACACATCCATCGAGGACAGAAGCAGCTGGTAATTCTCGGAATTGCGGCGGAACCGAAGGTTGTTCAGCCGGTAAATATAAGAATTGATATACTGATAAGTCTGGCTCTCCTCCTCGTAATACTCCTTGTACCGCTCGACGTTCCGCCCTCGCTTTGCCTGCACGGTGAGATCGGTCTGCTCCAGATAGCTCTCCGACATGCTACGGATATTCTTTTCAAGGATTTTGATCTCGCTGTCAATATTTTTATCGTTCAGATCCTCCAGCCGCTCCCGATAGTCCTGCTCATAACGGTAATAATCTTCCAATGCCTGACTGCTCTTCGTACTCAGGTACTCGTACACAGTACCCTGCACCTGATCCAGCATATCGGACAGCTCATTGATCGTCACGTTGCTCGAAAACACCGCGTCGATCCGCGCGACGGCCGAATGGATCTGTCCGAAGATAAAGAGATTCATTCCCACAACAAAAAGGAGTACAAGAAACATCACCGCACTCAGCTTCGTCTGCATGGAATTGACGCCCGGAAACCGGTTTTTCCCGCTCATTTGTCCTCCCTCTTTCTTCTGTCCCGTGCTTTCGCCAGGCGGCTGCGCCAGCCATACCCTCTCATCGTCCGTTTCAGCCGGCCGGACGTGCCGCAAAGCCGTCGCTGCAGAAATCATCCCTCCGCGAATGCGGCCGCGTTCTCCCGCGTGATCACGTTCAGATCTACACTGTAATAGCTGCTCGCGTGGCCGAGGGAGAGATATTCGTCCAGCGCGTCCACGCTGTATCTCCCGATCTCCGCCATATCGAGGGCGATCGTTGCGGGCACGGTCCCGCGCGCTACCGCGTCCAGGATCGTGTCCGAATAATAAAATCCGATGATATCCACATTTCCCACCTCATTGTAATCGACCAGCGCCTGATACGCGCACTCCGTGATGACCTCATCCATACAGATCAAAACATCCGGCAGCCCCTCTTCATCCATGAAGATATCGCGGACCACCTCCTCCGCGTTGAAATCCGAAGAGCTGTCCACGCTCTGAACCGAGATATCCACCGTCTGATCCTGCGCTTTTCTCTGCTCCACAGTCCGGGCCATATACGAGCTCACCAGCCCGGTATCCACATCTCCGCCCTCTGAGTCCGCGAGAATCATGATCTCCGTCCGCCCCGGCTTCAGGAGCCCCAGCACCTGCTCCGTGTATGCGTCGCCCATCTGATAACTATTCAACCCCACAAAGCTGATCCTCCGGCTGGACGAATCATCCTCGAGCACCATGACGACCGGGATCCCGGCATCTGCGGCCTCCGCGATCAGCTCCTGCATTTCCCTGCTTCCATCCGGCCGCAAAATGATCCCGTCCACCTTTGACGCGATCGCGATCCGCAGGCAGTCCTCCTGCGTATACTCCGGATTGTCGTCCGGCTGTACCAGCTCCAGACAGGCGTCCGTCGCGGCGGCCTCCTGCACCGCGCTCTCGTAGATCGAATCCCAGAGCATGGAATTCCCGTCGTCCGCGATCAGCACGTAATGCCGCTCATATGCCCTGCTGTTGCGAAGCTCAGCGAGATCCACGCGCTCCATCATCTTCTGGAAATAGATCCAGATTCCGGAAAGAAGCAGCGCGCACCCGGCCAGTATAAAAAATATCGTCATCGTCGGTTTTTTCATGGCAGTCTGTGAATCCTTTTGTCTAGTCTTATGAGAATCCCGTCCCCGGATCAGTATTCTTTTTTATATTTCTTCTGCTACATTATTTTATAATCTAATATACCACAAAAAAGGGCGCCGAAAACATTAATTTTGCAGCGCCCCGTTTGTTTTAACAATATGTTCCGGCCATCTGCCGCAGCAGAAGCCTTCTTTAATTCGTCTTGCGGTTGGAAACCACGTCAAACACGACGGCCACCAGAAGCACCGCGCCCTTGACAACATACTGCCAGGAGTCGCCGATACCCATGATGGACATGCCCATGTTGATAACGCCAAGCAGCAGAGCGCCGATCACCACGCCGCCGACGGTACCGACTCCGCCGTACGCGGAAGCGCCGCCGATAAAGCAGGAACCGATTGCGTCCATCTCGAAAGATGTGCCGGTGTTACCGTTCACAGAACCAACACGCGCTGCGCAGAGCAGTCCCGCCAGGCCGGCGAGGAGTCCCATATTCGCGTACGCGATAAAGTAGATCTTGTTCGTATCGATACCGGAAAGCTTCGTCGCCTTCTCGTTGCCGCCGATCGCATAGAAGTAACGGCCGAACGCGGTCTTGGATGTGATGAAATTATAGATCAGGCAGATCGCAACCACCCAGATCATCATGACCGGAATGCCCTTGTACTGGCTCAGCAGATAGCAGTACCAGAGAATGACCGCCGCGATGATGATCGCCTTGCCAAAGTCACCGACCGCGCTGTTTTGACGGTAGCCCTTCTTTGCCTTATTTCTTCTGGAATTGATCGTGGAGAATACGACGTAGATCGCCGCCACAACGCCTACGATGATCGCCGAGTACCTGACCGCGTCGTCCAGCCCCGGAATCTTCACATAGGACGTAAATACGTTCAGGAACGATTTGTTCTGGATCGCTACCGTCTTGTTGTCCAGCACCAGACGTCCAAATCCGCGGAAGATAAACATGCCGGCCAGCGTCGTGATGAACGGCGGGATGCGCACATAGCCGATCCAGTAACCCTGCCATACGCCTACCGCAACACCGATCAGCAGGCAGAGCAGGATAGTCAGGAACGGGTTGAACCCCATGTTGCTGATCAGCACCGCCGCGACGCCGCCGACCAGGCAGTTGACAGAACCTACGGACAGGTCGATGTTACCGCCCGTCAGGATACACAGCAGCATACCGCAGGCAAGCACAAGCACGTAACCGTTCTGCAGGAGAAGGTTGGACATGTTCTGCGCGAACAGCAGTCTGCCGTCAGTCAAAAAGCTAAACAGAGCAAATACGACGATCAAAGCGAGAACCATCGTATATTTTGTAAGGAAATCTTTCACCTTTCCATTCATTTCATTGTTTCTCCTTTCTCATTGTGTCAGTCGCCATCCGTGTCGTCAGACATTCTGCATAATCATACCCATGATCTTCTCCTGCGTTGCTTCCTTCGCGTCGAGCTCTCCAGCCAATCTGCCCTCGCTCATGACGTAAATGCGGTCGCACATGCCGAGCAGCTCGGGCATCTCGGAGGAGATCATGATGACCGCCTTTCCATTCGACACCATCTCATTGATCAGGCAGTAGATGTCATACTTCGCGCCCACGTCGATACCGCGCGTCGGCTCATCGAGGATCAGGATGTCCGGCTCCGCGAACATCCACTTACCGAGCAGCGCCTTCTGCTGGTTGCCGCCGGAAAGATTGCCGATCTGCTGTTCATTGCTCGGCGTCTTCGTGCCCATCTCCTTTGTGATCAGCTCCGCCTCATGTACTTCCTTGTCGACGTCGATGATCCCGTTTTTGCAGACCTTATTGATACGGGCCAGCGTCGTATTGAAGCGAATCGATTTGTCCAGGATCAGGCCGTTGGTCTTCCGGTCTTCCGTTACGTAGGCGAGTCCGTGCTGGATCGCCGCGCGCGGATCCTTCAGATCCACCTTCTGCCCCCTGATATACAGTTCTCCGGAAATCCCTGTTCCGTAGCTCTTGCCGAACACGGACATCGCGAGCTCCGTCCGCCCCGCACCCTGCAGTCCGGAGAATCCGACCACTTCTCCCTTATGTACCTTGAAGGAGATATGATCGTCCACGATCTTCTCCGTATAGATCGGATGATGGACGGTCCAGTCCTTCGCCTCCAGCAGAACCTCGTCGGATATCCTGTGCTCGCGGCTTGGATAACGGTCGTCCATAGAACGGCCGACCATGCCTTTGATGATACGGTCCTCGCTCAGATCATCCACGCCCTTCGTCAGCGTTTCGATCGTGCTGCCGTCGCGCAGGATCGTCACGCGGTCCGCGCAGTAGATGATCTCGTTCAATTTATGTGTAATGATAATGGATGTCAGACCGTTCTTCTTGAACTCCATCAGAAGGTCCAACAGCATTTTCGCGTCTTCGTCGTTTAAGGATGATGTCGGCTCATCAAGGATCAGCAGCTTCACCTTCTTTGAAAACGCCTTCGCGATCTCTACAAGCTGCTGCTTGCCAGTGCCGATATCCTTGATCAGCGTCTGCGCGGATTCGTGCAGGCCGACCTGCGCCATATGTTTTTCGGCTTCACTGTATGTCTTGTCCCAGTCGATGTAGCCGAGACTATTCTTGATCTCATTTCCGAGGAACATATTTTCCCCGATGGAGAGCAGCGGGATCAACGCAAGCTCCTGATGGATGATGACGATTCCCTCCGCCTCGCTGTCGCTCAGTTTTTTGAAGTGACACTCTTTTCCTTCATAGGTAACTGTGCCGGTATAGCTTCCGTAAGGATACTGGCCGCTCAGGACGTTCATCAGGGTGGACTTCCCTGCGCCGTTCTCTCCGATCAGCGCGTGGATCTCGCCTCTTTGAACCTCCAGGTTGACATTGTCCAGGGCCTTGACACCGGGGAACTCTTTCGTAATGTGTTCCATTACCAGAATATTGTCTGCCAAGATGGTACCCCCTCTCTCAAAAACAGGGCGGGGCACTGCCCCGCCCGCTTTTTAACCTTTTTACTCTTTTTCTTTTGTCTGAGCTACTGATTAGTTGGTCGGATGAAGGTATCCGTCGTCGTCCATCGTGTAGTAGCCCGGGTCTACCAGAGCTTCCTGCAGGTTGTCAGTCGTAACAACGGTCGGCACCAGAAGGAAGGACGGGCAGTTGTGGCCCTCAGACGTGTTGTAGGACTCTGTGTCATATGCGCACTCGAAATCCCAGCCGGATGCATCGATGAGGCCCGCGTCAATCGTGTCGCCCGCAAGGATCGCCTTAGCCAGATCCAGAGTAACGACTGCCTCGTTCGCAACGGCCTTGTAAACCGTCATGGACTGCTTGCCGTCAACGATGTTCGCAAGGTTCGCCTCGTCGCCGTCCTGACCTGTGATCAGAACCGTGTTGTCGCCAGCGTAGTCAGACTCGATCGCCTGGGTAACGCCAAGAGCGGTGGAGTCGTTGGAGCAAAGCGCAACGTCGAGCTGCGTGCCGTCTGCATAGTAGGAAGCAAGGATGTTCTGCATTCTCTCAAGAGCGGTCTGCGTATCCCATGCCGGCGTAGCAACGGAATCGAAATCGGTCTGGCCGGAAACCACGTTCAGAGTGCCTGCATCGATGTACGGCTTCAGAACGTCGAATGCACCGTTGAAGAAGAAGCCAGCGTTGTTGTCAGCCGGATCGCCCGCGGTGAACTCGATGTTGTAAACAGCGTCGCCTGCGTTCTCGAGATCCAACGTATCCACTACGAACTGGCCCTGCAGAGTACCTACGGTGTAGTTATCGAAGGATACATAGTAAGAAGAACCGTCATGCATGATCAGACGATCGTATGCGATAACCGGGATACCGGCCTCAACAGCCTCGTCCATAACCGTGTTCAGCGCCTCGCCATCGATAGCGGAAACAACAAGAAGCTTCGCGCCGTTGGAGATCATGTTCTGGATGTCGTTCACCTGCTGGTCAACTTCGTTGTCGGAGAACTTAAGATCTACCTCGTAACCCGCGGCCTTGAACTGCTCCTCAAGATAGCTGCCGTCACGGTTCCAACGCTCCAGAGACTGCGTCGGCATCGCGATACCAATCAGCTCGCCCTCTGCGCTTGCCGGAACTGCCATCATGGTAGCAGTCGCCAGTGCAGCCAAAACTACTAAACTCTTTTTCATGTTCTACCTCCTGTTTTCTGTTGATATAGTTTGATCACAGTCCTATACTGCGACTGTAATCATGCTATCACGGAGGTAATCTGCAAAAAATGGAATGATTTTTGATCTGTCTGTCAATTTTTGTTTTGAAAAATAAGAGGTGATGGCATCTGGATTATTTTGCGAAAAGTTTCGCATTTTTGTGCTAGAAAAGGCAGGGCCTTACGCCCTGCCTCGTCGTTTTGTAATCTGCTTTTTCCGTCCTACTTCACGGAAAACTTATAGCCCGTCTTCGTATCGTACGGCTCTCCCGCCTTCAGAAGCGGCGATGGGAAGCCGGCCTGATTGATCGCGTTCGGATAGAACTGCGACTCCAGACAGAAGCCGTTGCGTTTTCCGTAGGAAGCGCCGCCCTTGCCCGTCTGTGGCACGATCGCGTTGCCCGCGTAGAACTGGACGCCGCAGCAGTCCGTGAACACCTCCATCGTGATCCCGCTCGCCTCGCAATGCGCTTCGGCAATCTTGCGAAACTCACCGGCAGGCCCGTCGCACACGAAATTGTGATCGTAGCCGCCCACAAAATGCAGCTGCTCGCAGTCTGCGCCTATATCGCGTCCGATCGGCTTCATCACACGGAAGTCGAACGGCGTGCCCTCCACCGGCGCAAGCTCCCCGGTCGGGATCGCCTGATGATCGCGCACCGGCGTGTACGCCTGCGCGCAAAGCTGCAGAAGCTGTCCCTCGACGATACCGCTGTCGTGCCCCGCCAGATTGAAATATGAATGGTTCGTCATGTTCGCGACGGTATCCGCGTCGGACTTGCCCTCGTAGTGCAGGATCACCTCGTTGTCATCGGTCAGCGTGTACGTCACCGCGATGTGAAAGTTCCCGGGATATCCCTGATCCCCGTCCGGGCTCTCCAGCTCGAAGCGGATGCTGTTCTTCGCCTCATCCACCGCGCCGACCGTCCATCTGCGCTGCTCGTAACCGTTCGGGCCGCTGTGAAGATTATTCTCATTATCATTCACCGCCAGATGGTACTCTTTCCCGTTGATCGTGAACTTTGCCTTGTCGATACGGTTCCCGCTGCGCCCGATGACCGTTCCGAAGAAGCTGTCATGGTCCAGATACTCCTGCGCCGTATCGTAACCGAGCACGACGTCCAGAAGCTTCCCGGACTTGTCCGGCACGAACAGGTTTACGAGCGTCGCGCCCAGATCCGTCACCGCCATCGTCACGTTATTCCGGTTCGTGAAGGAATAGAGCGATGTCTCCGAGCCGTCTTTCATGGTTCCAAATGGTTGCTTTTTCATAGCTGCTCTCCCTGTATCTTACGCGAACGGATTCTCTGTCCTGTACGGTACGCTCGCCGGATGGTTGTAGCCGATCTCGTCCGGGCATACGCCGATGTACTTGAACACCTCGAACAGAGCCTTGCCGTGATGTCCGAACGCCACCGCGCCGTGATGCGGATAGTTGCCCTCGATCAGGACGTGGCGATAGAAGCGTCCCATCTCCGGAATTGCGAACACGCCGATGCCGCCGAAGGAGCAGGTCGCCACCGGAAGCACCTCGCCCTGCGCCACGTACGCGCGGAGAATGTTGTCCGCGGTACTCTGCAGACGGAAGAATGTAATGTCGCCCGGGATGATGTCGCCCTCGAGCGTGCCGTTCGTCACCTCGATCGGAAGGCTTCTCGCCATGATCTTCTGATACTTCATGCTGAAGCTCGTCAGCTTGGAGGAGCAGGTATTGCCGCAGTGGAAGCCCATGAAGGTATCCTTGTGCGTATAATTGAACTTGCCCTTGATGGACTGCTCGTACATGTCGTCCGGAACGGAGTTGTTGATGTCAAGCAGCGTCACGATGTCGTCGCTCACGCAGGTGCCGATGTACTCGGACAGCGCGCCGTAGATATCCACCTCGCAAGATACCGGGATGCCTCTGCCGGTCAGACGGCTGTTGACATAGCACGGAACGAAGCCGAACTGTGTCTGGAACGCCGGCCAGCACTTGCCCGCGATCGCCACGTACTTGCGGTAGCCCTTGTGATCCTCGATCCAGTCGAGCAGCGTCAGCTCATACTGCGCAAGCTTCGCGAGAACCTCCGGCTTCTTGTTGCCGGCGCCGAGCTCATTCTCCATATCCTTCACAACGTCCGGGATACGCGCGTCGCCCGCATGCTTATTGAACGCCTCGAACAGGTCGAGCTCGGAGTTCTCCTCGATCTCCACACCCAGATTGTAGAGCTGCTTGATCGGAGCGTTGCACGCCAGGAAATTCAGCGGACGCGGACCGAAGCTTATGATCTTCAGGTTCTTGAGACCGACGATTGCGCGCGCGATCGGCACGAAGTCGTGGATCATGTCCGCGCACTCAGCCGCCGTGCCCACCGGATACTCCGGAATGTAAGCCTTGATGTTTCTCAGCTTGAGGTTGTAGCTCGCGTTGAGCATGCCGCAGTACGCGTCGCCTCTGCCGTCGCTCAGATCGTTCTGGCTCTCCTCAGCCGCCGCGATGAACATCGCCGGGCCGTCGAAATGTTTCGCAAGAAGCGTCTCGGAGATCTCCGGACCAAAGTTGCCGAGATAAACGACCAGAGCCTCGCAGCCTGCCGCCTTGACGTCCTCGAGCGCCTGCACCATGTGGATCTCGCTCTCCACGATGCAGATCGGACACTCGTAGATGTCAGCCTCGTCGTATTTCGCCTTGTAGGCGTCGATCAGAGCCTTTCTTCTGTTCACGGAAAGGGATTCCGGGAAACAGTCGCGGCTCACGGCCACAATACCGATTTTTACTTTTGGAATGTTGTTCATTGCTTTATCCTCCTACTTAAATAATTTTTATTTTTGTAAACAGCGTTGCGCTGTCACGTACTATAATGACGCCCGGCACTTTCAATCTCATTCATCCGCAATTCGGACTATGTATCGTCGTCCGGACATAACCCGCTTTTACTTCAGGCAGATATTCTCTCCCACCAGCCCCAGCGGCGAGCCCTCGGGAAGTCCTCCCTCCGGATGCCCGATCAGCCACTTATTCTTCGCAGTCAGGCGCGCGTCCTCTCCGCCTGCGTGGTCCTTCTCAAGCGGCAGGTTCGTGTCCTTCGGAAGCACGATCGCCACGCGGAAGCCGCCCTCGGCAGCGTTGCACGGCGCGTAATGCAGAGTCGTCGCATATACCTCCACCGCCGTCCCCTTCGGGAGCAGAAACGCCTCCACCTTCGACGTGTCGTAGGTGCCGTCGTCCGCGATGTCCGGCTGCCAGCCCACGAGCAGGATCGCGTCCGTCCCCGCCACATTGATCTCCGAGGAGCGATGATACTCCAGCGCGTTGAGCTTATAATTGTTGCCGTTGCAGTAACCGATCTGAATCGGCAGCTCGCCGTAGGTCTTCGTCTTCAGCTCTTCAAACACCGGAAGCGCCTCAAGAAGCGCTACCGACGGCTCGTACACGGTGTCCGCCGGGCAGGGCGTCTCGGCCAGCTTCTCCACGAGCCCCGTGAAATCCACGTTGTCGACGACTCGGCCGTACTTACGGAACGCCGCATCCGTCACTTTTTTGATCTCCATAGTAAACCCTCCTTTATATAAAAAATAAATTATATCCTTGCACACAACTGCATGATTATGTTATAATGCCCTTAGCAAGACAGCCGGGGCGATAGACGACACCTATCCGTTTCCGGCGATATAAAGAACTATGAGAAATAGCACCTTACTTTTCCGAAGCGGGGGTGCTATTTCTTAGTCTTAGTATACAAGTCCAAAATTGCTACAACTAGTCCGGCAAATACAAGCAAAACCATGAACTCTTCGTATGTAGACATAAGCAACCACTCCTTCCGCAAGACTCGGAAACAGTGATATCGCACCCCACCGGCTGCCCGGCTAAAGGCATTATCCTTCTCATTTGTTCTTTATATTCTTTTTTCTGCTAAAGTATTTCTATCAGCAATCGTGCATGACTTAGTGAATGATCTCAAACAGCGGCTTGCAGGTCGGATAGATCTCCTTGAACTGCGCGTAGCGCGCCTCGTACTTCGCAACCAGCTCCGGCTCCGGCTCCACCGTGTCGATGATGCGCACGAGCTTCGCCGCCGCTTCCTCCACGGACGCGAACTCGCCGCAGGCAACAGCCGCCAGCATCGCGCCGCCGAGCGCCGGGCCCTCCTCGCTCTCGATCACGTCCACCTTGAGGTTCAGCACGTTCGCGATGATCTTCTTCCACAGCGGACTCTTCGCGCCGCCGCCGCAGATCTTCGTGCGTTCGATCTTGATGCCCAGAGCCTTCGCCACCTCAAGCGAATCCCTCAACGCGAACGCCACACCCTCGAGCACCGCCTGCGTCATGTCGGCGCGCGTCGTGTCCATCGTCATGCCGATAAAGGTCGCGCGGGCGTTCGGGTTGTTGTGCGGGGAACGCTCGCCCATCAGGTACGGAAGGAAGAATACATGATTCTCACCGAGCTTACTGATCGCCGCCTGCTCGGCCGCGTAATCCTTCGTGCCGATGATCTCGTCCATCCACCACTTGTTGCAGGAGGCCGCGGATAGCATGCAGCCCATCAGATGGTAATGCCCGTCCGCATGTGCGAACGCGTGCAGCGCGTTGAACTTATCCACGCCGAACTTCTCCGAGGAGATGAAGATCGTGCCGCTCGTGCCGAGCGAGATGTTGCACATGCCGTCGCCAACCGTGCCCGTACCAACCGCCGCAGCCGCGTTGTCGCCTGCGCCCGCCACGATCCTGACCGTCTCCGGAATCCCAAGCTGCGCCGCGATCTCCGGGAGGATCGTCCCGACCGCCTCGTAGCTCTCGAAGATCTTCGCCATTTGCTCCTCGCGCACGCCGCAGATCTCCAGCATCTCCTTCGACCAGCAGCGGTTCCGCACGTCGAACATCAGCATGCCGGACGCGTCCGACACATCCGTGCAATGTACGCCCGAAAGCTTGTACGCGATGTAATCCTTCGGAAGCATGATCTTCGCGATCTTCGCGAAATTCTCCGGCTCCTTATTCTTCACCCAGAGTACCTTCGGCGCGGTAAATCCGGTAAAGGAAATGTTCGCCGTGTACTCGGAAAGCTTCTCCTTGCCAATCACATTGTTCAGGTAATCGCACTCCTCAAAAGTACGTCCATCGTTCCACAAAAGCGCCGGGCGGATCACATTGTCGTCCTTGTCCAGGATCACAAGCCCGTGCATCTGGCCGCCGAAACTGATACCTGCCACCTGGCTCTTATCGCAATCCGCGAACAGCTCCTTCAGCCCCTCGATCATCTGAGCATACCAGTCCTCCGGCTTCTGCTCCGACCATCCCGGATTCGGGAAATAGATCGGATACTCCCTCGACACGATCTTCTGAATCTTCCCCTTCTCGTCCATCAAAAGCAGCTTCACCGCCGACGTTCCGAGATCAATTCCTGCATACAGCATATTCTTTTCCTCCGTTTCCTGTTGAATTCACATATTTCTATAAATGCGCCTCCGCACATTATATTTACGACACAATCTCGTGCATCACCGGCTCCATCGCCGTGTCCACGATGATATCCAACACCTGCTGCAGATTGACAAGCTCCACCTCCGTGTGCTCGCCGCCGTTCTCTCCGTCCCTTGTCCACGCGATCGGCTCCTTTGAGAGAATCTTCAGCCGATTTGTCTTGAAGCGCACGACCTTCCCGGACGTCTCCTCGCGCGTCAGAACCGCCGTGATGATCTCCTGCCAGTCGATGAGGTTCTGCGGATTGCGCACCAGCGTCACCTCAAACAGACCGTCGTTTAGCTCTATGTTGTGCCCCGGAAGACCCTTAAACCCGCCGACTGAATTTGAATTCGTGATCATGCCGAACACAAACTCGCCCTCATCACAGAACTCCTCGCTCTCGACATACATCCAGCGGCTCTTCCATGTACCCATGCGCTTCATGGCCTCGAGCAGATACGCCGCGTGCCCGAGCATATTCTTCATGTCCTGATTCGTCTGGTACGACACGTCTGTAAACGCTCCGAACGCCGCCACATACACGAAATACTCCTCATTGAAACGGCCAATATCGCAGGGAAAGATCTCTCCCTCCACGATCAGCTTCGCCGCCTGATCCATCTGCTTCGGGATGCCCAGGCTGTTGCCGAAATCGTTCGTGCTGCCCGCGGGAATATAGCCGATCGGGCGCTTTACCCCGCTGTCCATCAGCCCGGCGACTACCTCGTCGAGCGTGCCGTCGCCGCCACAGCAGGCGATCAGCTCAAAATCCTTCGCACGCTCCTTTACCTTCTCCCGCGCGTCCCGCTCCCCACTCGTCGGGTGCACCGTCACCTCATATCCGCCCGCGGCAAATGTCTCCACAATCGTAGACAGATTATTTCGAATCAGCCCTTTCCCCGACCGAGGATTGTATACAAACAGCATCTTCTTCATAATAAACACTTCTCCAAAAAATTCTGGCAAAAAAACTAGTCTATTTGTATATATTACTACGTTATCGTGCGAATCTCAAGTAAATTATTGCTAATCTTGCACGATAATCCAGCAAAAAAATCGAGCCGGCTGCTCTGCATGTGCAGACACAGTCGACTCCCTATCTGTCTCTCATACTGTCGATCAATTTCAACAACTCCAGCTCACTTGTGAAGCTGTGCGCCTCATCATGCTCCAGCCACACGAGCTCGCCCTGCCAGGTCGCGTTCTGACGGTACTGGACGCGAACCGCGTACGTGGCCCGCTCGCCCCTGTAATCCAAGAGCTCCGTCTGCTCCATCACCTTGGCCGGCCGCTCACGCCTCGCATACTCCACGGCCTCTTTCTTTCCCCCGGTATTCCCATACCGGCGCAGGGCCACAGAAGCCTGTGGATAATTGATCTTCTCCATGACCTGCTCCATCATCAGCAGCAGCTGATACTGATCCTCGAATCTGGCCGGCTCCCGGCTATAGCAGCTGTACAGCCGTCCCGGCTCGCTTCCCCCGGCACCGCTGTCGATACAGATCACCATGAGGTTGGGCGCGGCGACACCGATCCTGAAAAAACTCTGACTGTCACTCAATCACGATACCTCCTCACCCTTTTCTCCGTCCAGCTGGCTCCATACCGGCCCGGCACTGCGGAACTTCGGCTTCTCATCCGCGGCGTCCTCGTCGATCTCAGCCACGGACGCGACATAATAATTCACCTGGAAATCGCTCCTGCGCACCTTTTTGCTGAACGCGCGGTCGATCCGGGCGGAAACCTTCGCACAGTTCTCCTGATTGATCTCCGGCAGCATGATCAGATATTGCTGCGTATTGTACCGCGTGTAGAAATCCCCGCGCCGCAGCACCTCCATGATCGAATCGCGCAGCGCCTTCGAGATCAGCTGCTCCTTCTCCGCGGAGCCCATCTCTCCTCCCGTGTGCTTCAGCGTACACAGCATGAGATACACCGACATCCCGTTGCGCTCCATCATACGGCTGATCACATGGTAGATATCGACAAAACTCGGATATGTACAATAATAAGCGCCCGGAAACCTCTGCCTCTCCCTTATCCTCTGCTTGATATCATGAATCACCCCGGACGACTGCGAGATCCGCTCCGCCATCAGGTGCGCGCGGCTGAGCATCTCCGGCGAAGGCGGCAGCCCCAGCTCGTCGAAAAACAGCTTCGTCACCTTCTCGTAGATCTCCATCGCCTCACGGAAGCGGGACATCGCAATCAAGCTGTCGATCTGCCAAAGCGCCCAATCGTCAAACGGATAAATCGCGGCGGCCGTGGTCGCAAGCTGGAAAATGTCGTCGTAGCGCTCTTCCTCCTGCAGCCGACCGAACAGCTCCTTCAGGCTCTCCTCATAAAGCTCCTGATAATGCACGTTGCGCACGGCGACCCAATCCTCACCGACCATGTTCGGCAAAAACTCGCCGGTGTAGAGACGGCATGCCTCCAGAAAAGTCTCCGTCTTCGCGGCCGGATCCTCTTCCTTCTTCCCTTTCTCGATCAGCTTTTCGAACTCGATCGCGTCCACCTGCACCGGGATTGCCTCGTCCTCCCAGCGGCACATACCCCTCTTGATCACAACATAATTCGCCTCGGGGAATCCCCCCGCCTTGAGCTGCTTCTTCAGGCGGAAGATCGTATTGTTCAGGCTTCCGTTTTTGTTCTCGACCTCCTCGCGCCCATAGAGCGCATCCGCCAGGCTGGTCTTCGCGATCCCGCCGGCCTCAATATTCATCAGGAGGATCTGCAGAAGCTGCATCGACTTCGAAGTCGTGTTGCGATCCAGCGCAATCTCACGACCCTCATAGTAAATAGAAAACCCGCCGAGCATCTTCGCCTTCAACACCTGCTCCGCCATGATATTCGCACCTCACTTTCCTTGAATCCTATATCGCCGCTTCGGACAGCAACCCTTCATTTTATTATGCCATACAATTATCCAAACTGCAACAATTGTTTATGGTACATAAAAGGCAAAATCGCAAAAGTCAGACAAATTTATCTGTTGCAGCAATTCGAGTGAAAATGAGAGTCAGCTCCCTACAGCCTGGGCAGCGGGTATCCCGGCCCGTTACGACAATCTGTGCAGCACTTCCTCGAAGCACACCCCGTCCGTGAGCGGCAAATCCAGCTCAATCGACCGCTCAATGCAACGCTTCACAAAAAGCGACGCCTTGCGCACGGAATCCTGAAACGGCACGCCGTTGACCGCATCCGCCGCAATGATCGCCGCGAAGATATCCCCGGTCCCGGAGCGCTGCGTGCCTACCTTGTGCGTGCGCCGGATCTTGCCAGGCTGCCCCTGCTCGTGGCAGTAATTCGCGATAAACTCCCCCTGTGGAATCCCGGTAATTACCACCTTCGACGGCCCGAGTGCGCCAAGCTTCTCCGCGAGGCCGACGATCTCCTTCATCCTCCAGTGATCCGCATGGTACGGCGTATCCGTCAGGATGCACGCCTCCGTCAGGTTCGGCGTCAGGATGTCCGCGTAGGCCACAAGCTTCTTCATCTCCTCGCACATCTGCGGCGTGTATGTCGGATACGGCTTTCCGTAATCTCCCATGACCGGATCCACGACAATGATCGTATCCTCCTTCCGGAATTCCCGGAAGAAGCGTATCACGATCCGGATCTGCTCCTTCGAGCCGAGAAAACCGCTGCTGATGCCCTTAAACTCCAGCCCCAGCTTCTTCCACTCATCAATATATGCCTGCATCCGATCCGTGTAGTCCTCGAAAAAAAAGCTGTCGAAACCCGTGTGGTTAGAAAAAATCGACGTCGGGACCGGGCAGCACTGAATCTTCATCGCGGAAATGATAGGGAGCGCCACCGCGATCGAGCAGCGCCCGAAGCCCGAGAAATCATTGATCACAGCGATCTTCTTCTGGTGATTGTGATCCACTCTCTCACCTCGCCGCGCCTCACGAGTATGATCCGCCTTCTGCCTTTCTTCTGTTTTCATCTATATTCACCTCAGATTGATCGGTTAATCTACGCTATTTTACTTTATCCCCCGCGAAAAATCCACTGTTTTTTCAGACAGGAGCAGAATTTCTGTCCAACCCTTGGCAAAAGGCCCGAGAAAAGAGGCGCCGCAAATCTGCGACGCCCCCTGCTTATCTTGTATTGCCTTGTTTCTTTTACTGCCGGATCAGGTCCAAACTCCTCCGATCAGCCTTAGCCTCTGTTCTTCTTTCTGCGCTTCAGCAGGAACGCTGCGATCAGCAGCACTGCCGCCGCCAGCAACAGTCCGATATAGAGCGCGATCGGCGTCTCATCACCCGTCTTCACGGCCTTTGTCTTCTCCGGAACCGTATCCGTCTCATCCTCGTAGTAGCCTTCCGTCTCGGTCTCCTTCTCACGCTCCTGGTTCGTGATCACGACCTTGCCCTCCAGATGATCCACATCCATCGTGACAGCCGTGCCGTCCACTGATACGTCGTAGCGGAACGACGCCGAGCCTGCTACCGGATTGCCGTTCTTGTCAACCTCGGTCACGTATACGGTCGTCTCTCCATCCTCCGGAACCGTGACAGTCACGATATCGGATACGGAAGATTTGCCCTCGAGTGCCAGCTTCACGATGTTCTGCGATACATCCTCAGAAAGCTTCGTGAACTCAGCGTCAGCGAAGATTCCTGCGTAGAACGTCTTGTTGCTCGCCTTGAGCACGCCGTCCGCCCCGAGCAGCTGCTTCGTGATCGTCAGCCTGCCTTCACGGTAGAATTCCTCCGGAATCTCCGTGAACACATTGCGGAAGTAGAGCACCGTCGTTCCATCGCCCTTCTCAACCGTCACGACATTGTCGTTGTAGAAGTCTGCCGTGTACATCTCGCCTGTCGCCAGAACGCCGCCGATGTCGTTGACTACCGTGCCGTCCTCAAGCGTCTCAGCTACATAGTATGTCTTACCAGCCTCAAGGTTCTCGAACGTCGTCGAGGAAGTATTTCTATCCTTGAACTCGATTGCCTGAACCTCAGATACGCGGTTCGTCAGCGCCTCGTCGTCAAACAGAGCCACATAGAAGGTCGCATCCACTGCGTTCCAGAGCTCGTTGTCGTATACCAGCTGCTTCGTCACCACAAGCTTCGTATCCTCTTCCTCCGGAGCGTTCGTCACGTCCAGCGTCACGGATACCTCTGCCTTTGTCTTGTCTGCCTCATCCGGGCCGATTGTGAACGGATACTGCTTCGGCTTACCGTCCTCATCCGTCGCGATGACGAATCCTTCCGGAGCCTCCGTCTCGACGAAGTAGTAATCGTTTGCCGTCAGGCCGCCGATTGTCAGCGTGCCATCGATGCCGGTCACATACGCCGCGTTGTTGTACAGCGCCCATCCGCTCTCAGTCTCATCGGTCTTGTAGTACAGCTGGAACGCCGCGCCTGCCAGCACCTCACCGTTCGCCTCGCTCGTCTTTCTCAGAGTCACGGAGCCGATGATCGGCGCATCCTCTACCAGGTAAACCGTGTTGCCATCCGCGTCTGTTGTCGTCGGCATATCCGCCGCAACCTTGCCGTCCTTGTCGACCGTAAATTCGATATCGCTTGTGTAAGCATATCCGGCCGGGGCAAGCTCCTCGCGGAGCACATAGCTTCCGCCTGCTTTCAACTTGCCGCCGAAATCGTGGTTCTCACCCTTCTTCGAAGTCCAGCTGTCAACCTTCGTCTCCACGCGGTTTCCGTTCTCATCTGTCGTCACTTCATATACTGTAAGCTCTGCGCCATCCAGCTCCTCGCCGTTGCCAAGCTCAACCTTGTCAACATGGAAGTGCAGCGGTGCATCCTCTACCAGATATACCGGGGTGCCGTCCTCATCCGTCACCGTCTGGGCGTCGGTCGTCACCTTGCCGTCCTTGTCAACCGTGAACTCGATGTCGTTCGTGTAAGCGTATCCGTCCGGAGCGACCGTCTCACGCATCACGTAGCTTCCGCCTGCTTTCAGCTTGTCGCCGAAGTCGTGCGTCTCGCCCTCCTTCGAGGTCCAGCTGTCAACCTTCGTCTCAACTGTGTTGCCTTCCTCGTCCGTCGTCAGCTCGTATACCGTGATCTCCGCGCCCGCGACTTCCTTGCTGTTGTCGCCGACCTCCGTCTTGTTCACGTTGAAGTGCAGCGGCGCATCCTCTACGAGGTATACCGTATTGCCGTCCTCATCCGTTACCGTCTGGGCGTCGGTCGTCACCTTGCCGTCCCTGTCAACCGTGAACTCGATGTCGTTCGTGTATGCATATCCGTCCGGAGCGACCGTCTCACGCATCACGTAGCTGCCGCCTGCCTTCAGCTTATCGCCGAAGTCGTGCGTCTCGCCCTCCTTCGAGGTCCAGCTGTCGACCTTCGTCTCAACTGTGTTGCCTTCCTCGTCCGTCGTCAGCTCGTATACCGTGATCTCCGCGCCCGCGACTTCCTTGCTGTTGTCGCCGACCTCCGTCTTGTTCACGTTGAAGTGCAGCGGCGCATCCTCTACGAGGTATACCGTGTTGCCGTCCTCATCCGTCACCGTCTGGGCGTCGGTCGTCACCTTGCCATTCTTGTCAATCGTGAACTCGATGTCGTTCGTGTATGCATATCCGTCCGGAGCGACCGTCTCACGCATCACGTAGCTTCCGCCTGCCTTCAGCTTATCGCCGAAGTCGTGCGTTTCGCCTTCCTTCGAGGTCCAGCTGTCGACCTTCGTCTCAACTGTGTTGCCTTCCTCGTC
The DNA here is from genome assembly GCA_947627365.1 of uncultured Lachnospiraceae bacterium. Lineage (GTDB taxonomy): Bacteria > Bacillota > Clostridia > Lachnospirales > Lachnospiraceae > Choladousia. The sequence continues at coordinate 38,446 of CANQVT010000008.1, read as the reverse complement.
CGTCGTCAGCTCGTATACCGTGATCTCCGCGCCCGCGACTTCCTTGCTGTTGTCGCCGACCTCCGTCTTGTTCACGTTGAAGTGCAGCGGCGCATCCTCTACGAGGTATACCGTGTTGCCGTCCTCATCCGTCACCGTCTGGGCGTCGGTCGTCACCTTGCCATTCTTGTCAATCGTGAACTCGATGTCGTTCGTGTATGCATATCCGTCCGGAGCGACCGTCTCACGCATCACGTAGCTTCCGCCTGCCTTCAGCTTATCGCCGAAGTCGTGCGTCTCGCCTGCCTTCGAGGTCCAGCTGTCGACCTTCGTCTCTACGCGGTTGCCTTCCTCGTCCGTTGTCAGCTCGTATACTGTGATCTCCGCGTCCGCGACTTCCTTGCTGTTGTCGCCGATCTCCGTCTTGTTCACGTTGAAGTGCAGCGGCGCATCCTCTACCAGGTATACCGGGTTGCCGTCCTCATCCATTACCGTCTGAGCGTCGGTCGTCACCTTGCCGTCCTTGTCAACCGTAAACTCGATGTCGTTCGTGTACGCATATCCGTCCGGAGCGACCGTCTCACGCATCACGTAGCTGCCGCCTGCCTTCAGCTTGCCGCCGAAGTCGTGCGTCTCGCCTTCCTTCGAGATCCAGCTGTCGACCTTCGTCTCAACCGTGTTGCCTTCCTCGTCCGTCGTCAGCTCGTATACCGTGATCTCCGCGTCCGCGACTTCCTTGCTATTGTCGCCAACCTCCGTCTTGTTCACGTTGAAGTGCAGCGGTGCATCCTCTACCAGATACGTGTCGTTGCCGTCCTCATCGGTCGTCTTCGGCATACCTGTCTCGATCTCGCCGTTGTCCGTCACGCTGAACTCGATATCCGTCGTGTAAGCGTATCCGTCCGGAGCAACTGTCTCGCGAAGCACATAGCTCTTGCCTTCCTCCAGCTTATCGCCGAAGTCATGCGTCTCGCCCTCCTTCGAGATCCAGCTGTCGACCTCCGTCTCAACAGTGTCGCCGTTCTCGTCCGTCGTCACTTCATATACGGTGAGCCTCGCGCCTTCAACTTCCTTGCTGTTATCGCCGACCTCTGTCTTGTTCACATGGAACTCAACCGTCAGCTCATTGTCAAACTCTGCCTCAAGCTTCGGCTCGCCCTCGGCGACATTGCCCTCCGCATCCGTCACCGTCAGCTTCAGTGTGCCGTCGTGCTCGTCGCTGTCTTCTACCTTCACCATGAAGGTATATACCGTACCGTCTACCGTGTAGCCGCCCATCTCATCGTCATCCGCGATCTGGGACTCCTTGATCCGGTACGTATAGGTATTTCCAATGTCATCCTGCGTATAGGCAAGATCCGTAAACTTGAACGTTCCGTCCGCACCAAGGCTCTTGCTTTCAAGCGGCGTAACCTTCGCGCCGTCCACCTGCTCAAGCTGGAACTCAACCAGTTTATTCAGGCGTTCGATCTGCTCAGACGTCACAGGCTTGCCGTTTACCTTCTTCAGGCCGCCTGCCGGTACGCTGCCCGTCGCCTCGTACGTATTGATGAACGTCAGGTTATCCCACTTCGTCAGCATCAGCTTCAGATCGCCGCTGTTCTTGTCGTAGGTCGCCGTCACCGTCAGATGCTTCGCGTTCGGATCATTCGTCACGCTCGGCCTCTCGCCGGACTCGGTCAGCGTGTAGCTGAACTGCTTCGTGTAGATGCCGTCCGCGCTCGGCGTCGCGAGCACATCCGCCATGTCGTCCAGCGTTACCTTGATCGCGCTATCCTTGAAGCCCGTGATCGCGCCGTTTGCGTCGTTCTCAGCCGTCGCCGTCTGGACTGTTCCCGCGTATGCTTCATCGTCCGCCGTCAGCGTAAACGTGAATACGTCTTCCTCTGTCAGCTCACGGCCGTGCATCTCCTTCGCCGCCTCGAAGCCGATCGTGTCTTCCGTGTCGTACTCGTTCACGAATGCCAGGAGCTCAGAGCCGTCTATCAGCGCCGCTTTCAATTCGCCCGTCGCCATGCTGTACGTCACTTTCACCTTGACCGTCTTCACGCTCGGGTCATAGGTAACGCCCTTATCCGTTCCCTTGAGCTCAAGCACCTTGTACTCGAATACCGTCTCAGCCGGATACTCGCCATCCTTCACGATATCGTCAAGGTCATACTCCAGCGTACCGAATACGATGCCGCCCTCCGCCGCGTTCGTGACCGGTCCGAGTACCGGCTCACCGGTCGTCGTGACCGTACCGTCTTCCGCTACCGTTACATCGTCCGCCTTGTATACCGCGAAGCTGTACTTGCCAGCCTCAAGCTTCAGGTCCTTCTGCGTCTTAAAGCCGGTAAGCGGGATGCTCGCCTCCGCCGTCCACTCGTTCTCAAACGTGTAGCCGTCCGGATCCGCATTGTTCGTCAGCTCGATCGTGCCGCTCGCAAAGTCATAGTGCGCGACTACCGTGAACGTATAAGCGTTCTCGTCGTAGATCATTGCCTCGTCAGCGTCATCCGGCTTCACCTCGCTTACGCGGTACGTGAACGTCTTATCCGGATAGCTATCCGCTGTGTTCGCATCGTTGACCTTAAGGTCATCCAGCGTGACCACGATCGCGTCCGCAAAGCTTGCCCTGCCGTCCGCATCATTCGCCGCCGTGGCGATCGTCTGCCAGGATGTAAACTTGCCGTTCGCTCCAATCTGCTTCTCCAGCCTGAACGTGAACGCACTTCCCTTCAAGTCAAGACCTGTCAGCTCCTTCGTCAGATCAACGCCCGTCTTCTCCTGCGTGTCGTACGTGTTCGTGAACTTCAGGTCCGCCGGGGCGTTCTTCCACTCAAGCGTCAGCTCGCCGGTCGCCCTGTTGTAGGTTGCCTCCAGCGTCAGCTCACGGCTGCTGTTCGCGTCGTTCGTCACGCCCTTCAGCTTCGTCTTAGCCTCGGTCAGCACATACGTGAACTCCTTCGTGAAGATGTTGGCATCTTCTTTGCTCTGCACCATGCCTTCCATATCCGCAAGCGTCACCGTGATCAGGCCGTCCGCAAACTTCACCGTGCCGTCCGCGTCGTTCAGGACCATCGCCCTGCTGATGTCCAGCGTATCCTGGTCGCCACTCTCAGACAGCGTGAAGATGAACTCGCCTGCCTTCAGCTTCCTGCCCTTCAGCTCCTTCTCCGCCTCAAGGCTTTCCTTCGCTTCCGTGTCGTACGTGTTGATGAACGTCTGGTCTTCCATGCCGGTATCCCATGCCAGCTCCAGAACGCCCGTGTTCTCATTATACGTCGCGGTCAGCGTCAGCTCACGGCTGCTGTTCGCGTCATTCGTCACACCCTTCAGGCCCGTCTTGGCCTCGGTCAGTACGTACGTGAACTGCTTCGTGTAAATGCCGTCCGCGCTCGGTGTCTCAAGCACATCCGCCATATCGTCCAGCGTCACCTTGATCACGTCGTCCGCAAACTTAACCGTGCCGTCCGCCGCGTTCGTCACGCTCGCCTTTGCTATGTTCAGCGTATCCTGGCCCTCGCCCTCGGACAGTGTGAAGATGAACTCGCCCTGCTTCAGCTCCCTGCCTTCCAGCGTCTTGTTCGCGTCCAGCCCGATCGTGTCGTACGTGTCGTACTCGTTCACGAATTTCAGTGCTTCCGGAGCGTTCTTCCACTCAAGCGTCAGTTCGCCGCTCTCGTTATTGTATGTCGCTACCAGCTTCAGCTCACGGCTGCTGTCCGCGTCGTTCGTCACGCCCTTCAGCTTTGTCTTGGCCTCGGTCAGCACGTACGTGAACTCCTTCGTGAAGATCCCGCTGCCTTCCTCGGTCTCCACCATGCCTGCCATGTCTGCAAGCGTCACCGTGATCAGGCCGTCCGCAAACTTCACCTTGCCGTCCGCGTCATTCAGGACCATCGCCCTGCTGATGTCCAGAGTATCCTGGTCACCGCTCTCAGACAGCGTGAAGATAAACTCGCCTGCCTTCAGCTTCCTGCCCTTCAGCTCCTTCTCCGCCTCAAGGCTTTCCTTCGCTTCCGTGTCGTACGTGTTGATGAACGTCTGGCCTTCCATGTCGGTATCCCATGCCAGATCCAGCACGCCTGTATTCTTATTATACGTTGCGGTCAGCGTCAGCTCACGGCTGCTGTTCGCGTCGTTCGTTACACCCTGCAGCTTCGTCTTAGCCTCAGTCAGTACGTACGTGAACTGCTTCGTGTAGATGCCGTCCGCGCTCGGCGTCGCAAGCACATCCGCCATGTCGTCCAGCGTCACCTTGATCACGTCGTCCGCAAACTTCACCTTGCCGTCCGCGTCGTTCAGGACCATCGCCCTGCTGATGTCCAGCGTATCCTGGTCCTCGCCCTCAGACAGCGTGAAGATGAACTCGCCTGCCTTCAGCTTCCTGCCCTTCAGCTCCTTCTCCGCCTCAAGGCCGATCGTGTCTTCCGTGTCATACTCATTCACGAACGCCAGCAGCTCCGTGCCGTCTATAAGTGCCGCTTCCAGCTTGCCCGTCGCCATGCTGTACGTCACTTTCACCCTGACTGTCTTGACGCTCGGGTCATAGGTAACACCCTTATCCGTTCCCTTGAGCTCAAGCACCTTGTACTCGAAGATCGTCTCGGCCGGATAGTTTCCGTCCGCATCCTTGATATCGTCAAGGTCATACTCCAGGGTGCCGAATACGATGCCGCCCTCCGCCGCGTTCGTGACCGGTCCGAGTACCGGCTCACCGGTCGTCGTGACCGTGCCGTCTTCCGCTACCGTTACATCGTCCGCATTGTATACCGCGAAGCCGTACTTGCCTTCCTCAAGCTTCAGGTCCTTCTGCGTCTTGAAGCCGGTAAGCGGGATGCCCGCCTCCGCCGTCCACTCGTTCTTGAACGTGTAGCCGTCCGTCGGCGCATCGTTCGTCAGCGTCAGCACGCCGTTCTCAAAGTCATAGTGCGCGTCTACCGTGAACGTGTAGACTTCATCGTCATAGATCATTGCCTCGTCAGCGTCATCCGGCTTCACCTCGCTCACGCGGTAGGTGAACGTCTTATCCGGATAGCTATCCGCCGTGTTCGCATCGTTGACCTTAAGGTCATCCAGCGTGACCACGATCGCGTCCGCAAAGCTTGCCCTGCCGTCCGCATCATTCGCCGCCGTGGCGATCGTCTGCCATAACGTATACTTGTCGCCTGCGTTTCCGCTGGCCAACTTTTCTAGCCTGAACGTGAACGCACTTCCCTTCAGGTCAAGGCCTGTCAGCTCCTTCGTCAGCTCTACGCCCGTCTTCGCATCCGTGTCGTAGGTGTTCGTGAACTTCAGGTCCGCCGGGGTATTCTTCCACTCAAGCGCCAGCTCGCCCGTCGCCTTATTGTACGTCGCCTCCAGCGTCAGCGTCCTCGCGCTCACCGGGTCGTTCGTCACGCCCTTCAGCTTCGTCTTGGCCTCGGTCAGCACGTACGTGAACTCCTTCGTGAAGATGTTGGCATCTTCTTTGCTCTGCACCATGCCTTCCATGTCCGCAAACGTCACCGTGATCAGGCCGTCCGCAAACTTCACCTTGCCGTCCGCGTCGTTCAGGACCATCGCCCTGCTGATGTCCAGCGTATCCTGGCCCTCGCCCTCGGACAGCGTGAAGATGAACTCGCCTGCCTTCAGCTTCCTGCCCTTCAGCTCCTTCTCCGCCTCAAGGCTTTCCTTCGCTTCCGTGTCGTACGTGTTGATGAACGTCTGGCCTTCCATGTTGGTATCCCATGCCAGCTCCAGCACGCCCGTGTTCTCATTGTACGTCGCGGTCAGCGTCAGCTCTCTCTTGCTGTCCGCGTCGTTCGTCACACCCTTCAGGCTCGTCTTGGCCTCGGTCAGCGTGTATTTAAACTGCTTCGTGTAGACGCCCTTTTCCGCCGTCTCCGCCATGCCGTCCATGTCCGCAAGCGTCACCTTGATCACGTCGTCCGCAAACTTCACCGTACCGTTCGCTGCGTTCGTCACGCTCGCCTTCGCTATGTTCAGCGTATCCTGGCCCTCGCCCTCGGACAGCGTGAAGATGAACTCGCCCTGCTTCAGCTCCCTGCCTTCCAGCGTCTTGTTCGCATCCAGCCCGATCGTGTCTTCCGTGTCGTACTCGTTTGTGAACGTCACATTGCTCTGGCCTTCCGCGACTGTCGCCTCCATATTGCCCGTCGCCTTGTTGTAGGTCACCGTCACGGTCACCGGCTTCGCCGTCCTGTCGTATGTGACGCCTTCCGCCCTCTTCGACTCTTCCGGGATGTCCTCCACTACATAGTAACTGTAGGTCTCCTCAGTCTTGTAGCCCGTGATCTTCCCGGCCTCGTCTCTTATTGCAAAGTCTCTTTTCAGCTCATATTCAAAACTGCCGTCGAACGTGATCGTATCATCCGGTCCGGTCACGCTGCCGCCGAATACCTTCTCAGCCCCGGCCTTCGTGCCCGTTACGTTGCCCTCATCGTCAAACAGCACGTCGTCCTGCTTGTATACGCTGAAGCTGTAGGTCTCGCCTTCCTGCAGGTCGCGGCCCTCCATTACCTTCTTGCCGGTTATGGTCGCCTCTGCATTCGTGTCATAGTCATTTACGAACTCGACCCTATTATCAGTCAGGCCAACCCAGTTGATCGTCAGCTCGCCCGTCGCCGCGGCATACTCCGCATGCAGCTTCAGCAACTGCGGGGCCGCATACGTCATGCCTTCCGCGCCGCTGTCTTCTTCCTCTACCAGGTAGTAGAAGTCTTTCGTTGATGCATATGTCGCTTTCTTATCATCCGTGCGGTCATCGGTCCGCATGTCGTCCAGCGTGATCGTGATCTCCGGCTTGAACGTGAAGTCGCCTTCTCCATCCGTGCTGGCCGTCGCTACCGCTTCACCGCTCTTATTGCCCTTCTCGTCTGCCTTGTAGACGTTGAAGCTGAACGTCTCGCCTTCCAGCGCATTGCGGCCTTCCAGAGTCTTATGGCCGTCCAGCGTGATCGACTTCTTCGTGTCGTAGTAGTTCGTGAATGTCAGGTCATCCGTCTCATCCTTTACGATAGACGCGCCCATCTCCTTCGTCGTTTGATCGTAGGTCACCTCCACGGTCACCTTCCTCACAACCCTGTCGTACGTGATGGTGCTTTCTGCCTCTTCCTCTGTGCCTTCCTCCGCGTCGTCCACTACCTCGATTACGACATACTCAAACAACGTACTCGCCGGATATGTCTTCTTTCCGTCGACTACTTTCTCGATATCCGCCGGCGTGTAGGTCTTCGTGCCAAGCGCTACGTGTCCGTTCACTTCATTGGATGCCTGTGTGAATACCGGCTTTGCACCCTTGTGCACTTCTGCTGTGTTGTCATCTTTTACATCCACATCAGACGCATTGTATACCTCGAAGTGGAACTCGCCCACCTTCAGGTCACGCCCTACCAGCTTCTTCGTCGCCTCGAACGGCACGCTCGCCTCCGCATTCCAGGTGTTCGTGAACGTCCCATCCAGATGGTCAAGCGTATCCGTAAGCGTCAGCACACCCGTCGCCTTGTCATACAACGCCGTCACCGTGAACTCACGGAATCCTTCCGCATACGTCATGTCTGTCAGATCGCCCTTGACCTCGCTCACCCTGTACGTGAACGTCTTTGTCGGATAGGTCACACTGCCGTCCGCACCGACCGTCTTGAGGTCATCCAGTGAGATCTTGATCGCGTCCTTGAAGCTTACCTTGCCGTCCGCGTCGTTGGTCATAAGTTCGCCGACCTGCTCCCACGTCGCTTCCTCCGCGTCGTCCGCGCTGGTCTTCTTCTCCAGCTTGAACTGGAACTGGCCGCCGGTCAGGGTCATGCCCTCTAGCTCTTTCTGGAGCTCAAAGCCCAGGCTCTTCTCCGTCGTGTACGTATTCGTGAACGTCACGCCGTCCTTGCCTTTATCAACCGTTGCAGTCATCACGCCCGTCGCCTTGTTGTAGGTCACCGTCACGGTCACCTCTTTCGCCGTCCGGTCGTATGTGACGCCTTCCGCCCTCTCCGACTCTTCCGGGATGTCCTCCACTACATAGTACGTGTAGGTCTCCTCGGTCTTGTAGCCCGTGATATTCCCGGCCTCGTCTCTTATTGCAAAGTCTTCCTTCAGGTTATATTCGAAACCGCCGTTGAACTTGATATTCCAGTCCGGTCCGGCCGCAGTGCCGCCGAATACCTTCTTGGAAGCATCTGTCACCGTCGCGGTGCCGTCATCGGCTACCGTTACGCCGCCCTTCGCATATACGCTGAAGCTGTAGCTCTCGCCTCCCTGCAGGTCGCGGCCTTCCATCACCTTCCTGCCGTCCAGGGTCGCGCTCGCGCTCGTGTTGTAGTCGTTCACGAACTCGGCCTTGCCATTGTCCAGGCCAGACGTCCATGAAAGGTCAAGCTCACCTGTCGCCTTGCTGTACGTCGCGTGCAGCGTCAGGTCCTTGTTTTCCGCATAACCCACTTCGCCCTGATCGTCGTCCGCTTCCTTGTCCTCTTCCACTACATACTTGAAGTCTCTCTCGGACGCGTACGTCCCGTCTTCGTTCAGCATGTCGGCCAGCGTCACCTTGATGTCCGGGCTGAACGTGATGTTGCCGTCCTTGTTCGTGCTGCCCGTCGCTACCCGATCACCGGTCTTATTGCCGTCCGCATCCACCTTGTAGGCGTTGAAGTCAAAGCCGTAGTCATCCGCCAGGTCGCGGCCTTCCATCGTCTTGTGCCCGTCAAGCGTGATCGTCTTCTCCGTCGTGTACTTGTTCGTGAACGTCACATTGCTCTGGCCTTCCGCGACCGTCGCCTGCATATCGCCTGTCGTCTTATCGTAGGTCACCGTCACGGTCACCGGCTTCGCCGTCCTGTCGTATGTGACGCCTTCCGCCCTCTTCGACTCTTCCGGGATGTCCTCCACTACATAGTAACTGTAGGTCTCCTCAGTCTTGTAGCCCGTGATCTTCCCGGCCTCGTCTCTTATTGCAAAGTCTCTTTTCAGCTCATATTCAAAACTGCCGTCGAACGTGATCGTATCATCCGGTCCGGTCACGCTGCCGCCGAATACCTTCTCAGCCCCGGCCTTCGTGCCCGTTACGTTGCCCTCATCGTCAAACAGCACGTCGTCCTGCTTGTATACGCTGAAGCTGTAGGTCTCGCCTTCCTGCAGGTCGCGGCCCTCCATTACCTTCTTGCCGGTTATGGTCGCCTCTGCATTCGTGTCATAGTCATTTACGAACTCGACCCTATTATCAGTCAGGCCAACCCAGTTGATCGTCAGCTCGCCCGTCGCCGCGGCATACTCCGCATGCAGCTTCAGCAACTGCGGGGCCGCATACGTCATGCCTTCCGCGCCGCTGTCTTCTTCCTCTACCAGGTAGTAGAAGTCTTTCGTTGATGCATATGTCGCTTTCTTATCATCCGTGCGGTCATCGGTCCGCATGTCGTCCAGCGTGATCGTGATCTCCGGCTTGAACGTGAAGTCGCCTTCTCCATCCGTGCTGGCCGTCGCTACCGCTTCACCGCTCTTATTGCCCTTCTCGTCTGCCTTGTAGACGTTGAAGCTGAACGTCTCGCCTTCCAGCGCATTGCGGCCTTCCAGAGTCTTATGGCCGTCCAGCGTGATCGACTTCTTCGTGTCGTAGTAGTTCGTGAATGTCAGGTCATCCGTCTCATCCTTTACGATAGACGCGCCCATCTCCTTCGTCGTTTGATCGTAGGTCACCTCCACGGTCACCTTCCTCACAACCCTGTCGTACGTGATGGTGCTTTCTGCCTCTTCCTCTGTGCCTTCCTCCGCGTCGTCCACTACCTCGATTACGACATACTCAAACAACGTACTCGCCGGATATGTCTTCTTTCCGTCGACTACTTTCTCGATATCCGCCGGCGTGTAGGTCTTCGTGCCAAGCGCTACGTGTCCGTTCACTTCATTGGATGCCTGTGTGAATACCGGCTTTGCACCCTTGTGCACTTCTGCTGTGTTGTCATCTTTTACATCCACATCAGACGCATTGTATACCTCGAAGTGGAACTCGCCCACCTTCAGGTCACGCCCTACCAGCTTCTTCGTCGCCTCGAACGGCACGCTCGCCTCCGCATTCCAGGTGTTCGTGAACGTCCCATCCAGATGGTCAAGCGTATCCGTAAGCGTCAGCACACCCGTCGCCTTGTCATACAACGCCGTCACCGTGAACTCACGGAATCCTTCCGCATACGTCATGTCTGTCAGATCGCCCTTGACCTCGCTCACCCTGTACGTGAACGTCTTTGTCGGATAGGTCACACTGCCGTCCGCACCGACCGTCTTGAGGTCATCCAGTGAGATCTTGATCGCGTCCTTGAAGCTTACCTTGCCGTCCGCGTCGTTGGTCATAAGTTCGCCGACCTGCTCCCACGTCGCTTCCTCCGCGTCGTCCGCGCTGGTCTTCTTCTCCAGCTTGAACTGGAACTGGCCGCCGGTCAGGGTCATGCCCTCTAGCTCTTTCTGGAGCTCAAAGCCCAGGCTCTTCTCCGTCGTGTACGTATTCGTGAACGTCACGCCGTCCTTGCCTTTATCAACCGTTGCAGTCATCACGCCCGTCGCCTTGTTGTAGGTCACCGTCACGGTCACCTCTTTCGCCGTCCGGTCGTATGTGACGCCTTCCGCCCTCTCCGACTCTTCCGGGATGTCCTCCACTACATAGTACGTGTAGGTCTCCTCGGTCTTGTAGCCCGTGATATTCCCGGCCTCGTCTCTTATTGCAAAGTCTTCCTTCAGGTTATATTCGAAACCGCCGTTGAACTTGATATTCCAGTCCGGTCCGGCCGCAGTGCCGCCGAATACCTTCTTGGAAGCATCTGTCACCGTCGCGGTGCCGTCATCGGCTACCGTTACGCCGCCCTTCGCATATACGCTGAAGCTGTAGCTCTCGCCTCCCTGCAGGTCGCGGCCTTCCATCACCTTCCTGCCGTCCAGGGTCGCGCTCGCGCTCGTGTTGTAGTCGTTCACGAACTCGGCCTTGCCATTGTCCAGGCCAGACGTCCATGAAAGGTCAAGCTCACCTGTCGCCTTGCTGTACGTCGCGTGCAGCGTCAGGTCCTTGTTTTCCGCATAACCCACTTCGCCCTGATCGTCGTCCGCTTCCTTGTCCTCTTCCACTACATACTTGAAGTCTCTCTCGGACGCGTACGTCCCGTCTTCGTTCAGCATGTCGGCCAGCGTCACCTTGATGTCCGGGCTGAACGTGATGTTGCCGTCCTTGTTCGTGCTGCCCGTCGCTACCCGATCACCGGTCTTATTGCCGTCCGCATCCACCTTGTAGACGTTGAAGTCAAAGCCGTAGCTCTCCGTCAGGTCGCGGCCTTCCATCGTCTTGTGGCCGTCAAGCGTGATCGTCTTCTCCGTCGTGTACGTGTTCGTGAACGCATTGTCAGCCGTCAATACCGTGTAGATATTCGTACCAGTTGCCGGTGTGATTTCTATGCCATCCAGCTTAACTGTAAAGCTGAGTGTACCACTGCCGTTATCACTAACCGTTACCTCAAGCTTACGCGTCGTTTCATCATACTCGATGTCACTATCCGTACCCGTCTTCTCTCTTATCGTGTAGGTAAAGGTCTTGCTGCTGTTTGCTTTTCCGCCAATCTCCGCAAGCGTATATGTGAACGCATCTTCTACATCTGTAAAGGTAATTTTGCCACTCGCATCGTTCGTGCCACTTGCAACGACTTCTTTCGTAACATCGTCTACGATCTCAAACTCGAAAACATCATCCGATTCAAGGTCCTTATTTTCCAGTACCTTCTTACCTACGATCTCAATGCTGCCTTTAACATCGTAGGTGTTCTTAAACGCTGCTTCCTCAGTACCTACTCTATAGGTATCCGTCGTACCTTCGACCAGCGTCGCACCATCGACCGTCGCAGAAAGCTTACCGTCGTCGCCCTTCGTCACTGTAACCGTAATCGTATAATCATTTTCTGCGTATACGATGCCGTCTTTCCCGGTGTTCTTCTCCTTGATCACATAGGTGTGCGTGTGCGGGAAGAAAATCTCCGACTCCGTACTGCACTTCAAATAATCGCCGCTGAATATGAAGTCATGGAGATTATCGCCGTAATTACCATTTGTGACGGTTGTTTCAGGCGTAGTCTTACCGTCTTTATAGATCTCGAAAGAAAACTCTCCAACTTCAAGATCCTTATTCTCCAGCACTTTCTTACCTATGAACTGATAGGACACTTCTGCCTTATAGGTATTCTTAATCGTGACCTGAGCGTCGCTGTTCCCTTTGACTTCGATCACCGCAGGATACCGCGCTGTCCCATCTTCTACTACATACTGCGTAGTATAGTTGCCAGTTGCCTCCGTAACTGTATACATGCCGACCGGAAGGTTCTCTAATGTCACCGTCTGCCCAGCCGTGAATGAGAATGTAACGGAATGTTTATCCTCTCTTACATTTACCGTAACACCTGCATTCGCAGTCACGTCCGACAGATCATACTTCTTATTAGACGTTACCGTCACTGTATAAGTCGACTGCGGTATCGGCTCATCGCCAAACACCTGCTTCGTGACAGACAGTTTGCCAACGTGCTTATTGTCAAAGATCACCGCTGAAGGATCAATCGGTTTACTCAGTTTACTTGTATCAACACCGCCATTTTTAATAAGCTGATCTACATTTGTGACATCATCTTTAACCTTATAATAGGTAATCTTTGCTTCTGTAAGTCCAACGTAATAACCTTCTCCAATATAAGGAAGTTCTACGAGCACAACATATTTTGCATCGGAATATACATAATCATCCGACTCCTCTGTGTTCTCCGGTTTCTCTTCGATCAAGTACCATATCTTGTTATTACTCAGCCAAAATACAGGCTCATATTCAATAAGTTCAAAGGAAAACGGCTTACCAATATTCTCTGTATCATCGATTACATCCCAGAAATACTCACTTCGATTGTTGTGCTTTAATTCGCTTAAAGTAAATCTAAACGTTTCGTCCGCAGCAGGATCCTCCAAATTGACAGTCTTCTGACCACCAAACGAATATTGGCCTCTTACAGTCCTATTATTCGTAAAGGACGCCGTCGGGATTCCGGCTGTGTTGCCCGCGGTTACAGTCACTGTAACCGGGTTATCTGTAGTCAACGTGATATCTTTTCTCAGCCCCTTGGTATCCTCTGTTACAGTGTAAACACCCGGTTCCAGATCATCAATCTGCACCGGCTTGGATTTCCCGTTTAAGACAGTGATTGACACCTCTCTATTATTCCCATTCGGATCGGTAATCGTAAACTTATACGTTCCGTCTACCAATGTACTGTCTTTCACCGACTGACCGTTGATCGTTACATTCTTCTCAATCTTGAGGCTGCCCAGTTTCTTCTCTTCGGCCGTATTTGAGCAGCTGACAGTCTTTGACACAGTTGTCGAAGACTCTCGAAGCGCAATATGGTGAATTTCACAGGTAGGATGATCCACCTTATGGCCGATTACAGATCCATTCGTAGACGACGTACAAGTAACAGTAGCCCTCGGTGCCAAAATCGTACCTATTCCACCCTTATACTTAATCGTCCCTCTATATGCTTCTACTTTTCCGTCCTTTTTTGTATAAAAATTCCAAATTATACTGTTTGCAAGTTTATTCCAGTTCTGTGGATCTGTACCATCGATTCTCACACCTTTCAGCTCAACACTGTTACCCGCATTCGTACAATCCACATTGAGGACAACAAATTTCCCATCTGATTTTAAGATATCATGATCCCACTGATTGTGTTCCGTATAGGGGTGTATCCCATCCGCTACAACTCCCAGCACATCAATATTCCCGAAATCTCCATCCAGATCACTTCTAGTTGGAATGCTAATAACTTTAACAGTATCAGAAGTCTTCGCGTCTGCCAACGCTTTAGAGAGTTCCTCCAATCTGCTCATCTCTGTCGAAAAGCTAATTGGGAAAGGTTCTCCTGCCTGTTCAATGATAGTGTGATCCTGCGTATTGATTAAATACTTAGATCCATCTTTCCCCACGACCCATGTGTATGCCTGATTACTCTCATGAGCCACCTGACTGTTTGTACTCCCAATCACTACCGTAGATTTGCCATGATTGTTAGTATTAAACAACTCCACGTCGCATCCCGGGAAAGGCTTTACTTCCTTATCTCCCACATAGAACTTCTGATCAGCATCTGGTTTTTCAAAAAATTCAACATAAGACTTATTCCCGACACCACCAAGCACAACCGTATTCTCTGCTTCAGTGGAAGAATATTCAACCGTTACTTCCTGTCCATTTACGGTTGCCTTTGCTCCGCTGTCCTTAATGGGAGTGCTATTATCATCAAGCTCATAGACATAATAGGTTCCCTCCCCAAGATTTTTTACCTCAACTGAGCCCTCGCCTTTTTCGTCTGTATAAACATCTTCAATTTTTATCTGCTCAAGATCACCTGTCTCGTTTTTCTTGTATATTCCAAAATGATATGTCTGGTATGCCGAATTTGGACCAGTAGCCTTCTTCTTAATGTTCAAATTGACAGTAGCCGGATTAAAATTCGTCACGTTATCCGTGTTACCAATCTGACTGCTTGATCCTTGTAAATGCTGTACTGCTATTGCACCTTCCATGTGGTTGTTATTCGTAAAGTACTCTGCAAATACTGCGAAACTTGGTGCAATACCCAGCGCCTCCAAGATATCCTGACGCGATATCTGATTTCCTTTACGCTGGAACGCCTCGATAATACCATAATTATCGATCGTCATCGTTGCATCATCTGCCACGTTATTATCTCCAAGCGGAACATCAGCATTTATAGCCCTCACGCTACCATTCTTCGTCGTCTGATAGAAAGAGGTACTATCAACCCAATTCTCTGGAATATCTTCCGGAATCGGATTGTTCTTGTGCTCAATCGTTACTTCAATTTCCCCGGTCGGCTGAATCTCCTCGCCGTCCTTCACAAAACTGAATTTGTATGCACGCAAACCAAGCAGAGAGGTGTTCTCACCCTTCTCTGCCTTGTTCACTGCTTCTACCAGCTCTTTATACTCTTCAGAACTCGCATCCTCGACGATATCCATCTTGAGCTCCACGAGGTTGGAGTTCAGGTCTTCTTCCTCACCCACTTCCGCGGTGATCTTGACGTTTTTGTCCTCATATACGAACGTCCGATCCTTTTCGACCACCTGCGACAGTATTATAATAGAGAAGCTATCCGTCGCAAACGCTGCGGAGGATACCGCGCCCTCTTCGGTGACAGTGGCATCAGTCGTCACATCCTCTGCGCCCAACTGCTCATCCAGATGGATTACCTGAAGCTCGGCTGCGTCATTATTCATCGTCTCGCTGCCAAAGTCTTCGTCGTTGTCCTTCTTGTAATCTACCTTGACTGCAACCTCACACTGCGGCTCGATCTCTGTGCCGTCCTCCAACTCGAAGTGCATGTCGTATGCTACGTAGTTCGCGATCTCTTTATCTTCGCCGATCGCTTCCTCCGCCTGCGCCAGCTCGTCGGCGGAGATCTCCACCTTCTCGACAACAAACTTTGCATCTGCCGGGATCGCGGTAGGATCACTGACAGTCGCCGTCACGATCATTGTATCATCTTCATATGTATATACGCCTGTCGCTTCCGTCTCTTCCTCAACGATCGCCTCAGATTCAAGCTCCGTCTCAGCTTCCGTTTCTGCCGGAACTTCGGTCTCCGCTGCAAGCTCTGTCTCGGCCGCCACCTCTGACATTGCCTCTTTCTCGGCCGGCGTCAGGCTCTCCGACTCACTCTCGGATTCGAGCTCAGCATCGTCCGTTTTCTCGGACTCCTGCGCCTCATCCTTCTCGGTCTCCGTCTGCGGAGCCTCTGTCTGCTTCTTGTTGCCGGTCACACCGCCGATCACCGCTGCCATCGCAGTCATACCCTGCGAATTAACGATCATAGCAAGCGCTAACAGCATAGCCAGCAATCTGCTTATACGACTTGTCTTCTTCATGATGTTCCCCTTTCTTGGTTGGAGTTTTGAACCGGCCTTCCGGCCGGATGCTTTCTGTTTTTCTTTTCTTAATCTATTGTTCTATCGTGCTATCTGTTCCGGAAATCCGCTTCCGGTTGCATCGTGTCAGGTTCCGGAAATCGCTTCCGGTTGTCTCGTATTGTGTCTCGAAAATCTGCTTTCCAATTGCATCGCGTCAGTCGTCCGGCACGCCGGAATCCGGAGCGTCCAGACCGGCTGAATCTCCCGGGCTTGCGCCCTCCCATGGGTCGGACATGTCTCCCGACCCTCCGGAGCCTCCTTCGGCAAATACGGCCTCTTCTTCGTTTATTGCAGAATCGATCAGGCGAAGCAGCTCTACCACGCTTCGGAAGCTCTGCTTGTTGTCGCCCTGGATCCATTTCAACTGGCCCTGCCAGCTGTGATCCTGCGTATCGTTTATTTCCAAAATAAACATTTGTTTTTTCACGGATGTAACTCCTCCTTATAATCGCCTGATGCGCATACTTCACCCAATATTAGTTTTGATTATACAGCATGCCAGTCACATTTTGGTAACAAAATCACATTTTTTTATAAATTTTTGAAAATTTTTTCTATTTTTTTGTGACTGTTGCAAAATCGGACTCTCAAACATACTTTACCCCGTGCCAATAATTGCCTCTTTACGAAATGCAATCTTTACACTTGGATTAAAAGAGAAATTTAGGGAAGGGCATAGTGAAAGCCGCCCGTCCTTGCATACGCAGGGGCAGGCGGCCGCTTGCCTATAGCTCTTCGTTTTTTTGATCAATCACACAGTCGCTGCATTCCAGACATCTTCAAAGTATGTTTCCAAATCTGACTCGTCTACCTGATAAAAATCGTGAAGCCTTTTCCTCGTCTCTTCTTTCGTAAGACCTTCTGCTTTACACAATCCTGCCAGTCTTCCCATCATATTTCGAAGCGATGAGCACATCCTTGCTTTTTCTTTCTCCGCAGTCTCTACTTTCTTCTCTGCAGCTTCGGCACGCTCCTGGGCCTTTTTTGTGTTCCGGCGCTCTGCCTGTATGTCCATCTTCTCGGCATTCTCAAACAGATATCCCACTTCCTTCACCCCCATATTCTCCACTAATTCCTGCGCCTCTTCTTGCGGCACGTTCATTTTCATCAAAAGAGCCCAGAATACATCTAAAAGTATATCCATGAGCTCCTGTGGCGTATCCACGAGCACTTTCGACAGATACTCCTTCGAATCCCTGATAAATTCAGAATAATCCTCCGGAGATTGGATACGATTGAACATGAGCAACAGCGACATCACATCCTCATGCTTGCGAAGCTCCTCGTTCGTGTAATCGTGGATTCGGACCACCTTATAAGAAAAATCCGGTATGTATGCCCGCATCTCCTCTCCAAGCTCGACACGATTCCAGAGACTAGTATCTGCAGTCCAATTCCCCACGCCCTCATAGTACACGATGGGGATGATCAGGGTTTTGTGTTCTTTTTTCTTCCGTAATTCTGCTTCAGATTTCTTTCAGCCATCGAAGTCCCTGGTTCTCGATCCCCCGCCAGGAGCAAAGACACACTTTGACTCTGCTAATTTTCATTATACAGAATGAGAATTGAAAATACAATTAAAAGAAAATTAAAATTCCGACGTCCCAGGTTTCTATCGCCTCAGTCCTCCCACGGGCGGATGCGGTAACGCACGCCCAGCTGCTCGCAGATCGCGCGGCACTGCTCCTCCTCCTGTGCGGTCAGCGTCGTCGCCACAGTCGTCATCACCACCTGCGGCACGTACTTCGCGCACTCCCGCGCAAAGTCGAGCATCGCGTCGAACGACTGCTCGCCGAATTTCGGGCGCACAAGCTCATAGTATCTCTTCCGGTCAGGCGTGTTGAGGCTGATCGAGACCGTGTCGATGAGACCCTCAAAGCGTGGAACGATGTCCTTCCCGTTTACCAGACTGCCGAGTCCGTTCGTGTTGATGCGAATCGGCTTGCCGTAGCGCTCCTTCACGAAACGCGCAGTCTGCAGCAGCACGTCCAGCGCCTCCGTCGGCTCGCCGAATCCGCAGAAGACCACTTCCGCGTACTTGTCCATATCAAATTTTTTGAACTCTGCCAGCACCTCGTCAAGCGTCGGCGTGTGCTCCAGCCAGAGCGGTCCCGACTCCTCCATGCTCTCGCGTGTCTGTCTCAGGCAAAATGTGCAAGCACACGGGCACTTGTTCGTCAGGTTCACATAGAGGTTGTCATGCACCTCGTATAAGATCGTCATTGCGGTATGTTTCATGGTATCGCGCTCCCTTTTTTCTGTTATCCAGTGTTTTATCTGAAATGAGAGAAGCATTTTTACTCGTCCAAATAGCTTTTCAGTTCCTGCACCAGCTCATATACTGTTGTACCAGGATCATAATCTGACGGCTTATCACATCCATTCCTGAATCCCGTCATTCTGCGTTTCGCGTTTTTTATCGCAGTATTCACCCCGTCATAAGAATCAACCAGCATATAAATATTCCCATAATTCTTCCGGTATTTTCCATCTCCAAAATGATTTTGTTGAAAAATCTGATCCAGTTTTCTATTCCAATCATCTCTGTGAAGCGCGGAATCACTATAATAAAAGTGCAGATACAGCCAGTATTCAAACGACTGGTTGCTCCACGCCATTTTATAACCCTTATCTGCTCCGTCTGCTATTGCCTGATCAAAATCCTCAAAATCATCTTTGTCAAAAACTACCCAGATATTCTGATATATGATGTTAGCCTCTTTTACGATCTGCTCCGTAAGTTCTATCAGTTTCCCCGTATAGCTCCCTTCTCCATGTATATCAATCATCGGTGCAGCGACAACATCTACCCTGCCGCCGATCTTATCCTTAATCAGTTTCTCAAGTCCTCCAAAGTACAGAGGCTCTGTCCGTTCTCCCTCTGTCACAATCAAATAAGAATTTGCTCTGGGGACCTTGTACTCATGTTTTCTTTGCTTTCTTTCCTCTCTGCGTTTTTTGAACAGATCGTCCGAACCCACTTATTCGCCTTCTTTCATTTCAAACTCCCCAAGGTACGGAATACCGCCGTATACACCCGCCAGATAATCCTTTTCGAACGACGCATCTGACCTGACCTTGAAATCCGAAAGCGCCGACAGTTCCGAATAGCCGAATTCATCTTTTTGAACAAACCAGATCTGGTCTCTCCTGAAGAATTTTTTGTCCATCAATGTCGTATCATGCGTCGTGTAGATCAGCTGTGCTGTGGAATCATTATCATAAAACAAATCGATAATAAATTTCAACAGCAACGGATGTAATTTGATATTTAACTCATCAACTAAAATCAGTCTGCTGCTTTGAATTGCTTTCCTCACATAAATATAAAGCAAAATACTTTTTAGAGTCCCTTCCGACTCATTATATAAATTTAACGGATATTCTCTGCCATCTTTTCCTCTATGAAATGTAACAAATCTGATCCCTTTTTCCGTCTCGTCGTAATCAATATCCTTGATTCCGGTATCAATCGCCGTCAGGAATTCCAACAGCTTTGGCTTATCGTTATCCACCAGCCCCGGCAAATACTTCTCCAATAATCTGGCATCCTCGCGAATGCTTGCAGGGACAATCAACGTGGACATAATGCAATCATAAAAATACCTGAATGTGTCTGTTTGAAGTTTCAATTTGTTAAAAAAAGAAAGCGCCAATGTCTCAACAGGTAGCTGCTCTTTGTACACATCACATTCTTTTCTGACAGAAGCGCCAAATTCAATTTTGTCCGTTGTTCTCTCAAAAATAACGACTTTTCGATTCGTCCTCAGATTCTTTCTATACAGCCATTCTGTTACAATACGATTTGCGTTATATTCAAATCCATATTTGTACTCGTAATCCCCTAAAATTTCGACAACTTCAAATTCAGAGTTACCCTTATGGCGTTCAAAAGAAAAAGGATCATAATACTTCTCAATCGCCGCACTATAATCATCAGACACATTATTAAATGATTCGGCGACAATACGCAAAAAATACACCATAGCCGCACACAGATTTGTCTTTCCGCTCGCATTCGCGCCATAGATTGCCGCAACCCTGATATATTTTTCCTTTGTTCCGATATCGATCAAGTTGCCCGGATGCTCTTTATACGCATTGATCGCCGTCATGTCAAACACTGTTTCTTCCCGGAATGACAGGAAATTCTTCACCGTAAATTGAACTAACATATTGCGTCTCACCTCTATTCATATAATATACAGGTCTTAAACTTATGTCAATAATTTTACGGATTTTTCGTAATTTTATTCTTGTTATCTCAGGTTTTTCCGGGTTCTGCGACATTTATTACTTGAGCGACGGCGGTTACGCCCCATGCCGTTTTATCTCCGCGGCAATCTCCTTCAGCAGCTCCATCTCGCTCTGGTATTCGCGCATGATTCCGTCCGCGCTCAGTAAGCCGCCCTGCCAGCCAGCCCTGCGACGGCTCTGCACCAGAATGTCAAACGTACAGTACGCGCCCTGCTGCGCATGGATCTCCTCATCGCTCAGGAAAATCTCCGGCGCGGCGTAGTGGCCCGTCCCGGTCTCCGCGCCACGAAAGCTCCGCTTCTCCTGAAAGGTCTGCGGGTAGCCTCGCTTATCAAAGAGCTTGTCCGCCAGCACGATCATCTCCCCGAAATCGTGAAAGCTGATCGGCTCACGGTTCATCTTGCTGTAAAACCTTCCCCGAATGCCCTGCGCGGCGTCGCCGTCTATGCAAACCCTGAGACTGTTTGCCGGGTATGTTCTATCGTTCTTCTTGTCGCTCATACAACCTTCTCCTAACTGTTCCTTCCCTCAGCCTGTCCTCTGTTTCTCTGTTTCTCTGTTTCTCTGTTTCTCTGTTTCTCTGTTTCTCTGTTTCTTTGTTCCTCTGTCCCTCTGCTGCTCTGCTTATCCGCTTCTCTGCTTCTTTGTACTCTGTTCCTATCCCGGCAGCATTTTCCCAAATTCACGGCTGCCGGTCTTCTTTGTCCAGCCGGCTTCTTCACCCGGCCATCTTCGCGAGCTTCGCCGCCTGATCCGCAGCGATGCAGCTGTCGATGATCTCCTGAAGATCGCCGTCCAGAACCTTCTCCAGCTTGTAAAGCGTCAGATTGATCCTGTGGTCCGTTACACGTCCCTGCGGGAAATTGTAGGTGCGGATCTTCTCCGAGCGATCCCCGGTGCCCACCTGGCTCCTGCGCAGCTCCGCCTCCGCGTCGTGCGCCTTCTGCTGCTCAATATCGTACAGCTTCGCCCTCAGCAGTGCGAACGCCTTCGCCTTGTTCTGAAGCTGCGATTTCTCCGTCTGGCTGTAGACGACGATTCCCGTCGGGTAATGCGTCAACCGCACCGCCGAGTCCGTCGTATTGACGCACTGGCCGCCGTTGCCCGACGCGCGCATCACATCGATGCGGATATCCTTCTCGTCGATCACAACCTCAAACTCCTCCGCCTCCGGCATCACGGCCACCGTGACCGTCGACGTGTGGATCCGCCCGCCCGACTCCGTCTCCGGCACGCGCTGCACACGGTGCACGCCGGACTCATATTTCAGCTTCGAGTACGCGCCCTGTCCCGTGATCATGAAGCTGACGTATTTCATGCCGCCGATGCCAATCTCTTCGGCGTCCATCGTCTCCACCTTCCAGCGCTGACTCTCCGCATAATGCACGTACATGCGATAGATCTCGGCCGCGAACAGCGCAGCCTCGTCTCCGCCAGCGCCCGCGCGGATCTCCACGATAACGTTCTTGTCGTCGTTCGGGTCCTTCGGAAGCAGCAAAATCTTCAGCTTCTGCTCCAGCTCTCCGATCTGCTTCCGCGCCTGGGCGAGCTCCTCCTTGAGCATCTCGCGCATCTCCTCGTCCGACTCCTCGTCCAGCATCGCGAGGCTGTCGTCGATCGTCTCATTACATTTGCGATACTCCCGGTACGCATCCACGATCGGCTGCAGGCTGCCCTGCTCCTTCATGAGTTTCTGAAACCTCGCCTGATCCGCGATCACCGCCGGGTCATTGAGCATGTTCAGGATCTCCTCAAAGCGCATCAGAAGATCGTCTAATTTATCAAACATGGAACTTCCTCCCTGTCTTATCTTCTACTCTCCCAATTTGCATCAAAATATCTTTACGGCTTACCACAACGCCATTCCGTTTCCTGCTTCGACAGTTCAACCGCGTCCGCCCCATCTGCCGACGGCGACGCGATCCTTCCCGGCCAGATCCCGGATCACCCTGATCTCCGCGAAACCTGCCTTCGCCATCAGAGCACTCACCGCCTCCGCCTGATCGTAGCCGATCTCAAAAAGCAGCCAGCCGCCGTCCGCCAAATACGCAGGACTTTGGCGGGTAATCTCACGGTAGAAATGCAGCCCGTCCTCCGAACCGTCAAGCGCCAGGGATGGCTCGTGCAACCGCACCTCCTCCGAAAGCTCCCCGATCACCGACGTGCGGATGTAGGGCGGGTTCGACACGATCATATCATATTTTCCTTCGATCTCGACGAACAGATCGCTCTCTATAAAGCGCACCTGCGCGCCCAGCCTTCGCGCGTTCTCCCGCGCAACCGCAAGGGCCTCCGGCGAGATATCGGTAGCGTCCACACAGATTTCCTGCCCAGCGCATTTTGCCGCGCTTCGCGGGTCAACCTCCTGCCCAAACTTCGCGAGGCTTACCGCGATACAGCCCGAGCCGGTACACAGGTCAAGTACACGCATCCCCGGGCGCAGCCGCGCGAGCGCTTTCTCCACGAGTGTCTCTGTATCCTGCCGCGGGATCAGCACATGCTCATTCACCAAAAACGACAGACCCATAAACTCCTGCTCCCCGGTCAGATGCTGCAGAGGGATATGTGCTCCGCGCCGTTCAAGCAGCTCCCGGTATCTTTGGACTATCTCCGCCGCACGCAAACTCTCACAGACTGCCTCCAGTGGTTCCATCGCCCGCGCCAGATACTGCGCGCGGTCAAGCCCCGTCACATGCTCCAGCAGCAGCCATGCGTCCACGGACGCGTCCGCGACATCGTGCTCCGCCAGATATTCTTCCCCAAAGCGAAGCATTTCTCTCAGGCTCGCCGGCCTCTTCCAATTGCCAGATTCCAATTTCAAATCGTCTGTCCTGATCTTCCCTGTTTCATGTTCCGTCGACAGTTTCTTCATTTTCTCATGCTTTTGCCGACGCTTCCGACTCTTTTCCGACTGTCGGCTCAGTGTCCGGAATCGTCTCTTCCGCTCCGGACGGCTTCTTCTCAACCGGCTCGTAATGCGTCCCGAATTCCCGGTTCTCGAATTCTCTCCAGTCAAACACCGCCTCGACCGACGCGATCGCCACCTCGATCATCGAATCGTCCGGCTCCTTCGTCGTCATGTGCTGCAGCAGCATGCCCGGCTTGCTCAGGAGATTGACGATCTTATTGTCGCTCATGCCCGCCAGCCGGATAAACTCGTACGACACGCCCGCGATCAACGGAAGCAGCGCCAAACGCAACACAACGCGCCAGAAGCCCGCGTGTACATGGATCAGCGCAAACAAAGGAATACTCACCACCATGATAAACACGATGCTTACAAACATCACGATAAACAGAAAACTTGTGCCGCAGCGCTTGTGCTCGCGCGAACTCGCCCGCACATTCTCCACGTTCAGCTCCAATCCGTGCTCAATGCAGTTGATGCACTTATGCTCCGCGCCGTGGTACATGAAATTGCGCTGAATGTCCTTCATCCGCGAGATCAGATACAGGTATCCGAAGAAAATGATCAGCTTCACGATGCCCTCCGCCACCAGGATCAGCGTCTCGGACGTGATCACATTCCGCAGGAAGCGCGACAGGAAATACGGCAGCAGAATGAACAGCGCTACCGAGAACGCAAGCGAAAAAATCACCGTCGCCGTCATCAGCGCGTCGTCCCCGGCCGAATCAGGATTCTCGGCCTCTTTCTTCAGCTTCGCCTCACACTTGTCGAGCAGCTTCTGCGCCTCGGCGTCTTTGCCCTGCTCCTTAAGCTTCTGTGCCTTCGCCTGCGCCTTTTTGCGCGCCTTGCCCTCGCGCTCTGCCCGCTCTTCCTCCGTCTCCTCCGCAAAAAGCGTCGCGGAATACATCAGCGACTTCATGCCGAGCACCAGCGAATCGACAAAATTCACCACGCCGCGGATGATCGGCAGCTGCACAAACTTCTGATGCCTGAGTTTCGAGCTCTTGCAATCCTGCACATCCACCACGATCTGCTTGTCCGGCGTCCGCACCGCCACCGCGTACTTGCCGCCGTTGCGCATCATGACGCCCTCGATCACCGCCTGTCCTCCTATCCCGGATGGTTTCATTGTAATTCCTCCTTAAAAACAAACGAGACTGCCGCAAAACAGCCCGTGCCTCACGAGCTCTACTTGACGACAGTCCCGTATGATCTCTAAACTATTTGGATTCAATTCCGTATTTCTTATTGAATCTCTCGATACGGCCGCGGGCTGCTGCAGTCTTCTGCTGACCCGTGTAGAACGAGTGGCACTTGGAGCAGATTTCCACGTGGATGTCCTTCTTCGTGGAACCTGTCACGAATGTGTTGCCACAGTTGCATGTCACAGTTGCCTGATAATACTCCGGATGGATTCCTTCCTTCATGATTTTCACCTCTTCTTCTTTGATCGTGAACTGCGGCCGGCATATCTGCGGCCCATCCGCCGCTCTTCGCCCCTGCCCTTTTCCGGTCGATGCCGCTCGAATACTACCGCGACAAGCCTTCCCGGACTATCCCTGCAAGTCCCTGCAGTTCGCGTTCCACATATTTATAGAACAGCTTATAGATGATAGCATGTTTTCGGCGAAAATGCAACCCAAAAATTTACTTACACAAACTTCTGCCTGCGCACCCGCTGCACGAGCTCGCGGTTGTCCCGTGTGTGCACGAACATATTCAGGATGTTCTCAACCGCTTCGTCAGACTTCAGGCCGTTCAGCGCCCGGCGCATGATGTAGACTGCCTCCTGCTCCTCGCGATCCAGCAGGAGATCTTCGCGCCGTGTGCCGGATTTCGGGATATCGATGGCCGGGAACACGCGCCGCTCGGAAAGCTTGCGGTCCAGTACAAGCTCCATGTTGCCGGTGCCCTTAAATTCCTCATAGACGACGTCATCCATCTTGCTGCCCGTATCCACGAGCGCCGTCGCCAGGATTGTCAGACTGCCGCCCTCGCGCATCTTACGCGCCGCACCGAAGAAACGCTTCGGCATGTGCAGCGCCGCCGGGTCGAGGCCACCTGAGAGGGTTCTGCCACTCGGCGGAACCGTGAGATTGTACGCGCGCGCCAGGCGCGTGATGCTGTCGAGCAGGATCGTCACATTTTCCTTCTGCTCCACGAGCCGCTTCGCGCGCTCGATCACCATCTCGGACACACGCTTGTGGTGCTCCGGCAGCTCGTCGAACGTCGAATAGATGACCTCGACATTGTCGCCGCGGATCGCCTCCTTGATATCCGTGACCTCCTCCGGTCGCTCGTCGATCAACAGGATCAGCAGCTTCATGTTCGGGTCGTTCTCCAGAATCGACCGCGCCACATCCTTCAGAAGCGTGGTCTTACCGGCCTTCGGCGGCGAGACGATCATGCCCCTCTGCCCCTTGCCGATCGGAGAGAACAGATCCACGATGCGCATCGCCACCGCCCGCGAAGCCCGCTCCATGCGCAGGCGCTCGTTCGGGAAGATCGGCGTCATATCCTCGAAATTGTAACGCTTCATCGCCTCGGAAGGCACCTTGCCGTTGATCGTCTTCAGGTAAAGCAGCGCGCTAAATTTCTCCTGCTGCGCCTTGATCCTCGTATTGCCGGAGATAATATCCCCGGTCTTCAGATTGAACTTGCGAATCTGCGACGGGGAGACGTACACGTCGTTCTCTCCCGGCATGTAATTGTCGCTGCGGATGAAACCAAAGCCGTCCTGCATGACCTCCAGAATGCCGGTCGCCACCTGCCCGCTGTCAAGCTGCGAGAGCTCTGTGGGCGGCTTGTCACGGTTGTCCTGCCGCTGGATATTCGCCTCCGTATTCTGTCTCGGCACATTTGCTTCCGGACGGCTCTCACGCTCTATGCCCTGTCTCGGCGCATTCGCTTCCGGACGGCTCTCACGCACCTGCGGCTCCGCCTTTGCTTTCTGCGCCGTGGCCTTCGACCCCGGTACCGCGTCTGCCTTCTCCTTCTGTGCTGCAGCCTGCGCTTTCTTGTCCACTTCGTCCTGCGCGAGCATCGCTTCCACGAGCTCCGCCTTCTTCATTCCCGAGATACCCTTCATGCCCCTTGCCTTCGCCAGATCCTTCAGCACAGCCAGAGACAGTGACTCATACTTTTCTCTCATATCCACCTCTTCATATCTTTTATTGATAAACAACCTCTGTAAAACTTACGCTCAAAAATCGAATGTCCTGTTGGAATAATTGTCTGAATCGACAGAGACGAATCCCCGATAAACATTGCTTTTTTTATCTTACCACAAGCTTTTCGAAATGAAAAGAGAAAAATTAACAGCCAAACAGCTCCGCCGTCTTCTTCATTCTCTCCGCGACGGAAACCCCGAAGGGGCAGCGGGACTCGCACTCCTGGCAGCCGATGCACTCCGAAGCCTTATGCTCCAGCAGCATATAGTGGGACTTGATCGTTGCAGGCGCCTCCGGCTGCATCGCCGCAAGATCATAATATTTGTTGATCATGGCAATGTCCAGCTCCGCCGCGCACGGCTTGCAGTGGCCGCAGTAGGTACACTGCCCGCTGTAGGAATGGAACGGCGCGTGCGCGAGCACGGACGCGTAATCCTTTTCCTCCTCCGGGGCATTCTCATAGCGCACAGCCTGATCGACCTGCTCTTTGGTATCGTAACCACACAGAACCGAGGAGACGCCGGGGCGCGTGAGCGCATAGTGAATACACTGCAACGGCGTAAGTCTTACCCCGAACGGCGAGCGCTTTTCATCGAACAGCCTGCCTCCGGCAAAGCCCTTCATCACGGTGATCCCGACATTCTGCTCTTCACACAGCTGATACAGCTGCGCTCTCTCCTTATTAATTCCGGAAAGGCCCTGGTCGTACCGGTATCCTTCGGAAAGCAGTTCGTCTAAATCCTCTCCTGCAGGCAGCATGTCAAACGCCGGATTGATGCTGAAAAGGAGCATCTCGATCAGACCCGAGCGCACAGCCAGCTTTGCGGTCTCCGGATTGTGGGAGCTCATCCCGATATGGCGGATCGTGCCCTTTGCCTTCAGCTCCTTTACATATTCCATATACTCGGAATCCTGCAGGGCGTTCCAGTCCTCCACCGTATCCACGTAATGGATCATCCCCAGATCGATATAATCCGTCCCGAGCCGCGCGAGCAGATCCTCAAACGCCGGTCGCACATACTTCATCTCTCTGGTGCGCACGTATTGGCCATCCTGCCAGGTAGAGCCAAGATGCCCCTGTATGTACCAATTTTCCCTGTTCCCGGCAATCGCCTGCCCGATGATATTTCGGGACTTCGGGTCGGGCATCCAGCAGTCGATGATATTGATCCCCTGTTCGGATGCATAGCGCATCAGCTCCACAGACTCCTCCTCCGGATGTCGCTCCAGCCATTCGCCGCCGAATCCGATCTCACTCACCATTAATCCAGTCTTGCCAAGCAGTCTCTTTCTCATCTTTCTTCCTCCTCTTCCTTTCATGTACCAAATGATATCCATAGCATACTGCAAGCAATCTCTCAATTTATTGTGCGTACTTCCTGATAATATTTCTGTAATACATAAAACGCCGGTTTCTTGTATTTCTTATCCGGGGAGAGAATTCCCTTGCGGTTATAGTAGCCCTGAATCACATTGGTGCGCCGCGGGCAGCGAAAATCGTACAGAATCCATGGAGTCGTTCCTTTCACGTAATCGATGCCCCGCAGGTTCTCGGCCTGCCGCTCATAGACATAGGCCTGATATTCTTCGGTGCCTTTGTCCTGAATGGTTCCGTGATGTCCCGGCATGGCATCCGCGCCGAATTCTGTGATGATCACCGGCTTTGACGGATCGCTGTTGTCGAAAAGCTGAGGCAGCTGCTCGAAATCGGGAGAATACCACCCGAAATATTCGTTTAAGCCGATAATATCCAGATATTCCGCCAGACGATCGGCGATCGCCAGCTTATCCATGCTGACCAGGCACGCGGCGGATACCATACGGGTCTCGTCTGCTGCATGGGCACAGTCAACCAGACGCTTCATGAATGCAAGTCGTTCGTCGGAGTCTGCGTTCTCGTTTCCGACAGACCAGATGATCACGCTGGCACGGTTCCAGTCACGATAGATCAATTCCTTCAGCTGGTTCTCCGCATCCTCATAGGTTGCCTCGCGGGCGAAACGAATTGCCCAGTAGACCGGTATCTCCTCCCAGAGAAGAATCCCCTCCCGGTCGGCCAGCTGCGCCATACGCTCGTCATGGGGATAATGGGCCAGGCGCATAAAGTTGCAGTTCATCTCTTTGGCCAGACGAATGGTCTCCAGACGTTCTTCATCGGTGAGCGCCTTTCCGTGGGCAACGCTCTCTTCGTGACTGCTGATGCCGCGAAGGTAAATGGGACGGCCGTTTAAGAGAATATCGCGTCCCCGGACGCGGATCTCCCGGAAACCCACAGTGTCGCTGACAGTGTCCTCGCCGCAGGTGAGGAACACGTCGTAGAGTCGGGGATTTTCCGGCGACCATAATTCCGGCGCAGCGTCGATCACAAGCTCGCCACAGCCGTCCGAGAGCGGGATCTTCACGCAGATATTGAGCTCCGGAATGCGCAGTTCAGCAGATGATGGCGCAGCGCCCGGCACTTTCGCGGATTGTATGTTCCCGGCATCCGAAAGCTGTACACGCGCCTGAATCTTCGAGAATGTTCCGTCCGGCACCAGCGCTATCCGGAATCGCTTTATGTATGTGGCCGGAACCCGGATCAGTTCGATATCCCGGTAGATCCCGCCGTAATTGAACCAGTCTGTATTCTCTGTAGGCACCTGTTCCGGGCGTCGGGTACTGTCAACCTGAATCAGAATCCGGTTCTCCGTCTGCAGCGCGTCGGTCACTTCGAAATACGCCGGCGTCGAGCCGCCCCGGTGCATGCCGATGTACTGCCTGTTCAGAAATACCCGGCAGATATAATTGGCCGCGCCGATCTTTAAGAATACGCGTTCCTTTGCCCCGGCAGGATCCGTTTTCATGGCTGCGTAGCGGAATGTGCGCGTAAAGACCATGCTGCCCTCATAGAGCAGAAACATTTCCTTCTCTGTGTTCCAGCAGCAGGGCAGATTCATAGTCGGCCATTCATCGAAGGAATAATCTACCGGTAATGTGAAGCCGTTCCCGTCCTGATACCGCTCCTCAAACCAATGCTGACGGAGACAGGTATCGTATTGGTCGACTGCGTAATGCCAGATGCCGTTTAAGGATTCCTTCCTGCGACTGCAATCAAAAAACAAATCGTCGGCCGTGGCCTGAGGCTCCTCATATTCACTCAGATAATCTTCCAGATTGATGTCAGATACATTTTTCTGCTGATACCTTTTCATATAGGCTTTCCCTCCCCACTGCAGTACTCTGCTCTGCATAATAACGCGTCCATAAACCGCAATTTATCGTCTTGATCCGTGTCGTATCAAACGAAGTTTATTGTTTCAATTATAGCTTAACGATAAAAGCGCGTCAATGACTGGCATTTTGTTTACTCTTTTACCTCCGGGAAAGTCACCGTAATTGTCGTGCCCTCCCCCTCTGCGCTCTGCAGTTCTATTTTCGCGTTATGCAGGCGGGCCGCGTGCTTGACGATAGACAAGCCCAGACCGGTACCGCCAAGCTCTTTGGACCGGCTCTTGTCTATCCGATAGAAACGCTCGAAAATGCGCTCCCGATGCTCCTGCGAAATACCGATCCCTGTATCGGCTACCGAAAGGCGGACGCCATCCGAAAAGTGTTCTACTGATACCTTTACCGTCCCGCCCTGACGGTTGTACTTGATCGCGTTGTCCGTAAGGTTATAAACGATGCTCTCAAGAAGCTGCGGGATACCGTATACCACGGCGCTTTCGCCCTCCATGCTGGCGGAACCATCGGCATTTTCACCCCGATCGCTGACGGAGACATCGACATTTTCGCCCTCAATACTGACGGAGACGCCGGCGCTTTCCGCCTCGCGGGAAAGCGACGCCACCGTTCCGGCAGCCAGAGCATAAAGATCGACGCGCTCCCGCTTCATATCTTCCGCCCCCTCGTCCAGATGGGAAAGGCGGATAATATCTTCCACCAAAGCGATCATGCGGCCAGCCTCGCCGCGGATCTGGGAATAGAACCTCGCCGTATCCTCGGGGCGCACCATGCCGTTTTCCAAAAGCTCCGCACACCCCGCAATGGTATGCAGCGGCGTTTTGAGTTCATGTGACACATTCGCCGTAAACTCCCGGCGCATCTGTTCCGCCTGCTCTTTCTCCGTGACGTCAAGCAGGAGAAGCACGGCGCCGGAGACATTCCCGCTCTCTCTGACCGGGTTCAGCGCAAGCTGGTATTTCCCGCCGTTCAGGTCTATGATCTTTTCTGTCCGCGCACCACTTTCTATCCCCGAAAGAAGCTCCGACAGTTCGATGTTTCGATTGACCGATAAAATATATTTGCCGATGGAATTTCTGCCTGTCCCGAAAAGGGTACTCGCAGCTCGATTGATTCCCAAGATCACACCCTTTGTATTCAGAAGGAGGATGCCCTCGGCCATATTTTCTGTAACGGCTTCAAATTCCTCCTGCTTCTGCCGAAGCTCCTTTTCCTGTTTCCGGATCTGGTGTTGCTGGGCGTCGATCCGGCGAAGAAGCGGGGAAAGCTCATCGTATCCCTCATTGCTCAGCGGATCGTCCAGATTGAGCTGATTTAAGGGCGCGGTAATGTTTTTGGAAAGACGGTGTGCCAGCCAGAAGGAAATACCGATGGCAATCACAATGATAATGAGGATGGGCTGCGTCATTCCGAGAAGCAGCGTCAGGAGTGTATGCTGCGCAACGGACAGCCGAACTACCGTCCCGTCGGACAGCCTTTTCGCGCTGTAAAGCGTGCGTTCCATCAGTGTCGCAGAATACCTGGCGCTCTCGCCGTAGCCGGATTTCAGCGCCTCCCCGATCTCCTCACGGGCAAGGTGATTTTCCATCTCAGAGAAATCCGCCTCACTGTCATATAGTACCTGACCGTCCGCGCTGATCCATGAGACACGGTATCCTTTGGGGGAAAGACCTTCAAAATATTCCGCGCCCACAGCCTCGACGCCCTGCGCCGCCAGCTCGGTCTGCGTCTTTAACTGATTTTGCTGGACATTTCCAAAATAATCATAGAGCACGCAGAGAAAAAGCGCCACGGATGCAAGGAAAACCGCGATCGCGACAAGACAGATGGATCTGAAAATTCGTTTTGTCATTTCACCGCCCCCAGCCGATAGCCAACACCCCGCACGGTTTCAATACAGTCGCCGCAGCGTCCCAGCTTTGTCCGCAGCGTACCGATATGGACGTCCACCGTACGGGTTTCCCCTGTGTAAGAATCACCCCATACGCTCGCGAGAAGCTGGTCGCGCGTAAACACCCGGCCGGGATTTTCCATAAACTTCCGGAGCAATTCGAATTCCTTAAAAGTAAACTCAGCCCGCGCCCCGTCCACTGTTACCATGTGCTGTGCCGTGTCCATCTGTATCCCGCAGTGCGATAACACCTCATTTCGGGAAACAGGAGAAACGCGGCGGAGGACCGCTTTCACACGGGACACCATCTCCATCATACCGAAGGGCTTTGCAAGATAGTCGTCCGCACCGAGATCAAGCCCAATCACCTTATCATATTCGGCTCCTTTCGCGGTGGCCATGATGACCGGCACCTGACTGCCGTCCGACCGCAGCCGTTTCAAAATGCTGATGCCGTCCTCGCCGGGGAGCATGATGTCGAGCAGCACCAGCTCCGGGCATTCCTGATGAAACGCCTCCCAGAAGGACGCCCCGTCCGGAAAGCCCTTTGCATCAAAGCCCGCGGCGTTCAAAGCATATATCATTAAATCACGGATTCCGTTGTCATCTTCTACACAGAAAATCATGAAATTCACCTTCCTTTGGATGGGGAATGCGCACGGTTCGTTTCTGTATTTTGTCTCGCTTTGCTCGACAACGAACCGGCGCAGGTACATTCTCCATCGAGATTGTACCATATTTTCATACTTTTTCAATCGATCAGCGGCTGTACACCTTCTGGTCTACGTCGGCTGCTGCACGCTTTCTAATCTACATCGGCGGCTGCACGCCTTTCTCGCCGGTAACAGAAAACAACACCCATCCGGCAATATTCGTGGCGTGGTCCCCGATACGCTCAAAATACTTCGCCACCATCAAAAGGTCAAGGGCGTATTCTCCCTCGCCAGGATTTTGCGCGATCAGGGAGATCAGGCTGCTCTTAATGTCAATGAAGTAATCGTCTACCACGTCGTCAGAGGCAATGACCGCTTCAGCTATGGAAGTATCCTGTTTCACATAGGCGTCCACGCTGTCCGTAACCATCTTGATAGTCGCCTTTGCCATCTCCCGGATCTTGATATGCTCGGGCAGCGTTCTGTCATTCAGAAACGGCAGGATTTCCGCAATGTCCTCCGCCTGGTCTCCGATCCGCTCCATATCCGTTATCATTTTCAGGGCGGCCGATATCTGCCGCAGGTCCCCAGCAACCGGCTGTTGCTGGAGCAGCAGGCGCAGGCACATAGCTTCGATCTGCCGTTCCTTTTCGTCGATCTCATGGTCGAGCGGGGCGATCCTCGCCGCCAGCGCGTCGTCCTTCTGAATGAGGGCGGAAGCCGCCAGGGAGATCACTTCTTCGCAAAGCGCCCCCATCCTGATCAGCTCCTGCCCCAGGGTATTAAGCTGTTCGTCAAATCGTGTCCTCATCATCCAAACCTCCCTGTGATGTAATCCTCGGTGCGTTTGTCCTCGGGCTTCGAGAATATTTTTTCCGTATCCCCGTACTCTACCAGTTCCCCGAGAAGGAAAAACGCCGTCCGGTCTGAGATGCGTACCGCCTGCTGCATATTGTGGGTGACAATGATGATGGTGTATTTCTCTTTCAGCGTCATCGCCAGCTCTTCGATTTTTGAGGTCGAGATCGGATCGAGCGCCGAAGTCGGCTCGTCCATCAAAAGGACCTCCGGCTCCACAGCCAGCGCACGGGCGATACAAAGCCGCTGCTGCTGTCCGCCGGAAAGCCCCAGCGCGTTCTTCTTCAGCCTGTCTTTTACCTCGTCCCAGATGGCCGCATCCCGCAGAGACCGTTCCACGATATCGTCCAGCCTTGCTTTGGCGCGGATTCCATGCGTGCGGGGACCGTAGGCGATATTGTCATAGACCGACATCGGGAACGGGTTGGGCTTCTGGAACACCATACCAATCTCCTTGCGCAGTGTGTTGACGTCGACGCCGGGAGCGAAAATATCATTTCCCTTGTAGGAAACCTCTCCGCTTATCTTTATTCCGGGAATCAGATCGTTCATGCGGTTCAGCGTTTTCAAAAAGGTGGATTTCCCGCAGCCGGACGGCCCGATCAGCGCCGTGATCGTCTTTTCGGGGATATTCAGATTCACATGATGGAGCGCCTGTGCGCCGCCATACCAGAGATTTAAGTCCCGGACAGTTATTATATCATTCATGGCTTCTGCCTCCCTTTAAACCAGCGCCCCGCAAGCATGGCGAGGAGATTTACCAAAAGTGTGAGTATCATCAAAATGGCCGCGATCGCAAAGGCCACGCCAAATTCGCCCTGTTCCTTCGCGTAAACATAAAGGGAAACCGTCAGCGTTGCCCCGGCACTTTCGAGCCCTTCAAAAAATCCGTTCAACGCGTGGGCAAATCCGGCAGTAAACAGAAGCGCCGCCGATTCTCCTAAAATACGCCCCACGGACAGGATACAGCCCGTGATCACGCCATCGATGCAGCCGGGCAGAACGACCGTGCGTATCACGCGCCATTTGCCGGCCCCAAGTCCGAAGGCCCCCTCCCGGTAAGACTGCGGCACCGTTTTCAGACTTTCCTGTGTGGTGCGCATCACAGTCGGCAGGTTCATGATCACGAGCGTCAATGCTCCCGCCAAAAGGGAGGTCTGCATATTCAGGAACTGACAGAAGAACAGCATCCCTACCAGGCCGTAAATAATGGACGGAATCCCGGAAAGCGTCTCGGCGGCGTATTCGATCACCGCGACGACCCGCCTATTTTGGGCGTATTCCGTGAGATAGACCGCTGCTCCCACGCCGAGCGGCAGCACAAAGACAAGTGTCGCCACGATCATATAAACGGTATTCAGAATATCCGGCAGGATACCGATCGTCCCGGAGAGATAACTCGGCTCTGTGGTCAGCAGTCCCCATGAAAGGTTCGGGATTCCCTTCGCGAGTATGTAGACCAGGAGAAACAGCACGAGGGCGCAGGTGAAAGCCGCGCTGATCCCGCACAAAGCCCGCAGCAGCGCAATCTTCAGTTTTCGTTTTGCGTTAATCTGAGCGTTCACAGACTTCATCACTCCTTACTGCGCTTCAAAAAGAAATTCAAAGCCGCATTGATCAGCATAATAAACAGGAAAAGTACCAGAGCGATCGAAAAGAGCGCCTGTCTCTGCAATCCGCCGGAATAGGACATTTCGCTTGCCACCGCCGTCGTCAGGAAGCGGACGCTTCCGAAAAGCTCCGGCAGATTCGGCGCATTGCCGGATACCATCATGACAGCCATCGCTTCTCCGATCGCCCGCCCGACCCCCAGCACCACCGCTGCGGCGATCCCGCTTTTCGCCGCCGGAACCGAAACCTTAAAATAAGTTTCCACCGGCGTCGCGCCGAGGGCGAGCGACGCATCTTCATATTCTTTTGGCACAGCCTCCAGAGCCGTAATCGACACATTGATGATTGAGGGCAGGATCATGATCGCCAGCACAATGATCGCCGCGAAAAGGCTCGCCCCGTCCGGGATATGGAACAGCCCGCGGATGCCGGGCACAAGCACCATCATCCCCACAAGGCCATAGACCACAGAAGGGATGCCTGCCAAAAGGCTGACCGCGCCCGATACGGCCGTCCTGATCTTTGCGGGAGCGAGCTTTGCCAGATAGACCGAGGTCAAAAATCCGATTGGTACGCCGATCAGGATCGCGCCCGCCGTGCCGTAGACGCTGGTCAGAATAAACGGCAGTATCCCGTAGGACGGTTCGCTTGCGGTAGACGCCCACTTTGGGTTGAACAGAAAATCCCGAAGCCCGATCTTACGGATTGCCGGAATCCCCGCGACAACCAGATAAAGCGTGATCAGCAGCACACATCCGACCGTGATCAGGCCGAGGACCAGAAAGATACCGTGAATAAGATTCTCAAATGCTGTTTGCTTTTTCATTTTACTTTACCGGCACCGCGCCCGCCTGTGAGATGAACGGAGCCGCCTCGTCTGAGGTCACAAAGTCAAAGAATTTCTGCGCCGCATCGGAAAGCTTTGTGCCATCCTTCGTTACCAGCACGAACGGACGTTGAATGACGTAGCTGCCGTCTTTGACGGTCTCTTCACTGGGCGAAACACCGCCTACGGCAAGAGCCTTTACCTGATCGCTGACAGCGGCGAGAGAAGCATAGCCGATCGCATCCGGGTTTTGGGAAACGGTGGTGATCACGTCTCCGGTCGAGGTAAGCTCCTGACGATACTTGCAGGCGTCCTCCGTGCCCGTAATGGATTCAAAGCCGTCCCTGGTTCCGCTGCCTGCCTCGCGCCCGATCACAACGATCTCGGCGTCACTTCCACCGAGCTCAGACCAGTTTGTGATTTCCCCCGTATAGATTTTTGCGATCGTCTCTACATCGAGATCGCCCACCTCGTTTTTCGGATTCACGATCACCGCTATTCCATCATTGGCAAGAACCGTTTCTGTAAGGCCGTCTGCTTTCTCTTCCTCTTTCAGGCTGCGGCTGGAAAGTCCGATGTCACAGCGCCCTTCTTTGGCTGCCTGAATCCCGGAGCCGGAACCTGTGGGATTGTAAGTAAAAGTCATACCGCTGTATTTTCCCTGAAACGCTTCTCCCAGAACGCCGATCACTTCCTCCATCGAAGTGGAGCCGTCGGTGGAAACCGTCCCGCCCTTCTGCCTCGACGAACAGCCTGCAAGCGCCGATACCGCCAGGACAGCGGCAAGGGCTAATGTCAAAAATTTCTTCATCATCTTAAATTCTCCTTTGCTTTTATTTTCTTTTCCGTACAGCGATATGTTAATCCCGCAAAATCAAATCTGTTATCGTGCTAATGTAAAAAGGATGTAAAAGACAAAAAAACCCTTGTTCCCTGCCCATCAGGACAGAAAACAAGGGAAAAGGATTGTATTTTATCTAATTCCTTATCTGCGTTGTCATATATGCAGCATATTCATGGGCATTCTTTTCATCCCATTCTGTTGACTTGTCTGACAAATATTCATCCAACGCCTGTACTATTAAAGTTCGATACTTTTCAGGGACATTGCATATTCCCCATTTACCGCCTTCCTGTTTTGACAGGATAAGTTCTTCTCTTTTGTAAGCTAATACTCTGCATAAGTTCAGAATAATGTAAGTGGGATTATCCATTATTTCCGTTTCGGCTTCCTCAATATCATTCCAGATACTATCAAAGTAGTCTTCTTTGCTGACTGCTCCAAAGACATCTTTGATATCGCTTCCATAAAGACATTTTCCCCTGTGATAAATAATCGTAAAGTGAGCTGCCAGATCTTTATCTGTTCCCTTCATTTTCTCAATATAATCGAAAGGATCCGTTTTATACCATTCTAAATGTGCAATAGAAAAGTGCAATTCGAAAGGTGTCGGATAAACAAACGAATTGCATACCCCTCTTTTCACAATGCTTATTTCGATTCCCTTTGGAGGAGCATAGGTATTTAATGCCACAACCATATCCATGAAGCGATATTTTATGTTGTTTGGAATAGCTTCCTCTACTACAACTAACAGATCAATATCACTTTTTTTCTCATTATAGCATCCCATAACAGCAGAGCCATGAAGGTAAATCCCTGTCAGATTATCTCCTAATATCTTTTGACTTTGTGTGACAAAACTTTTGAGCAAATCACTTAAGTACATATCTGACGTCTCCTATAAAACATCTCTAATTTTTCAGCGCTGTTATCGGAACGACAAACACTCCGTCCGGTCGCACATAAGCGGCGTTTGACATCCCGCAGATCACGCAAAGAACCGCTGGCGGTACGCCGCCGCCAACAGCAATACTATTTTTCAATGAAAGTAAATCTGACGCGGCCTTTTCAATCTGATTGGCACCGAGCTTAATCTCAAACGCACACCAGGTCCCGTCCTTAAGCTCTACCACGGCATCAACTTCCCTGCCGTTGTAATCCTGATAGTGAAATACATTTGCCCCGAACGACTCAGCATAGATTTTCAGATCCCGCTCTACAAGCGCCTCAAACAGGAATCCAAAGGTCTCAAGGTCTCCGATCAGGCGATCCGGCGTCGCTTTCAGCAGTGCGCATGCAAGAGCCGGATCGCAGAAATGACGTTTTTCCGCCTGTTTTACGCGAACGGAAGATCGGATGTTGGCAGAAAAAGGCGGCTGATTGTCGAGAAGAAATAAACGTTCAAACACATCGAGATACGTCGCTACAGTATCTCCATCCAGCGTTTCGTTGTCAGCTTCCCGGATATCATTCAGCAGCTTTTTATTTGTTGCTGTAGTGCTTTCATTTCTCGCAAGAGAGCGCAATAATAAACGCATTTTCACGATATCATATTTTTTTCCGTCGATACGCTGAGAATCATCGTCAAGAATTGCGTCGAGATAAGACTGCGGCAAAAGCGAAGCGTCCTCTGCAGAGGCATTCAGATTTCCGGGCCATCCGCCGCGAACCACATAATACGCAAGATCCCGCAGATCTACCTCTCCCGTCAGCGCAGGAACCATTTTCCCGCCGCACAGAGCCTTAAGCGAAACTGCCCCGCTGGATTCACCGGATTCGTAAAGGGACATTGTCCTCATGCGAAGCTTCCCTATCCTGCCTGCTCCGCTGTGCAGGATTCCCTTTCTTTTCGGCGTGGAAGAACTGGTCAGGATAAACTGTCCTTTTTTCGCCCTCTGGTCAACAGTGTAACGCACGGCGTCCCAGACAGACGGAACCTCCTGCCATTCATCAATCAGCCTCGGCGTCGCTCCTTCGAGGATAATCGAAGACGATATCTCCGCCAGAGTCCTGTTTTGAAAATTATTTGAGGGATCACCTATCAGAAATTCGCTGTTGCTGTGATAGGAAGAAGTCCAGGTTTTCCCGCACCATTTGGGTCCTTCTATGCAGATCGCGCCGAAAACCTCAAGATATTTTTCTACCGTCCCGTCTATGACCCGCGGTCTGTATACAGATTTGTCTGCCGTTTTCCCCACCGTTGGCACCTCCGATTACCGTCTTTAAGAACAATGTATCACATTCCC
>CANQVT010000007.1 GCA_947627365.1 uncultured Lachnospiraceae bacterium | reverse complement strand
CGGTCGTACAGCGTGACATTTCCCGGAAGCGCCGCAAGCCTTTTGGCCTCCAGGCAGGCTTCCTCCTCTGTAAGCCCGCCCGCCATGCCTGCGCGGATCTGGTTCAGCATCATATTCACCTGCATATCAACGTAGAAACCCATAACAGAGTCCGGCACCGTGACACGCTCCACCGCCTGTCGACCGGCCTCAAATCGCTCCTCCAGATCCTCCGGAAGGATCAACACATACTCCGCGTCGCGGTAATACAGCGCGTCCTGGATTGCCTGCGGATCATCCGCGACGTCCACCGACTCATGCTTTTCTCTGATCATATCGCAAAGCGTCCGCGACAGCTCGTTCCCGGCACGGTCGACAACCGCCACCTTCATCCGGTACGAGGAAAAGCCCTCCGACGGCAGCATTTTCCCAAGCGTGGTCTGTATCATGACACAGACGCCGATAAAGATGCCGATATAGATCGCCAGACTGTAGAAGTTCCGGCGGATCGTCAGAAAATATCCCTTAAATACTGTCATAGCGTTCCCTCCTCATTCTGAGATAGGCCGCCGCGGTCAGGAGGATCGTGATCACTGCCAGAAGGATCAGGCTTCTTGCGTAGCGGCAGGAATTCTCATAAACTGCGACGCTGTAAAACGCATCTGAGATCAGCGCGGCCGGACTCAGGCGATTCACGATCGGGGCAAAGCGCTCGACCTCCGCCTTCATGCCGGAATACATCATTCCGGAGAGAAAACACAGAAACAGTGTTCCAGCGATGACAACGCCGATCTTGATTCCTTCCTTCAGCCTTGTTCCTCCGAGGAACATTCCGGCCGCGACCCCGCAGAGCGTCCCGAGGGCGCAGACCGGCAAAAGCAGCGGCCACCGCCGTCCCATGCCAATCCCCAGCCCGAAATGAAGATACAGAAGCAGAATGCAGATGTACGCGAACTGCATCGTGAACACGGCCGCCATCTCGCTAACGATGAGTCCCATCCGCCGCGTCGGAGTGACACTGCGCCTCGCCGCGAGCGCCGACTGGTCCGCGCGCAGTCTCATCGCCGACTCCACGCCCATGAGCGCCCCAAAGAGACAGGTCATCGCGATTAGCGAGAAAAAGCTGTCAAGGGAAGAGTCCTGTGTGCTGCCCCCGGCGCTCACCTCCTCAACAAAATCTGTCTGCTCCGACATCGCCTTCGCCGCGCCAAGGACGCCAAGCGGATGTTTCTCGCCGATCGTCTCTGCAAGGCTCTGGTTCTGCCGGTATCCGTTCAACAGCATCTCGAGGATGCTCTCTTGGATCTGCGTCCCGGCGACCATGAGAGACGGTTCCTTTTCGCTGTAAAAAATCCCTGTCACCGCGCCGCTTGTAAGCGCTTCCTGCGCCTCCTGAGCTCCCATTTTCTGCAGACGCAGCGTCTCCCCGTCCAGCGCGTCGAGAAACGTCTCAAATATTCCGTTTCCGCCCTCCACGACCGCGACCAGGATCGGCTTCATATTTTCCATCTGACTGCTGCCGAACGTGACATAGAAAAGCGTCGCCATAATGAGCGGAAACAGCAGCGTCCAGAACATGTCCGCCCGGTTCCGCAGTATCCGGAGCACATTGTATCGATATAAACGTCCCATCATTTCCTCCTTCTTATCTTCAAACAGACAAACTGCGCAGATCCCACAGGCTGACGTCGGTCAAGCCGGAACACGCATCCGTCAGTCGCGCAGCTCCTTGCCCGTGATCTCCAGAAACACATCGTTCAGCGTCGGCGGCGCCGCGTAGACACGCCCGAACGCGAGCTCCTGCTCCTGAAGATAATTCAGGATTCGGATCAGGTTGTGCCGTCCGCTCGTACACTTCACCGTCAGCACATGCTCCTGCGAAAGCTCTGCCAGAAAGACGTGCGGCAGCTCGCGGATGGCCTGAAGCTGCCCCTCCGACGCCGCGATCCCTTCGACCGTCACGGTCTCGGCCGTCCGTATCATCTGCTTGAGCTCCTCGGTCGTGCCGGACGCGATCGCGCGTCCGTGATCCATGATGACGATGCGGCTGCAGATCTGCTCAACCTCCTCCATATAGTGGGAGGTGTAGATCACCGTTGCGCCGCCTTTGTTCAGCTCCACGATCCCCTCGAGGATCCTGTTCCGGCTCTGCGGATCCACCGCGACGGTCGGCTCGTCCATGATGATAAGCTTCGGCCGGTGCGCGATCCCGCAGGCGATGTTGAGACGCCGCAGCAGTCCGCCGGAGAGCTTCTTCGGCGTCATCTTCCGGTAATCCTCAAGCCCGACGAAACGGATCGCCTCCTCCACCAGCTCCCTGCGCTTCGCCTTGTCCGGCACATACAGTCCGCAGAAGTAATCGATGTTCTCCCAGACCGTCATCTGTTCAAACACCGCCACATTCTGAGGCACGATACCGATCTGCCGCTTCAGCTCGTAGCTGTCCGGGCGCATCTCCTTCCCGAACACGGTAATCTCTCCCTTATCATATTTCAAAAGCGCGAGCAGGCAGTTGATCGCCGTCGTCTTCCCGGAGCCGTTCGGCCCCAGCAGTCCGAAGATCTCGCCCTCCTGAATGTCCAAGTCAAAGTGGTCGAGCGCCGTCAGCTCCCCGTAACGTTTTACAAGATTTTTAATATGGATCATATCTGCCTCCTTATCTGCCCGGCATCTGTCACATAGGCTCTCCCGCTCTCCCTGTCCGGGCAGTCTTTCAAGGATTCGCGGATCACATTCTTCGTACAAATGTTATCATATCCGTCCTGCCGGGGAAAGTGTCGAATGTAAACGCGGCAGATGACAAATGTCATTTGATTTTAAACCTCGCTTGTGCTACGATGAATCCGGCCGGATATGCGCCCACGATGTTCCGTAAAGCCGGAGGTCAGACACATGAATTACCTGTTCGACAAATGCGTTTTATTTCTGTTCTGCCTTATGATGTTTCCCTTCGATCAGATCATGCCTTTGTGCGTGTTCGCCTGTCTCCTGGCCGTCGCCGTCAGCGCGGGACTCTGCGTTTTTCCCCGGAAAGCAGTATGCGTCGTCTTCCCCTTGTATACGATGCTGCTGTTCGTCTTTCCTCAGCCGGCGATGTTTCTTCCGCTTCTTGCTTACGACGTGTTCCCGGAGACAAAGGACGACAGTCCCGCTGCCCCGGAAAACCGTTTTCCGTTCCGGCCGGCCGACCGGATCGCTCTGCTTAGCGTTGCAGGAGCGCTTGTCCTCTTTTTCTTCTTCCGAGGAAGCCTCGGCTTCCGGCATGCGTTTCTGCCGTACCGCTTTCAGCTGCTGATCCTGCTGTCAGGCTGTATCCTCGCCCTGTTGCTGCGCTGCAGGACAGGCGCGCAGCTTCGCCTGCGCCGGCAGCTGCTGCGCACCAGGGACGACGACATGGAATTCCAGCTGCTGCTCGAAGAGCGCAACCGTTCCCTTATGGAAAAGCAGGACAGCGAGATCTACACGGCCACCTTGCGCGAGCGCAACCGTATCGCCCGGGAAATTCACGATAATGTCGGCCACCTGCTGACGCGCGCGATCCTGATGACAGGCGCTTTGAAGGCGACCTGCCGTGATCCCTCCTCCGAAGAGCCCCTGCGGCAGCTGGGAGACACGCTGGATCACGCGATGGACAGCATCCGCAGCAGCGTACATGATCTGCATGACAGCTCCGTGAACCTGGAGGACTCGCTTCGCGCGATGATACAGAGCTTCTCCTTCTGCCCGGTCAGCCTGCAATACCGGATGTCGCCGGATCTGCCGCGTGAGATCAGATACAGCCTGATCGCGATCGCGAAAGAAGCGCTGGTCAACATCTCCCGGCACAGCAACGCTACAAGCGCGTCCATCACGGCGATCGAGCATCCGGGCTTTTACCAGTTCATCATACAGGACAACGGGGATACAGCCGACGGCTTCGCGGACGGCGATCCGCATATCGGCATTGATCCGTCCGGGCGCGGAGGACATACGCCCGACTTCCGGTCTTCGGATCCGGCCGGCATCGGCCTTGAAAATATACGCGCCCGGGTAAGCGCGCTGCGCGGAAACCTGCAGATCCGAACCACAGACGGATTTCGCATCTATATCACGATCCCGCGGGCATAATCTGCTGCAGACACAACGAACTGCACGCCCGCAAAGAAAGGAGCTTTCATGAACCTCGTGCTGATCGACGACGACCTTCTGGTGACAACCGCATTGAAAACCATCCTGGGAACCGACCCGGAGCTGCATGTGTCCGCGACCGGAAGCTCCGGCAAAGAAGCCGTCTGTCTTTATGAAAGGCTGCGTCCCGACATCCTTTTGATGGACATTCGCATGAAAGAGACGGACGGCCTTACAGCCGCGCAGACGATCCTGGCGGAACACCCGGAAGCCAAAATCCTTCTTCTCACGACCTTCTCCGACGACGAATATATCGTCAGGGCTCTGAAGATCGGCGCGCGCGGTTATCTTCTTAAGCAGGATTACGACCGGCTGATCCCGGCGATCAAGGCAGTGTACAACGGCCAGACCGTGTTCGGCACAGAGGTGACGGAAAAGCTTCCCCGTCTCCTGCGCAGCACGCCGGAACCGGATCTTTGCGAATATCATATCTCGGAAAAGGAGCTGGAGATCATAAAGGGCGTGGCGGAGGGATTGAGCAACCGTGAGATCGCGGAATCCCTGTATCTCAGCGAGGGAACCGTCCGCAATTATCTCAGCTCGATCCTGGCCAAGCTTGAGCTGCGCGACCGCACACAGCTTGCCATCTTTTATCTGACACACGGCTGAGCCAGAGCATAGTCTGTTCGCGCGTAACCGCAGATCGTCTCCGATTTCCACAAAGGTCTTGTCAGCGTCCCACATTGAGGATATAATTTATCATGTTATCCTAAGGTTCAGCATTCTATATTTTTTACTTTATACGGAGAAACGATGTCTACAGAAAACGATTACGACAGACAATTCAGCCGATACGCCG
The DNA here is from genome assembly GCA_947627365.1 of uncultured Lachnospiraceae bacterium. Lineage (GTDB taxonomy): Bacteria > Bacillota > Clostridia > Lachnospirales > Lachnospiraceae > Choladousia. Next base: position 59,902 of record CANQVT010000007.1, on the reverse strand, counting down.
ACAAATCACAACCGTCCGGGAATTCCACGAGGAAGAGATCACGCGCGCTGCGCGTTTCCCTGCTCGCGGCGGGGTGTGTCCTTCTGTCGCTGTGCGCCGTTCTGGCCTTGGTCTGCATTCATCAGAAAACCGATCCCGTCACACTGGTCTCAGACATTGCTTCCGGCCGGATCGGATTCTCCCGCTATGGCTGGAGAACAGAGACGGAACACGAAGCGGCCACGGAAACGGAAACGGAGACCGAGACGGACAGCGCGCTGACCTTTGCGGAGGAGATCCAGACAGAAGCTCCCGACCCGGAATTTCATCCATATTGCATAGACACGACCAATCCGGACAATCTGATCGAATTCACCGAAGTGGAAGTAAACGGCACGATCCTGGACAGCACAGCCGAATATGCTCCGTCCTCTGAGATCAGCTTCGATCCCGGCGAGGATTACACCAGCGCAGAAGGAATCGTCACCTTCCGCGGCGATAATTTCCGCAACAGTCCCTCATATGGCTTCGCGGAAATGTCCGTCGACACAATGTCCGGCATCTGGACCCAGACCACAGGCGGACTGACCTACGGCAATGCAAGCTGGTCCGGAAGCGGATGGACCGGGCAGCCGCTGATGATGAAATGGCCGCGTGCGGCAAAGGAACATATGAATCTGTACGACGAGGCAAAAGAGGACGACGAACTCGTCGAAGTAATCTACGCCTGTATGGACGGGTACGTCTATTTTCTCAATCTTCGCACCGGAGAAAAAACACGCGACCCGCTCTGGCTCGGCTACACGTTCAAGGGAAGCGGAGCCCTTGATCCGCGCGGGTATCCGATTCTGTATGTGGGAGCAGGCTACGACAGCAGCGAAGGAACGGCCCGCGTCTTCATCGTCAACCTGCTGGACTGCAGCGTCATGATGACCTTCGGGAACAACGACCCCTTCTCCCTGCGCGGCTCTCTGAGCTATTTTGACTCCTCGGCCCTCGTAGACGCCGAGACAGACACGCTGATCTATCCCGGCGAGAACGGCATTCTCTACCTGATGAAGCTCAACACCGCATATGACGAAGCGGCCGGCACGCTCTCTATCGCGCCCGACCCGATCGTCAAATGGCGTTACAGCGGCGTACGGACCACGGCCGGCTCCTACTGGGTCGGTATGGAGACAAGCGCCGCCGTCTACAAAGGATATCTGTTCGTCGCGGACAATGGCGGTAATCTCATGTGCCTGAATCTGAACACCCTGCAGCTCGTCTGGGTGCAGGATACGCTGGACGATACAAACTCTACCCCGGTTCTCACATTCGAGGACGGGCATCTGTACCTCTATATCAGCACCTCCTTCCACCTTGGATGGAGAAGTTCCTCCTCCGCGACGATCCCGATCTGGAAGATCGACGCGGAGAACGGCGAGGTCGTCTGGCAGACGGATTATGAATGCTACACGGTCGACGGCGTGTCCGGCGGCGTGCAGTCGACCATCGCGGTCGGAAAGCATGAGCTCTCCGACTATCTGTACGTCACGGTCTCTCGCACAGGCGGCCTGTACGACGGCGTGCTTGCCTGTCTGGACAGAATTACCGGCAGGATCGTCTGGGAGCACAAGGCATATTACGCCTGGTCCTCTCCCGTCTGCGTATACAATTCAGACGGAAGCGGCCGTGTGATCTACTGCAGCTGCGCGGGATATATGTACCTGATGGACGCCCTCAGCGGAGATGTCCTCGATGTTTGTCAGATCAGCAACGGCTCGATCGAGGCCTCGCCCGCCGTCTATGAGGATATCGCCGTGATCGGCACACGAGCCTGCCGCATCATGGGAATCCAGCTGCACTGAATACGATGCAAAAAAGAGAGTGCCCGGAATTCACTGCAAACGTACCGTATGGTATCTTCGCTTTGTTTCCCAAGCACTCTCTTTTTATATGAACACAAGGCATAAGTCCCGGCCCCATGCTGCCTCTTCTCCCGTCCTGCCGGGATACTTATGCCAATGTGGTCGGCATAAATCGCTTTGTGCCGTCTCGTTCCCATACTGTGTTCATAAAAATCATATGAATAATACAATAATTATCCCGACAAGTCAACTGTTTTCGAATATTTTGCACAAATTTCTCTTTCTTTTTCTTTAAAAATGCTTTTGTGCAAACAATTGTGTGAAATATAAAAGCAATAAACAATTCGGTTTCAGTTCTCTTTCGCATCCCAGTGAAGCAGTTCTTCCCGCAGCGTACTCAAAAGTTCGCTCTCCGGCGCCTTGCGGACAACCTCTCCCTTCTTGATCAGAAGTCCCTCTCCGATGCCTCCGGCGATGCCGATGTCTGCCTCCTTCGCTTCGCCCGGGCCATTCACGACACAGCCCATCACAGCCACCTTAAGATCAAGCGGGATGTCCTCGACCATCTCCTCCACCTGGTTCGCCAATCCGATCAGATCGATGCGCGTGCGCCCGCAGGTCGGACAGGAAACCACCTCGATCCCGCCCTTTCGCAGTCCAAGCGTGCGCAGGATCAGCTTCGCGGACTTTACTTCCTCGCGCGGGTCTCCGGTCAGCGAGACACGGATCGTGTCCCCGATCCCCTGCGAGAGGATCAGTCCCAGGCCGATTGCCGACTTGATATTCCCGGACAGCAGCGTCCCTGCTTCCGTGATGCCGACGTGCAGCGGGTGAACCGTCTTCTTCGCCAAAAGCTCGTGCGCCTTCGCGCACATCAGGACGTCCGAGGACTTGATGCTGATGACAAGCTTGTCATAACCCATATCCTCGATCACGGCCGTCTGGCGCAGAGCGCTCTCGACGATCCCCTCCGCGGTCACTCCGTGGTCGCGCTCGACGATCTCCTTCTCAAGCGAACCGCTGTTGACGCCGACCCGGATCGGGATGTCCCGCTCTCTCGCCGCGTCGACCACCGCGCGCACACGGTCCGTGCTGCCGATATTACCCGGGTTGATGCGGATCTTATCCGCCCCCGCCTCGATCGCTGCGATCGCAAGCCTGTAGTCAAAATGGATGTCAGCCACCAGCGGGATATGAATTCTCTTTTTAATCTCGCCAAGCGCCTGTGCAGCCTCCATCGTCGGCACAGCACAGCGAATAATATCGCAACCCGCTGCCTCGAGTCTCGCAATCTGCGCGGCCGTGGCCGCCACATCCTCGGTTCTTGTGTTTGTCATCGACTGGATCAGGATCGGGTTGCCGCCCCCGATCACGCGGTCGCCGATCTTTACCACTTTTGTATGTTCCCGGTACATTTCTTTCCTCCTCAATCTTCCGCCGGCTCCGCGGGGATGAACACCCGACTTCTCGTCTCTTCAGGCGCCGTCTGCGCGAGCTTCACCGCCTCCTCGCAGAAGTAATCCTGCGCGCACAAAAGCGTCTTGCCGCGCTTGTCGATCTTCTCATAACTGCCGTCCGGCTGCATCACATGCGCTTTCACGTTGTCCTCAAGCTGAATCTGCAAAATGTGCCGCACCTTCTCGCGAATCTCCGGCGACTCCACCGGGAACAGGATCTCCACGCGCTTGTCAAGGTTGCGCGGCATCCAGTCGGCGCTCGCCATGTAGAATTCCTCGTCCCCGCCGTTGCGGAAGTAGAAAATGCGCGCGTGCTCCAGAAAATTCCCTACGATCGAGCGCACCCGGATATGTTCGCTGACCTTCGGAATCCCCGTCCGCAGACAGCAGATCCCACGGATGATCAGGTCGATCTCCACACCCGCCGCGGACGCCTCGTAGAGCGCCGCGATGATTCCTTTATCGCAGAGCGAATTCATCTTCGCAACGATCTGGGCCGGCTCCCCCGCCTTCGCATGGCGCGTCTCCCTCTGAATCAGACGCATGAACGCGTCCCGCATCCACAGCGGCGCGAGCACCAGACGGTTCCAGTGCTTCGGCTCCGAATACCCGGAGAGCATGTTGAATACGGCTGTCGCATCCTCGCCGATCGGTTCCGCGCAGGTCAGAATTCCGCAGTCCGTGTAGAGCTTCGCCGTGGAATCGTTGTAATTGCCGGTGCCGAGATGCACGTAGCGCCGGATGCCGTCCTCCTCCCGGCGCACCACCAGCGTGATCTTGCTGTGCGTTTTTAAGCCGAGCAGTCCGTAAATTACGTGGCAGCCCGCCTGCTCCAGCATCTTCGCCCAGAGGATGTTATTCTCCTCGTCGAAGCGCGCCTTCAGCTCGACGAGCACCGTCACCTGCTTGCCGTTCTCGGCCGCCTGTGCGAGCGCCGCCACGATCGGCGAATGTCCGCTGACGCGGTACAGCGTCTGCTTGATCGCGAGCACATCCGGATCCTTCGCCGCCTGCTGTACAAAATGCACGACCGGCACAAAGGTCATGTACGGATGATGTAGCAATATATCCCCCTTGCGGATCTGCGTGAAGATATCCTCCTCGTCGTTCATGCCCGGCACGCTCTGCGGCTTGTACGGCTCGTAACGGTACTCATCCATCCCTTCCGTGCCATAGAGCTTCATCAGGAAGGTCAGGTCCAGCGGGCCGCTGATCTTGTAGATGTCCTCTTCCTTCACATTCAGCTCCGTCTTCAGGATCTTCAGTAGCTTTGGATCCATCTTCTCCTCGATCTCCAGACGGATGACCTCGCCCCACTGGCGCTTTTTCAGCTTCTTCTCAATCTCCTTGAGCAAGTCGGCGGCCTCGTCCTCGTCGTAGGCCAGATCGGCGTTGCGCATGATCCGGTATGGGTGCGCGCAGACCACGTTGTAATTCAGAAACAGCTTGTCGATGTTCCGCTCGATGATCTCCTCGAGCAGGATCACGCTGCGCTTTCCGTCCGATCCCTCCGGGAGCCGCACGATCCTCGGCAGCACCGAGGGCACCTGCACCGTCGCGAACTCATATTTTGTCTTCTCCTTCGCGTCCTTTGTATCCTTTGCGCCCTTCGCCTCTTTCACGTCTTTTGCATCTTTCGCGTCCTTGGCGTCTTTTACATCCTTTGTATCTTTCGCGTTCTTCGCATCCTTCGCGTCCTTCTCATCCTTCTTCGAGATCAGGGCTCCAATATTCAGCGTTTTGTTGCGGATCAGTGGGAACGGCCGCGCCGAGTCCATCGCCATCGGCGTCAGCACCGGGTAGACATTTTCCTCGAAATACTGGTCTACGAACGCCTTTTGCTGCTTCGTCAACTTCTCATGCTCTGTCACAAGCTCCAACCCGCACTGCTTCATCAGCGGGAGCAGGGAGCGGTTGTACGTGCTGTACTGCTGCGCCACCAGCTCATGCGCTTGCACTGCGATCGCCGCGAGCTGTTCCTGCGGCGTCATCCCCGCGATATCCTTCTTCGTGTACTTCGCGTGCACCATGTCCTTCAGGGACGCGACGCGGATCATAAAGAACTCGTCCAGATTAGAGGAAGTGATACTCAGAAATTTCAGGCGCTCCAGCAGCGGGAGGCTCTTGTCTCTCGCCTCCGAGAGCACCCTGCTGTTGAATCCGAGCCAGCTGCACTCTCTGTTGATATAATACTCCGGCTTCTCAAAATCAATCGTCGCCATGTTTCTTCCTCCTATATCTGCTTTCGCTGTTTGAACACCTTATTATCTGCTATAAACTTCTTTCTTCGTGTTTAATTCACATATTGGATACCCGGACGCCCTGCAAGGGCTTGCAATGTCAGGGCAGACCCGCTCGCGCTTAATCGGGCACGCAGCGGTGCATAAGCCCGCTTACGCTCACTAAGCACCGGCGGCCCTCAATGATCTTCCCTGACACAGCAAGTCCCTTTTGCCGGGCTGTGCGTTGGTATATTGCAAAACATGAAGCTGTTGTTTTCTCAGAATTAATCTACAGTTTTGCAGTGCTTTGCTTATTATGTAATGTAGATTGTGTGAGGAAACAGCGTGCGATGTGCTGTCGGTGTTCCGTGCGCAAACGATAGGCAGTTCGACGCAGGATTCGCGAGCATAGCGACAGCTGTCGGAGCATGTCTGAGCAAAGCGAGTTTGCGTAGACAGCTGTCCATAGGCGGCGGAGCGAATCTAGGAGAACAACGTGTTTGCGGCGGAACATCCGCAGACAGAGCACGCGTCCGGATTACACTTTAAGTGAACTAAACACGAATACCGCTTTAAAGCTGCTTCCTCTGCTTAAACACCGGATGCACATTGAACACTTCCTCAAAGAACTCTGCCTTCTCATTGAAGGTCCCGATCTCGAGCGACAGATCCTCCTGGCTCGCGACCGTAATCTTAAGTTCATGTTCTTTTAGCGTCACCACGGCGTTCTTGCACTTCTGCCGGTGCGTGCGGTCGAGCGCGTTCACCATGCGCAGGATCGCGGTGAGCTTCGCCACCGACATGTATTCGTTCCGGCTGATACCTGTCCGTACCGAGAGCTCATCGTAATAGATGAAACGGCTCGTGTTGAACTTCACCGTGTAGGCGATCATCTCGCGCTCCACGTCAGACAGCCCAATGATCTCCGTCGCCATGATGATGTTGTAGGCGCACTCCGAGACATCCTCCAGACTGATGAACTTGCCGCAGTTGTGCAGGATCACGGAGATCTGCAAAAGCAACCGCTCCCGCTTGCCCATCCCGTGGATCTTCTTCATACGGTCGAACACCTGCAAAGCCAATTCCTCAAGATTGCGGATGTGCGCCTGACTGCACTTGTATCGCTTCGAGATGCTGCGCGCCGACGCGAGGATATCCTCCTCGAAGCTGTGCGTGCTTTTGATAAACTGATTTTTAAGCGCGTAGTCATAGGCAAGACCGTCGCAGAGGCTGTAGTCCGGCACCCAGAGCGTCTCCGCACCAAAGTCGCTCAACATGCACTTGCAGAAGATTGCGGACGGAACAATCCCAGCCGCCTGCTCCGAGGAAATCTCAAAGCGCTCCGCAATCTCCTCCGGGTTCATCGCGATGATCCGATCGTAGACCGTCTGGAACTGCTCCTGCGCCACAGAGGTGATCTTCCGGTTCTGCTGCTTGTACTGGCGCGTCAATTCGGCGAGCCCACCGCCGATGACGATCAAATTTCTGATCTGGCGGTCCTTCTGATAAAGCTTTCCAAAACCTGCCAGCTCATGTCCGAGAATTTCGACCACCATCCTCTCGAAATGCGCGCGGTTCTTCGTGAGTGGAGCCAGGCGCTCCCTGGTCGTCACGCTTCCCACGCGGACGTTCTGCGTCGTGATTAGCTTGTCCTTGTCAAACAGCGAGATCTGCAGGCTGTCTCCGCCGATGTCGACGATCGCCGCCGGATTCTGGATGATCTGCTCAAACTCCGCCGTGACCGACGCGATCGATTTATAGTCGACAAAGCGCTGCTCGGAATTGCTCAGCACGTCGATCTTAAGCCCGGTCTGCTTCTCAATGTAATCCCGCATGATCAGCATATTTCTCGACTCGCGGAACGCGCTGGTCGCGCAGGCCTTGTAATCCGTCACCTTATAGCTCTGCATCGTCCGCCGGAAATCGTTCAGCACCTCGCAGAGATCCTCGATCTTCGCGCTGCTGATATGCCCCATACTGTACGCATCCAGTCCGATGTTCAGCCTGGCGCTGACGCACTCGACCTCCTTCATCGGCTTCCGGCCGCCAAATTCAAAGATTTTCATTTCCGTCACGGTCGACCCGATCGCAATCGCCGCAAACATTCTGACGCTCATGCCTTTTCCTTTCCTTTCGCTCAAAACCCGAATCTGCTATAAAAGACTGTTGATCCTGTCTATATTTCCACTTATTTCACCTGCCGGGCAAACAAGTCAAATAAAGGTCAAATAAAACTCTTCGCTTACTGTATCAATTATTCTTTTGCCTGCCCGAGCAGATAGTCGATGAACTGCTGCGCCGTACGGCCCGAAAGCCCGCCGTGGCTCAGCTCCCACTTGTTCGCCTCCAGAAGCAGCTCCTCCTCCGGCATCGTCACGCCATAACGCGTCGCCAGCGTCCGCACGATATTCTGGAACTCCTTCTTGTTCGGCGCGCCGAAATAGATCGTGACGCCGAAGCGCGAGACGAGCGACATCTTCTCCTGCAGCGTATCGTTGCGGTGAATGTCTCCGTCCTGCTCCTCCCAGTTGTCGCTGAAGCGTTCGCGGATCAGGTTGCGGCGGTTGGACGTCGCGTAGATCAGGACGTTCTCCGGCTTTCGCTCCAGTCCGCCTTCGATCACGGCCTTCAGATATTTGTACTCGATCTCAAACTCCTCGAACGAGAGGTCGTCCATGTAGATGATAAATTTATAATTGCGGTTCTTAATCTGCGCGATCACATCGTTCAGATCCTGGAACTGATGCTTGTAGATCTCGATGATGCGCAGCCCCTGATCGTAATAGCGGTTCAGGATCGCCTTGATGCTCGAGGATTTCCCCGTCCCGGCGTCGCCGAACAGCAGACAGTTGTTCGCCCTCCTGCCCTGCACGAACGCCTCCGTGTTGTCGATGAGCTTCTGCTTCGGGATCTCGTATCCGACCAGATCATCCAAATTCACATGCGCAATGTTCGTGATCGGGCAGATCTGTACGCCCGACTCGTCGTGCACGACGCGGAACGCCTTGTGCAGTCCGAGCTTGCCGACGCCGAACTCCCGGTAAAAACGGATCATGTACTGCGTGAACACCTCGACGTCCCGCGCGCCTGCCAGCTGCAGGGACAGCTCGCTGATGCGGTCCCGGATGCGGCGGTTGAACACGCGGCTCGCCACGCCCGCCCTCCGATAACTCAATATCTCCTCAAAGAATCCGGCCTGCAGCGTCCGCTCCAGCTCAGAAAAATCATAGGCAAACAGTTCCCGGAAAATCGTAAAGTCGTGTCGCGCCAGCTCCAGCAGGCTCCCCTCCGTGATCCCCTTGATCTCACAGGCGGTGCTGAATACGTTCTCATTGTTCACCAGCAGAAAGGTCAGGTAGTCCTGCCAGAGATTCCGCTCAAAGCCATACGTTCCCGCCAGCTCGACCAGTCTGTGCATACACGAGAAAAAACGCGCGCGCACCTGTTCGCGCAGCTCGCCCTTTTCGAAGTTCTCCATAATCCACGCCATCTCGCGAAGCAGCTCGCCGCTCTCCGGCTCGCGATAGACGATCAGCTCATCGATTCGTGTCATATTGATTCCTCATCTCCAATTGTGTATGATCATTCTTCCGCCATATATTTCCGGCAGTAGTCTTTTAACTCCAACAATTCCGTTGTGATAATTTCCCATACAATTTGCGGCTCAACCGTACCATAGGCATGAGCAATTATATTGCGAAAACCACGAATTTGTTTCCAGGGTATTGCTGTGTACGTAGTACGAAATAAATGTTTTTATCCCGATTTACGTTCATATAGCAAAACCTCCTCATTTTTAATAGCATCCAGAAAAGTATTGTCCAGGCTGCCTGTAGTGAGCAGATCAACTTTCTTATTCAGGGATGCTTCCAAATCCATCAACAATCCGCCAATCGCCCAGCCTTTGATACGCCCGCGATCGATACGCAAATCTATATCACTGTCAACAGTAGCTTCCCCTCTTGCATAAGAGCCAAAAAGGAAAATTCGCTCTGCCTCATACTGAGAGCCAAGGTCAGAAACTCTTTTCTTTATATCTCTAAGAGTAAGAACTGTTTTCATTTTTGGATTCCTTTCGCATTTTTTAATTGATAACTCGTGATATTAGTTCACATTTTCCCATTCACCAACAAGTTTTGTTTACCGGCAACTCCATTTCATGATTCATCTTAAAAAAACCATATTTTTCATACAAAGGGCGCCCCATATCAGTTGCTTCCAGGAAAATATCCGTTATCCCCATGCTTTTCGCATCTTTAACTAGTAAATCTAATGTTTTGTATGCAACTCCTCTTCTTCTGTAATCGGGGCGTGTGTACATGTTCATAATATATGCTTTCTTTCCGCTTGGATTATGATAAGTTGGCATTATTTGGAAAAAGCTGACGCCGCCAGAACCTGCAAAACGCTCTCCCTCAAAGATCAAATACGCGATATGGGTGCCATCGCGAAGCGCTTTTTTATAATAAGCGTTGCTCTTTTATATGTCAAATTCAATGCCTTCAATGCTTTCTCTGCATCTGCCATTTCCGGCCTTGTCATTATTTCCAGTCTTGCTCCATCATCGAAGCTGATGAAAAAAGACCGGAAGCCTGTAGATATGTTGTGATAGCCATCATTGGAATGGACTCCGAGATAGGTGACAAAGAAGTCTCCGACAGCTTCCAGATCTTTTACATACAGTGCGATATGTTCTATTCTCATATCAAAACCTCAATAGATGATTTTGTCCCAAATTCCGGGTGAATCTTTCTAAAGAAACTCCACATGCCCGTCTTCCAGATGATAAACAGCTCCGATAACCTGAAGCCCCTCTTCTTCCGTATGCCCGGCGTTGATACTGCTGTCGATCTGCTCGACGCTTCTCTTCACATTCAGACAGCACGCCTGATACTCGTCCTTTTCATTCCCGACCGCCAGAGAGATCTCATCGGTAATGGATTTGATATATCCGTCCGCATCATGATCAATAGCCGCCTTCACCGCTCCGCACTGCGTGTGTCCAAGCACTACTGCCAGCCGGCATCCCAGATGCTCCGCGGCATACTCCACACTTCCCAGCTGCTGCTCGTCCACCACGTTGCCCGCAACCCGGATTACAAAGAGTTCTCCGATTCCGGCACAGAATATCGCTTCCGGGATCTCTCTGGAATCAGAACACGCCAGGACGATCGCATATGGCTTCTGCCCATTCTCAGAGGTATATTTCCTCCTCTCAGGAGAGATATCTCCCGGATTCGTCTGGGATTCCATATATTCTTCATTCCCGGCTTTCAGTTTTTCCAGCGCTTCCTCTGCGGAAATACTTTCATCCGCATATGGTTCCCCCACCTCGTCGGAAGCGGTCACAGAGGACACCGGGAAATGGGACGTCGGCAGTACCACGCCTAATATGCCGATAAACGCCACAATACACACACAAATCGCTTTTTTTGCTTTCATTTTTTCCTCTTCCTTCAACGCTTTAGCATCATATACTCATTTGCTCTTCAATAGTTCCCGAGGATCTTCATGTTGATGGCCTCCTCCCGGATGCCCCGCAGCGCGTTCTTCACAGCGCTGTCGTTCAGGTTTCCGTCGAAGTCCACGAAGAAGCGGTACTCCCAGTTCTGCCCCGGAATTGGCCGCGATTCGATCTTACTCATATTTACGTTGTTGTAGATAAAATGCGACAGGATATTGTATAAAGCGCCGCTGTAATGCGGCACCTCGAAGCAAATGCTGATCTTCTTCGCATCGCGCCGGAAAATTCTCTGATTCGTGACGATGATAAAGCGCGTCGAATTCTCCTTATTGTAGTAGATATGATCCGCCAGCACCTCCAATCCGAAATACTCCGCCGCGAAATGACTCGCCACTGCCGCCTGCGTCGGATCCTTATCCTCGGCCACCTTCTTGGCCGCGCGTGCCGTGTTGTCAAACGGAATCTGCTGCCACTCCCTGTGGCGATCCAGAAATTCTTCGCACTGCGAGAGCGCCTGCTGGTGCGAATAGACCTTTTTGATCTGCGAAAGCTCTGCCCCAGGCAGGCCGAGCAGCGCATGCTCGCACTTAATGACCTGCTCCCCGACAATGTAATTCTCAAAATTCACAAGGAGATCATAATTGTCCGCGACAATACCGGCGGACGAATTCTCAATCGGAAGCACCGCGTAGTCCGCCGCGCCCTCCGCGATCGCCTCCATCGCATCACGCCACTTGCGCACATGGAAGCAGTTGACGTCCTTGCCAAAATACTCCCGCATCGCCGCATGGCTGTACGCGCCCTCCACCCCCTGATAGACGACGCGGATGTTTTCCCTCTCGATGTCGTCCACTGCGATGAACGGCAGCCTCCCGGCCGCGCCTCTCTGCGCCAAAAGCTGATACTGCAGCTTGCGGCTCATGGACATAATCTGCTGAAACAGCTCCTGCACGCCGTGCTTGCTGAAATCACCGTGTGCAAGCCCTGTCAGCGTCCGAATCTTCTCGTTCTCGCGATCCTTGTCAAACACTTTTTTCCCGTTGGCAATCTTGTACGCCGCAACGTCCTCGCTGATCTGCAGCCGCTCCTCAAACAGCTTCACAATCTGCTCGTCAATCGCGTCAATCTCTTCTCTCAATTCCAGTAAGTCCTTCATATGTCCTCCACGTAATCATACACAGCTCACCCCTCTTCCGTGAGTTCTGCGGTTATCATCAGAATTTTATCATATTCCTTGTGAGAAAACAACAGGGCGTCGCTCACTGCAACGCCCCGCACTGCACTCCGTGGGGAATCTACGGAGATGTATTTCCGAATTTCTTATTCCCTGCGCCGTTCTACACACAGGCCACACGCCCATACCGGGTACGCCTTTTCAGCACACTCACGCCTTCGCGGTATCCTTCACCTTCTGCGCTGTCACATTATGTACCAGCTGCGTCACCGGACTTAAGTACAGAAGGCTGATCAACACACAGTAGACCGGCGTCATGAGCGCCCACTGCGCGACACGCCCCGGCATGATCGCGTAAAAGCTAAAACCGTTTATCAACACCAGCCCCGCCGTATTGAAAACCAGCGTAGACAGCACAGACGTAATCACCGTCGCGATGCAGATGAACACGATCTTGCGCACGCGAGTGCCCGTCATCAGAGGACGGAACAGCGCCGGAATGATCCCCCAGAGCATCGCGGCAACCGTGATCAGCGGATTGACCGCGTAGCCTTTCAGCAGGCAGCCGAGCAGATCCGCCACCATGCCGCAGACGCCGCCGCCCAGCGGCCCAAACCAGAGTCCGGCCAACACTGTGCACACGCTGCCGATCGTGATGCGGTACGAGCCGCCGAGATCAATCACGACCAGACGTGTCAGCACAATGTGCAGTGCGACCAGAAATCCGAGGAAAACCAGTGTACGAGTGTCCCAGATTGTCTTTTTGTTTTTCTGCATGACAAAACACCTCCACAATGTGAATTAAGTGAACGAGTTAATAAATAATATTCCCTCCACATTATGAGGCGTCCTCATACTGTAGCAACGGGTGCGGAAAATGTATCGCAAGCCCAATCTTCCGACGGACTTTTCGGTTCAGGGCGACTCCCCAGCCGCTGACAACTTAACGCACAAATTCCTACTTCGCTATTATTTATTTAGGCTATTATAGCATATCGCGTATATATTGCAAGTAAAAAAATTGCCTTGCCAGCTCTCGCAAAAACACTGGCAGCAAATCCTTACCTGACCTTCACTGTAAGCTTGATTTTCTCCTGATTGAAGGAATTTGTAAGCGTGATACTCGTTTTTCCTTTCTTTTTCCCACGTATGATCAGCTTATAGTTATTTCCCTTCATCTTTTTCCAGGCACAGGAAACTATTTTTTTATTCTTTATCACGTATTTTAACTTCAGTTTTTTGCTGCATGTGACCGTCACTGTCTTCTTCTTTCCCTTTGACACACTTATATTCGAAGAAGAAGCCGTAAATACTTTCCTGACTGTCACACGGCATGTCAATGTCTTTCCACCTGTCTTGACGGAAATAATCGCGGTTCCAGGCTTTTTGGCAGTCACTTTCCCATTTGCATCGACTGACGCCACTTTGGGCTTATTAGATGACCATGTCTTCTTTCCACTCTTCGCATTTTTTATATTCAAAGACAATTTCTGTCCCGGATAAATGGTAGCACTTTCTTTGCTAAGCTTTACAATATTCTTTTCGGTTACTTTATCACTCTGATTCTTTTTATTCGTTTCGCTTTTTTTGCTCGTATTGGTGTTCTCTTTACTATTTTTCTCCTTGTCATTTCCCTTACTGCTATTCTCTTCTTTGCTGCTTTCTTCTTTATTGTTCTCTTCTTTCTCGCTATCTTCTTTCTTCTCTTCCGGAAGGGCCGGTATCGAAACCTCGTACTGATCGCCGCAGCCTTCAACCTGGCAAGTATACACCATACTCCCTTCCTTGCCCGGCCCCGGCTGCACACGGACTACCCCTTCATCATATTTATGGGAGCATATTACATTTACGTTCAGCTTAGCTGAGGCAATTTCCTGGCCATCCGCATATAAAATACACGTAACCGTATCTGTCCCCGGCTTTTTGGCATACACTTCTGCCTCATCCGTTCCTATCGGGCCAGTCGCCCAGACCTCCCACAGCTCAACACAGCCATTTTCCGACAGGAAACCAAAGTTCCATGTTTTTGCGGTGCCTTTATCATACTTAAGCGTTACCACCTTTGGTTTCCCATCTGCGAGATCCAGCGATACCGAAGACGGACTCACCGTCATACTTCCTGTACTCCCTGTGCCGCCAGACTTGCTTATATAAATTGTAAAATCAGTGTATCCCTGCCGCATATAGGACGCGCCGCCAAAGGAGTCTATGTAATAGTAATTGCAGGATATGATAACCGGAGAAGAGAAATATTGATTTACACGGATCTTGCAATATGAATTCGTATGCTGTGTAATCTCCACCGCCTGATAATTGTTGCTCGTCCAGTTCACCGTCGTCACCGCATATCTGGACGGAATATTGCTGTAAAGCGTCGTCTCATCGCCCACTGCAAGTGTGTAACTGCCTGCGGCGGACGCCGGTACTGAAACGACAAACAGCCCGGCGAAAAAGGAAAGCGCCAATACAAACCCATATAATTTCCCGAACTTATTCTTCATAAATCTATTCTCCTTTCTCAGATTCTATCTTCCTGCAGATCTACAAAATAAATTGGCTTCGTAATTCCAATCTTCTATGACAATATTCTATAAATACTATATTATATTCTATTCTTGCCGTCAACACATAAAATCATATACACCATATGCCAACTATCTTATTAGCTATACGTCTAATTGCGTCATATGCATCACACGGGAATCAACACATAGAAATAATCATGTCTGGAAATGCTATAGTGATGTAGAGAATATCGGAATTGTTCTGTCAACAACTGTCTACTTATGAAAGGGGCTTCTTTATGAAATCAAAATTTATCCAGTGCGGCATGTACGGCTGGTGCATCGAGGTGCTCTGGACCGGCCTGCACTCTCTCGCATGTCATGATCCGAAGCTGATGGGCACTTCGTCCCTGCGCATGTTCCCGATCTACGGCATGGCCTCGATGATCGGCCCGCTCTCCGCTCACCTCAAACGCTTCGGCACCGTCACGCGCGGACTCGTCTACATGCTCGGCATCTACGCCGTGGAATACAGCACCGGCACTTATCTGAAAAAGCGCGGCTGCTGTCCCTGGGACTACAGCGATTCCCCGTATCACGTGAACGGAGTGATCCGGCTCGACTACGCGCCGCTGTGGTTTTTGACCGGATTATTTTACGAAAAGGCGGCCCAGACATCCTAAGATGCCCTGCCGCCGAAATCTTACCGCATCCTCATAGATACGTCCGCATCATCTGGTATAGCTGCTCGATCTGGAACGGCTTCGCGAGATGGTCGTTCATGCCGGCGTCGAGCGCCGCCTGCCGGTCCTCCTCGAACGCGTTCGCCGTCATCGCGATGATCGGAATCTGAGAATAGGCCGGATCGTCCATTTTCCGGATCTCCCGCGCCGCCTGATAGCCGTCCATGATCGGCATCATGATATCCATCAGTACAAGATCGACATAACCCGGTTTCATCTTTTGGATAAACTCAACCGCTTCCCTTCCGTTTTCCGCAGTCTCGACCTCAAGTCCCGCCTCCTCCAGGATCGCGACGGCGATCTCCCGGTTCAGCTCCACATCGTCGACCAGCAGCACGCGCTTCCCCTTGAATTCATCCGGATCGATCTCCTGCTCAACCTCCGCGCCGGCAATACCCCCGGCGTTCTGCAGAATACTGTAAAGCTCAGACAGGAACAGCGGCTTCGCACAGAACGCGGTGACGCCCGCCTCCCTCGCTTCTTTCTCGATCTCGCTCCAGTCGTAAGCCGTGAGAATGATGATCGGCACCTGATCGCCGATCTCCCCTCGGATCCTGCGCACGACCTCCACGCCGTTCATATCCGGCATCAGCCAGTCGATGATATACACCCTGAACGGGTCGTTCTGCTCCGTCGCGTATTTCGCCCGGTAGACCGCCTCTTTCCCGGAGGTCGTCCACTCAGGGCGCATACCGATGATCCGCAGCATCTTTTCCACGCTGGTACAGCTGTCCATGCTGTCGTCCGCGATGAGCGCCCGGAAGCCCTCCAGATCCTTGATCACCGTAATCTTCTGCTTCTGCTCCGTCGTGCGGAACCGCAGCGAGACCGTAAACTCGGAGCCCTCGCCCAGCTTGCTCTTCACCGTGATCGTGCCGTTCATCATGTCGACAATGTTCTTCGTGATCGCCATACCAAGCCCGGTGCCCTGGATCCCGCTGACCGTCGAGTTCTCCTCACGGGTGAACGGCTCGAAAATCTTTTGCCGGAACTCCTCGCTCATACCGATGCCGGTATCCTTGATGACAAAGTCGTAGTCCGCGAATCCCTCCGGCGCATGCGGTTTCTCGACGACGCGCAGTCCGACCGTCCCGCCGGGCTTTGTGAACTTCATCGCGTTGGACATAATGTTGAGCAGCACCTGGTTCAGCCGCAGCTTATCGCAGATAATGCCCTCATGCTCCACATCCACGGTATCGATATAAAAGTCAAGACGTTTCGCCTTGATATCGGTCTGGAGAATGTTTCTGAGATCATGGATGATCGAAGGCAGGAAGCACTCCTTCTCCTCGATCCGCACCTTTCCGCTCTCGATGCGGCTCATGTCGAGCACATCGTTGATCAGCGAGAGCAGATGCTCGCTGGAAACCATGATCTTTCCCAGATAATCCCGGACGGTCTCCCTGTCGTCAAGATGCGTGACCGCAAGCGAGGTAAAGCCGATGATCGCGTTCATCGGCGTACGTATGTCGTGGGACATGTTGTTCAGAAACGTCGTCTTCGCCTGGTTCGTGTACTGCGCCGCGAGGTAGGCGTCCTCGGCGGCCTGCTTCGCCTGCGTGAGCTGTCCGTTCAGCTCATGCAGCTCCTCCCGCGATTTCTTCTCCGCCCGCAGCTCGGCAAGGGAGCGGTTCGCCCTGCCCGCGAAAAGCAGCACAAGCGCAAGCGCGAAAAAGAGAAGCGTCGCCGAGATCCCTGCCATGCGGATCACAGAACTTACCACCGCCACCGTGCCCTGCGCGACCTGATCCCCCGGATTGATGTACATAACGACCCAGTCGATGTGGTCCATCTGCCGGATCGCGTAAAAGCAGTCCCGCCCGTCTACTTCGATGTGCGACAGCGTCAGCCCGGCCTCGTTCAGATTGTCGAGGACCGCCTCGAAGTCCAGCCCCTGTTCTTCGGAGAGCTTTCGAAACACGTTGTATACATTGTATCCCTCGACGATATCCTCGGAATCCGTATCATCCACAAAGAGCTTGGAGCCATCCTTACTCAGGATATAAGTACTGTTGTTCCCGGAATAGGAAGAGCTCCGGAACAGCGTGCCGATCGTATCCATCGGCACACTGATCCCCGCGAAGAGGATCGTCTTCCGGGCATTTCCGGCCGTGAGCGCGATCGGTGTATTCAGCTGATAGATAAACATCGCGTCGTTCTGCGGCTTTGTCTTGTCGTCGTTGATAAAGCTCACCTGCTCCTCACAGTCGATGAGCGGCTCCACATTGCTCAGGATCCCGCCCATTCCGGCGCTTGTGTATGGTCTCCCGTCCTCGTCGATCAGGATCGCGTTCACCTTTTCCTCCTCAAAACGGCGCAGTCTGTCTTCCCTTTGCAGAAAAGAGATCGCGCTGTCCACGGTCGGCAGACTCTCGTCGAGGAAACGGTCCATGATCTCGGCCGCGTCGTCCCAGTACTGGCTGATCTTCCATTCCGTCCCGTCGAAGATCTGCGCCGTGATCTCAGAGAGCTGATTCATCCGCTCCTCATAGACCATTGAGCTCAGGCGCGTGCGGACAAAACGGACCATCAGCAGGCCGAACAGGACTGCCAGCAGAAGCCCGCCGACAATCCCCAGAGCAATATTCAGCTTTCCTCTTTTCTTCCGCTCCATCTATGTATACTCCATCAATACTACCGGTTCAATTTCCATGTATACTCCGTCTGTGTTACCGCTTTCGTTCCGCTCAATCCCAGTTCAGCAGCTCCTCGGACATCGGCGGATTCCCGCGGTCTTCAAAAAAGTCCTTAAACGCCTGCAGTCCGCTGACGCCGGAATCCGTAATGTTTCCCGCGGCGCCCATCTCCCCGTCCGCGCCGCAGACCACCACGGTGTATTCCGTGTCGTCCTCCAGGGCCGCGCCGCCCTTTGTGACAAGCACATAAGGGAATACGGCGGTCTCGCCGTCTTTCTCCACCACATATCCTTTTTCCTTGTATTCATTGATCTGCTTTCCGCTCAGCGTCACGGTCTGGATCGTGCCGTTCCAGCCGGTCGGGATCACGGACACGATCCTCTCGTCCGTCAGCGGAAGCGGCATCATATAGCCGCAGATCCCGGCGCCGTCCTGGATTCTTCCGTCCGCCTGAAGCCTGTCGACGGAGATCAGCGCGCAGTCCGCCCCGACGGCGTCGCCGAAGATCCTGCCTGTCAGCATCGCCGTCTCCTCTCCGCTGTAGCTCCGGTCAACCTCCGAGTAAGAGTACGCGCCGTTTTCAAGAAATTTCGCGCAGAGCTCGTCTGTGAGGGCGAGAACGTCGTCCCCGGTACATTTCCCGTTGAGATAATCCAGAACCTTTCCCCCGACCTCGGCAAGGAAGCCTTCCCAGCCCGTGTAGAGAAGCGGCGCCGACTGCCCCGCCTGCAGAAGCTCCATACAGGGAGCCAGCGGATTGGCCTCGTCGATCGTCCACCCGCGCAGAGAGGAAATACTGCTGCTGTTATAATTGTTGAACGTGTTCTGCCCTTCAAACGTGGACAGAACCTCCATGACATGCAGCGCGTCCTCCAGCTTCTGCTCGTTCCCGGGCTCGGCAAGCTTCGCGCTCAGGCCGAAGTTCTTCGACATCATCGTAATGTACATGTTGTTCGTTCCGTCCATGGAAAGGTAGGGCATCGGCTCATAGACGTCCCCCGTCCCGTCCTCGTTCTGGGTCCAGCGGTCCACGCCGCCGACCATGAACGCCGTGTTCCCCTCGGAAAAGACTTCGAAGCCGCGCCGTCCGCCCCTCGCCTCGCTGCCCTCCAGCATCCCGAGGTCGATCCACTTCTGCATATAGTCCATCGCCTCGCCGAAGCCCTCCTCGGCCGTCGCGTTCCCGTTCAGGAAATCCCTCTGCCACTTGACGCCCTTCAGCGAAGTGAGGTCGATCGTGTCCGCGAGGTTGCACATATACTGGAAGCCCTGTCCCGCCGAGTCGGTGTTGGTCGCCGCGAGATCCACGCCGGCCGCCTCGATCTCGGGCGCCAGCGCCTCAAGCTCCTCAAAGCTCTCCGGCACCTTCCAGCCGTGTTCTTCAAAGAGCGTCGCGTTGTAGGCCAGAGAATACACATAGTAGTTTCCCGGAAGCAGGTAAAGCCCTCCGTCCACCTCCTGCTGGGCGAGCAGGTTCGGATCGTACAGATCCGTGAACGCGTAGCTGGAAAGATCCAGAAGATGTGCCTTCATCTCCTCCGGATAGTTGAGCCAGGCAAGCGTCGTGTTATAGATGTCCGGCATTTCTCCGGTGATCATCTGATCGCAGGTGAAACGCGACCAGTTTCTGCCGGTATAGGGATACACCTCCAGGTCAATTTCCGGATAGCTCTCCTGAACCAGAGCCTCCAGCGCGTCGATTCCGGAGCTGTACGTGATCGTGAGCGGTTCGTGCTTCTCTGCGCCGTCCCTGGCGGCCGCCGTGCCGGAAAAAATGCCTGTCAGAATCATTCCAATGATCAATGCGTAGCCTGCCTTTTTCATTTTCATCCTCTTTCTCCTGAAAAACAATGATTTTCGGTAACTGTTTGTATTATTTTCAATTTTATCAGATAATTTGGGGAATAGCAATCTTTTTGTATCGCGGTCGCTCTCGAAAATAGCTCCCGAAAATAACCGGTCATAATGAGCGCCGCTAGATTCGTTTGTCGGCGCCAAGCCGCTCCGCCATCTGATTGGCGTCGCGGATGATGCCCTCGTCGAAGCCCATCAGGGCAAGCAGGCGGATCGCGTTGCGGGTCATCGCCCTTCCCTCGCGCAGGCAGTAATCGAAACGAATCGCATCGTCCGTGACCTCCTCCTCAAAATGAAAGTTCCGGTAAATATCCTCGAGGATCCAGGTCAGCTCAATGTCGTGCGTCGCCGCCATGCACAGCAGCTTCTTCCCTGCCATCCATTTCAGGATCTGCGACGAGGCAGAGACACGCTCGACCGTGTTCGTGCCACGCAGCACCTCATCCACACAGCAGAACACCGGCGGCTCCTCGCCGGCAGTGTCCAGGATCCGCTTGAGTGAGCGGATCTCGACCATATAGTAGCTTTCCTCGCTCATGATGTCGTCTCGCAGCGCCATCGAGGTAAACACACGGAAAAACCGTCCCTCATACTTCTTCGCGAACGCCGTGTGGATCGTCTGCGCAAGGAGCGCCTGCAGCGCCGCGGTCTTCAGGAACGTGGACTTACCGGAAGCGTTGGAGCCCGTCAACAGGACACATTCCTTTGTGTCGATCGAGTTCGCGACCGGTTCAGCGATCAGGGGATGATACATGTCCACAGCACGGAAGCGGATTTCCCCCTCCTCATGCAGCAGAGGAACCGTGTGCTCCGGATACAGCACACGGGTCGACGCGACCGCGATCGCGGACTCTACCCGCCCCATCTCCTCCACCAGAAATTCAAATCCGGAAAGCTTTTTCGCGATCTCCTTCACCACCGCGTGAAACTGAATCAGATCAATGTGGAACAGATTGTTCAGATAGACGAACAGGAAGCTCTCGAGTCCCGTGCCCTCGCCCGCAAGCAGCATCCACATATTCCGGCGCAGCCTGCCAAACTCACTGACATAAGCTTTTATCTCGTTCTTTTGAAGCCCCGGCACGTCATACTTCACGATCTCCTCCGCCGCGCGCAGGATTTTCTCCAGCGCGATACAGGATGTGATGTACGGGGCGATCGGACGCTTGTATTTCTCATAGGTCCATATACTGAGTATCAGAGAAAAAAGCAGCAGGAGGATCCCCGGTTGAGGCGCCACGAGAAGCACTCCGACCGAGACGAGAAGCAGCGCGATCATCACGTAATGGATCAGCGGGTTTCCGTGCTCCACCGACGCCAGATTGTAGACGTAGTCAAAGATCGAGCTTTTCCCGCTTCTGCCAAGCCGTGAGAAGAAATACTCCATCTCCTCGCGCTCCGGCGTGTGCTCCTGAAACCAAAGGACAAGCCGCTCGAATTTCTCAAGCGGCTCCTTCTTCATCTGTGGGGTGCGTAGCTGATAATACAGATAGCTCTCGCCAAGAAACGAGCGCGTATGATTCAGGCACAAAAACACACGGTCCATGTCCAGGTCATTCCAGGTAATATCGTCGATCTGGAACTCGTCCGTCCTGCGATTGGCGTAATAGCGACTGATGTTCTCAAACTCCGCAAGCCCATACTCCTGCTCCGGAGGCTGTCCCCACTCCCGGCGGATCTTCCACATCATGTTCCTGTGATTTTTCCATTTATAGAAAAAATACACCGCGAGATACACCAGGAAAGTGAAAAGAGCCACGCCGGCCGCGTTCAGGAACGTATGGACGTCATAATTTGCATAATCACCCATTTGTTTATCCCCACCCTCGCATATTTCTATCCGTTCACTTCATCCGCAGATATCCGCCTACAGATCGCAACTGTCCACCTGCGCGACGTCCGGATTCCCGTCGAGGCTCTGCATATTGAGCGTCTTCCTCTTCAGACGTTCCTCCTCGGACTGCTTGAGGATATAGTTCTTGATCTCCTTCGCGTGTTTGATATGCTGCAGCCGCATGTCCGGATTCGTCATATCGCCGCTGAAGCAGTGGACGGTCCCAAGCCCGAAGATACGTTCAAACAGGCCCACCTCCAGCCGTACGTCAACCACTTTATACATGTAGCAGTCATTCTCGACCCTTTTCAGAAAACCGGAGTTTACCGTAATGATCTCATCCGCGATCGTGTAGGTAGTGAAAGTCAGCGGCAGACCAAAAAACGCCCACCTCTTCTTTTCCTTATATGCCATAGCTTCATCCTCCTTTGCCTCATTTTTCTGTGCATACGCTGACCCGGTTCTGTTTTCCGCCAAAAGAAAAACAGAGCCGCGGCACAATCTTTTAGCATTATACCACAGCCCTGTTCTCTTTAAAAGAAAAACTTATTTCGATTTCACAAACGGCTTACCGTTGGCCGCCGGCACATGGGACTTGCCCACGAACAGGATCAGCACGATGACCGTCACCACATACGGGATCATCGAGATCAGTTGTGCCGAAATGATATTGGAATTGCCGAGCACTACCTTCAGCCCGGTGCAGAAGCCGAACAGCAGACAGCCAAGCATCGCGCCCTGCGGGCGGAATTTTCCGAAGATCACGGCCGCGATCGCGATGAAGCCCTGCCCCACGATCGAGATCGGACGGAACTGGTTCGTGATCGCCATCGTCACGCAGGCGCCGCCTAAGCCTGCCATAAAGCCCGAAATCGTCACGCAGAGGAACCTGGTGCGCAGCACGTTGATGCCGAGCGTCTCACAAGCTTGCGGGTGCTCGCCGCACGCGCGCATGCGCAAACCAAAACGAGTCTTATAAAAGATAAACCATACCACAATGACAGCAATAAACACCAGATACGTCGTGGCGTAATTCGTGAATACATTCTTCATAAAAGTGCCAAACACCGTGGCCGTGTCGAACGCGCCCTTAAACAACAGCGGGATCTTCGCGGTCGGCATCAGCGGTATCGTGTCGGTCGAATTGAACAGCGATTTTGCCATCATGACCGCGACGCCGGGCGCGAGGAAATTGATCGCCGTGCCGGAGATCGTCTGATCCGCGCCCAGCCGGACCGTTGCCAGCGCATGGAGCATCCCGAACAGCGCTCCGGCAAGCCCTCCGCACAGAAAGCCGATCCAGGGATTCCCCGTAAAATGGGCGACCACACAGCCTGAAAACGCCCCTGCCGTCATCATGCCCTCCATACCGATATTTACCACACCGGATACCTCGGAGAAACAGGAGCCGAGCGCCGCGAACAGAAGCGGAGGCGTGTAGAGCAGGGTTGCGTAAAGGATAACTCCTAATTCATTGATGATCGCAGTCATGATTTGCTGCCTCCTTTCTGTGGACTCTTCTTCAGATATCGGATCGCGCCGAAGATGCTGGAGATCGCGATGAAGAATACGACGGTCCCGACGATGATATCTACCACCTGTGTCGGTGCCTTCACAAGGTTCAGCTTACCGCCGCCGTAGGTCAACGCCCCGTAGAACAGACCCGCCAGCAATACACCGAACGGTTGTGAGACGCCGATCAGCGCCACGACAATACCCGCAAAACCAAAGCCCTCCTGGGAAGTAAAAATACTGATCCGTCCGCCCATACCCAGAAGCTGAAGAGCTCCGCCGAGACCGGCCAGCGCACCGGAGATCGCGAGCGCCGTGAGGATCGAGCGGTTCACGCTGATCCCGCCATAGTCCGCCGCGGATTTGTTGAAGCCAACCGCCTTCAGTTCATAGCCAAGCGTCGTCTTCTCGATGATGAAATAGACGACTACCGTCAGGATGACAGCCACCAGGATTCCCCAGTTGGCCGTCGGGCACAGATTGAATTTCTCGATCAGCCCGGCAGGAAGAAGCGTCCTCGCATTGTCAGAAACCGTGCGCGTCGCTTCCGCGGTGCCCTCGTTGTGGATCGCCGGAAAGTCCGCGATAAAGTTGCTCAGATAAAACGCGATCCAGTTGAACATGATCATGGAGAGCACCTCGTTGATGCCCCACTTGTTCTTCAGGAAACCTACGATCACGCCCCAGATGGCGCCTGCCACTGCCGCGGCCAGGAAGCACAGCGGGATCAGCAGGATCTTCGGCAGCGAGCCGCACAGGATACCGACCAGGCAAGCCGCCAGGGAGCCCATCACAAACTGCCCTTCCGCGCCGATGTTGAACACACCGGTCCGGAAGGAAAACGCTACCGACAGACCGACCACGATGTACGGCGTCCCGTAAACGATGCAATAGCTTAAATTTTTCGTGTTAGAAAATATACTCTTGAAGAGCATCCCGTACGCTTCTCCCACCGGGATCTTCATGACAGCCAGAAAAATCGCTCCTACCAGAAATCCGATGATGATCGACAGGATCGTGTGAATAAGCCTGCTGTCCGCGATCACGTCAATCAGGGTTTTCTTTTTATTCATGCGTTCCACCTCCTGCCATCATCAGACCGAGCTCATTCTCCTCCGCGTCCTTTCCGCTCACCTCGCTGACGATCTTCCCGTCGTAGATCACATCGATGCGGTCGGAAAGACTCATGATCTCGTCCAGCTCGAAGGACACCAGTAGCACCGCCTTGCCCTTGTTGCGCTGTTCTACAATGTACTTGTGCACGAACTCGATCGCGCCCACGTCCAGACCGCGCGTCGGGTTCACCGCGATCAGGAGATCCTTGTCGTTCTCCACCTCGCGCGCGATGATGACCTTCTGCTGGTTTCCGCCCGAGAGCGTCCCGGCCGGCCGCTCCTCGCAGTGCGCCGGACGGATATCATACTTCTCAATCGCCCTCGACGCGAATTCCCGGATCGCCCCGCGGTTGATCAAAGGCCCGTTCGCGAAGCGCGGATCCTTGTAATTCTGCAGAACCATATTTTCCTCTACTGAGAAATCGAGCACCAGCCCATGCTTCTGGCGGTCGGCCGGTATGCTCGACACGCCGTGGACGAAGCCGAAGCGAGGAGGCTTGTTATAGATGTCCACCCCGTTCACCGTAATCGAACCGCCGGACGCCTTGCGCAGACCGGTGATGATCTCGACAAGCTCCGTCTGCCCGTTGCCGTCGATACCCGCGATGCCCACGATCTCGCCCTTACGAACCGTGAGGTTCAGGCCCTTCAGGATCTCAACCTTGCGGTAATCCACGCCGTGCAGATCCTTCACCTCCAGGACAACGTCCCCCGGCTTCTGCTCCGGCTTGTCCACCACGAACGTGACCTGACGGCCCACCATCATGCTGGCGAGCTCATCCTGTGTGACGTCAGCCACCTTCACCGTATTGATGTATTTTCCAAGCCGAATGATCGTGCAATAGTCCGCGGACTCCTTGATCTCCTTCAGCTTGTGCGTGATCAGGATGATGCTCTTCCCGTCCGCGGTCAGATTGTGCATGATCCCGATCAGCTCCACAATCTCCTGCGGCGTCAACGAAGCCGTCGGCTCGTCGAGGATCAGGATGTCCGCGCCGCGGTACAGCGCCTTGAGGATCTCCACCCTCTGCTGCATGCCCACCGAGATATCCTCGATCTTCGCGTCCGGATCGATCGAAAGCCCGTAGCGCTCCGAAATCTCCTGCACATTTTCGCGGGCCGTCGCCATATCCAGCTTCACGCCCTTCACCGGCTCCGTTCCGAGCACGATGTTCTCCGTCACGGTGAACGGCTGCACCAGCATAAAGTGCTGATGGACCATGCCAATCCCGGCCGCGATCGCATCCCTCGGATTGTTCATCTCGATCTGTTTCCCGTTCACCAGGATCTCGCCCGACGTGGGCCTGTAGAGTCCGTACAGCTGATTCATCAGCGTAGACTTGCCCGCGCCGTTCTCTCCTAAGATCGCGTGGATTTCACCCTTGTGGACCGTGAGGTTGATGCCGTCGTTCGCCGTGAAATCGCCGAACTTCTTGACAATATTGCGCATCTCGATCACCTTGGTGTTCAGATCCACATGTTGTTCCGCCAAATTTATCCCTCCCTTGCCATAATATCGCAGTCATTTAAAATCATATTCCTACAGACCAGACGACGTATGCCCCAGTCTGCCAAAAAACGTTAGACGATAACGACGTCCCTCAGCCCGTACCCGGCCGCGATGTCGGTCAGCTCCTGCAGAAGATCCTCCGTCGGGGGCGTCAGATCTTTGTATTGCTCCCGCACGCCCATCGGGCGGTAGCGGATGATCTTGTACCTCGCGTCCAGGCAGCCAAGTTCCGCAAGCAGGGCGCTTACCTCCCGCACCGTCTGCCGGCAGTCAAACAGCTCCGGCACGACGACCGTACGCACCTCCGCAAGCTTTCCCGCATGAGCCAGCCATTCCAGATTCCGAAGCACGCAGGCATTGTCGCGTCCCGTGACGCGCAGATGGTCCTCCCGGCTCCAGGCCTTGACGTCCAGCATGACGCCGTCCGTCACAGACATCAGCTTTGAATCCTTCGAAAACTCATAGCTCCCGTTTGAATCGAGCAGCGTGCCGAGCCCCTCGGCCTTCGCGAGACTTAAAAGCTCCAGGAGGAAATCTCGCCACAGCGTACACTCTCCGCCGGATACCGTGATCCCACGGATAAACGGCAGATTGCGGCGGACCTCCTGCATGACCTGCTCCGCCGTCAGCTCCCTTGTCCGGGCGGAGGCCCCGTGCGGACAGTGGCGGAAGCACTCATCGCAAAACACGCACTTCGTGATATCGTAGTGCACACGCTTTCTGCCTGTCCCGCGATCAGCAGAACGTAAACCGGGCAGGCCGTCACTCACTTCAGGCATTACACCGCCACCAAAACATACTACTCCGGCATCCCCGCAGCAAACACCTTGCTCATCGGTCTGTCGCACAGTTTCCTCCACCAGCGTCAGCGCGCCCGGCTTGCAATACTTCACGCACTCGCCACAGTGAATGCAGGCGTGGATCGTCTCCGGATTGTGGCAGTACCGACAGTCGAAGCCGCAGCCCTGCAGAAACACGGCGCTGCGATTGCCAGGCCCATCTACGCAGCTGAATGAAATGATCTTATTTACCGTCGCCTTCGCCATATCTGCCTCTCCACCATACGCCGGGTGTGGTTTTCTTCTTTCATATGCTTTCTGCATCGCCGGATCTCAGCGGATGCAGCGGTCTGATATCCAGCAAGCTCCTCGCCGGACCTCAGCGAATGCGGCGGTCCAGAATCTTGCAGTTCTTCGCTGCACCCAGTCCGAGACCTGTCGTGTTCTGCCGCACGTTCTGTCCCGCGTCAAGCTTCTCCATCTCGCTGCGCTTCACCAGATATCCGGTCACGCGGATCACGTCGCTGTCGCTCGCGTAGAAGGACAGATAGCGGATATCCATGCCGAGGCTTCCGCGGATGATATCAAGCACATACTGCGGATTTTTATGTACTGTCAGATCTACCGGGAAGATATCACCGGTGCCTGACGGGAAATATTTATGGAACAGGTTGATGCACTTCAGATGGTCGACCAACTCGTCCGGCTCTTCCCCGATCGGAATGCGCGTCCCCGGCGAGCAGTCATGATCCGACTCAATCCCGACCTGTGCGTGAAGCAGGAAGTGATGGTCCGTCGCCTCACAGTAAGGATTGAAATGGTTCTTATTGAAATCATCGATGATATCCATGATCTCCACGCCGAGCTGATTCGCCCTGTCGCTATGCCCAAAGCGCTCCGTGCCGCCCTCCTTCTCAAGAAGCAGATTCACGCACTCCGCCAGGCCAACCAGCCCGAACATCGCCGTGAATTTATCTCTCTGCACAAAACCCTCCCTCGCAAGGAAGCTGTTCTGGAACCAGCCGCTCTCCTCCACGAGGAAGCGGATCCGCTCGTCCATATAGCGCGCCATGACGTCGCACACATGCGGCAGCACGTTCGTCTTGAAATCCTCGATATTCTCCGCCCTCTTCGCGATATTCGAGAGGATCAGGCGGCTCAGCGTATAGGAGCCGCCGCCCTTGAGCAGTCCGTTGTAGCAGCTTGCGATGCAGTAGTCGTCCCCCAGCTCGCCGCGGAACATCTCGTCGTTCGCAAAGCTCGGCTTCGCCGAGTGCAGCGCGCATTTGATTCCCGCCAGGATGAAATCGTCCGGCGTGTCCTTGCTCACGCGCATCGTCAGATTCGGCACCGCGTTCTCCAGCTCCGACTCGACCTCCATCAAAAGATAGCCGAAACGGCTGGCCTTCGGGCCGATGTCCGAGTGGCAGAAGGAATCGAGGATCGTGCGGTCGATCATCGTCAGCCACAGGCGCAGCGCTTTCTTCACCGTCTCGTCGTCCAGGTTCTCGATGTACGGTCCGAGCAGCTCATCGAGATCGCCGATAAAGACCGGATAATTTGTGATGCTCGGGATATTGTGGTACATGATCATCAGGTTCGTCAGCGCCTCATCGAAATCCTTCGCCGGCCCAAGCTGCAGAAATTCGCTGCCTTCGCGCAGGAATTTGGGGAAATCGATGCAGATATACCTCGGGCGATAAGGCGCGTCGCCCTCGAACAGATTGCAGATGCAGCGCGTGTCGATGTCGCAGCGCATCAGCTCGTCCAGCTCCTCTGGCTCATCCAGCACCGTCATAAAATTCTCCGCGTGGCGCGCAAGGTAGGTAACCTTCTGCTCATGGGAGCTTGTGGGATCAACCAGAGTGTTGTAAATCTCCCTGCGCTTCTCCTCAATGATCTCCGGCGTCAAAACTCGCTTCATAAATCTCTCACCTCATAATATCATTTTCTTCGAAAGCCCGTTCTCTCCGCAAGGTTTACGGCTGCCGCGAACTTTCCAGCCTTGTTCTGAAAGAAGGGACTGCTGCAAAATAAGATAAATTATTTCACAACAGTCCCCTCATCATTCACCCTTTACAGTATTCCGAAAACCTTCAGGCCATTGTCCCCCGCCCGCGTTTCGGAAGCATTCCTCTTCTTCGTCTGTGTCGGATTACTCGAGAACGAAATCCGGGCACTCTTCCGCCGTGGTCGGAACCACTACGTCGCCGGAAAGGATGGACTCCTTCGCCGCCTCAACTGCCGCGATCACATCGTCCGGAAGGAGATCCTGCGTCGGAGCGATGTCCACGCCGCCGTCCTCCAGGCTGTACTGATGCACACCGCCTGCGAACTCACCTGCAAGTACGCCCTCGGTGATCGAGGTAACAGCGATGTCAACACGCTTCATAGCGGAAGTGATGACCGTCTCCGGAGCCAGATAGGACTGGTCCGTGTCAACGCCGATCGCGTAGATGTCATTGTCCACACATGCCTGGATCACGCCTGCGCCCGAGCCGCCTGCCGCGTGATAGATGATGTCCGCGCCGTTCGTAATCATGTCGGTCGCGCCTGCGGAAGCCGTAGCCGCATCCGTGAAGCTGTTCACGTTGAACTGCATAACCTCAATGTCCGGATTTACGGACTGAGCGCCTGCGATGTAGCCGTAGCCGAAGAGGTTCATCGTATCGGTAACCTGACCCTGCACGTAACCGATCTTGTTGGACTTGGTCATCAGGCCTGCAACCACGCCTACCAGATAGGAAGCCTGCTCCTGGGAGAACATCAGGCAAGCCACATTTGGAAGATCCGCGTTCGACGCATCGTCGACGATCGCGAACTTCTGATCCGGATTCGCCTCAGCAGCCTCGCGCGTAGCGTTTGCCAGCATAAAGCCGCCGCAGATGATCAGGTCGTATCCCTCGTCGATAAAGGTCTGGATATTGGAAGCATAATCCGCATCCGTCGCGCTCTCAAGATAGTTCACCTCAATCGCGTCGTTCTCCTCGGCGAGAGCCTCAAGGCCTTCCCATGCCGACTGGTTGAAAGACTGGTCGTTGATACCACCCGCGTCGGTAACCATACCTACCTTGATGGACTTCGAAGCCTCGGTCTCTTCCTCGACATTGGCACTTACTGCCATCGGCATCGTGCCGAGCACCATCGCTGCTGCAAGGATCACTGCTGAAATCTTTTTCATGCTCATTTCATTCATCCTCCTGTTTTGTATTTAGTTGATATAACAACTTCCGCAACCTGGGGAAACTGTGTGTCAGTTTTCCTCGTTTTCATATATTAGAATACAATACATACGTCCAGAAATCAACCAGATTTTTTCTTTTTCCACCATTTTTTTGTTTTCCCGTCTTGAATTTCCACAGCAGATGGGCTATGATACAAAACAGGAAACAGATTGCGGAATCATTCCGGCAATCCCGTTCAACCACAGCGAGGAGGATACTATGAGACATTTGATGAATCCTTTGGATTTCTCGGTCGAAGAGCTGGACAGGCTGCTTGATCTGGCAAACGACATCGAGAAAAACCCCGAAAAATACGCACACAGTTGCGCGGGCAAAAAATTAGCTACTTTATTTTATGAACCAAGTACTCGCACCCGTCTCAGTTTTGAGGCCGCAATGTTGAATTTAGGGGGCAGCGTACTTGGTTTTTCTTCGGCCGACTCCAGCTCCGCAGCCAAAGGCGAGAGCGTCGCGGACACGATCCGGGTCATCTCCTGCTACGCAGACATCTGCGCGATGCGGCACCCGAAGGAGGGCGCCCCCCTCATCGCGTCCATGAAATCGCGCATCCCGGTCATCAACGCGGGCGACGGCGGCCATCAGCACCCGACGCAGACGCTGACCGACCTGCTGACGATCCGCTCCCTGAAAGGCCGCCTCGGCAACTTCACGATCGGCCTGTGCGGCGACCTGAAGTTTGGGCGCACGGTACACTCGCTGATTCAGGCGCTGATCCGCTATCCCGACGTTAACTTCGTGCTAATCTCCCCGGAGGAGCTGCGCATCCCGGACAATATTCGCGACGATGTGCTGCGGCGAAACCGCCAGCAATTCAAAGAAGTCGTCCGCCTCGAGGACGCGCTGCCTGAGCTCGACCTGCTCTACATGACGCGCGTGCAGAGAGAGCGCTTCTTCAATGAGGAGGATTACGTCCGCATGAAGGACTTCTATATTTTAGACAAGGAGAAGCTGAAGCTTGCCGGCCCTGACATGATGATCCTGCACCCGCTGCCGCGCGTGAACGAGATCTCGGTCGAGGTGGACGACGACCCGCGCGCGGCCTATTTTAAGCAGGCGCAGTACGGCGTGTATGTCCGGATGGCACTGATCCTCACACTGCTCGGATTGGAGGGAAGCGTATGTTAAACGTAGGAAAGCTGAACGAAGGCGTCGTGCTCGACCACATCGTAGCCGGCAAGAGCATGGAGCTCTACAAATATCTGAAGCTCGACAAGATGGACTGCTGCGTGGCGATCATCAAAAACGCGCACAGCAACAAGATGGGCAAGAAGGACATCATCAAGGTGGAATGTCCGATCGACCAGCTCGATCTGAACGTGCTGGGCTTCATCGACCACAACATCACGGTCAACATCATCAAGGACGGCGAGATCGTCTCCAAGAAGGAGCTCTCGCTCCCGAAAAAACTCGTCAACATCATCCACTGCAAGAACCCGCGCTGCATCACCTCAATCGAGCAGGGCATCGATCACATCTTCTTTCTCGCCGACGAGGAAAAGGAGATCTACCGCTGTCAGTACTGTGAGGAGAAGTATCGCAGCTCTGGCAGCAAGTCCTGACTGACTTTACTCAATTTTCGTGCAAACGACCAGAGAATATGGGGCATGCTGCCGGACGCGGCTTTTTCGTCCCGTATTCTCTTTTTTCTTATTAAAAAGGATTTACAAACATATACTGGTAATGATATAATAACTGTCGTTTGTACCACATGATATGCCCCCTCGCGGGGAGCCGCATGACAACACCTTGTGAATCCGGTGTCGTCTGAGGATCTGTATATCCATCCCAAGGCAATGACAAAATAACAAAACGGAGAGATTTTTATGCGAAAACGCGTTTCTAAACTTATCGCCCTCGGCTGTCTCTGTCTCGGCCTGTGCTCCTTTTCCTGCACGGCGCTCGCGCAGGATACCGTGCAGGACGCCATACAGGAGGCGTCCAACGAAGTCCGTCAGATCGGGCTTATGGAGTACGTTGAGACGACCTACGACGAGAGCAGCGGCATGATCACGAGCGAGGCCAACGCCATTATGCAGGACGACGTCGGCTATATCTGGGTCGGAAGCTACGGGGGCTTAAGCCGTTACAACGGCCGTGAGTTTGAGAATCTGAGCAGCCTGCGTGAGAACGCGCCGCGCACCGGCATCCGCGTACTCTTCCAGGATTCGAAAAAGCGCATCTGGATCGGGACGAACGACGCCGGCATTTATCTTTTTGAGAACGAGGCGTTCTCCGCGATCACGCAAATCGCCGAGTCGCCTTCTTCTCTCACGGAAGGCGCCGCCCCGCTTCCGCTTGACGCCGGAGCCCTGTCCGTGCGCAGCATCACCGAGGGCGCGGACGGCACGATCTACATCGGCACCACGAACGGTCTTTTCTTTGTCGACGACAAGATGGCGCTCGCGCTGATCGACGACGAGGCGATCGACGGCGAGACGATCGAAAACCTGATCTGCGACACGAACGGCGTGATCTGGGGAAGCACCGGCGCCGGGAGTATGTTCGTCGTCTTTGACGGCGAGGTTCGCGTGCTCTTCGACCGCGATCTCTCCGGGATCAATCTCGCGTACGGGCTCTACCAGGCGCAGGACGGCTCCATTTATATTGGTACGGACAGCAATTACCTGATGCGCCTTCGCCTCACGCATCGCACCGGCGGCGACGATTACACGCCGGAGAACACGACGGTTGAATTCCTCACGATGGACAACCGCGAGACCGTGAACGACGTCTACCAGAACAGCGACGGCAAGCTCTGGATCTGCACGGACAACGGCATCGGCTATCTGGACGAGAACGACGTCTTCTACAAGATCAACGGCATGTCGAGCAACACGATCATGAGCCAGATGTGCGAGGACAGCGAGGGGAACCTCTGGTTTGCCTCCTCCCGCAAGGGCGTGATCAAGCTCACAAAGAACAAATTCTTACATATCGCCTACGAGGCGGATCTGATTGACCAGACGGTGAACGCCACCGCGATCTACGACGGCTGCCTCTACATCGCGACAGACAACGGCCTGACGGTCATGGACGGCGACGGCGCCCGTGTAGACAACGACCTGACCGAGATGATGAAGGGCATCCGTATCCGAAGCCTGATGCGTGATTCCGTCGGTCGTCTCTGGATCTCCACCTACAAGGAGTACGGTCTGGTCTGCTACGACGCAAAGACGGAGGACTGCGTCTCCTACACTTCAGCCGACGGGCTGGCGCACGATCAGGTCCGCATGGCCTGCGAGCTTTCGAACGGCGATATCGCCGCCGCGACCAACGGCGGAGTCTCTGTCATCCGTGACGGCAAGGTGCTCCGCTCCTACACAGATGTGGACGGCGTCCAGAACAAGGTGATTCTCTGCATCGCGGAGGGCAAGGATCATCATATCTATGCCGGCAGCGATGGCAACGGCATCTATGAGATCGATCCTGAGACCGACGAGGTGACAAATATCTCTGTAAACGACGGACTTCAGTCCGGTGTCATCCTGCGCATCGTCTGGGACGACAAGGTCGACGGCTTCTGGATCAGCAACGGCTCGGAGGTCGCGCTGATGACGGACGACGGCATCCGGCAGATCAAGAACATCGACGCGGGCGTCGGCAGCGTCTTCGACATTAAGCTCACCGAGGACAGCGTCTGGCTGATGAAATCGTTCGGCCTGATTCAGATCTCGCGTGAGGATTACATTGCCGGCAATCCGAATTACAGCATCCTGACGCGCAGAGACGGCCTGACCAGCAGCATCACGGCAAACTCGTGGAACCACTTCGAGAACGGCATGCTCCTGATCTGTACCGGCAACGGCGTTTACTACATCGACATCAATAACATCCAGTACAACACGATCCCGCCGAAGGTGGCGGTCGGCAGCGTCGAGGCGAACGACGAGATCTTCTACGGGAGCAAGCGCATCGATCTGCCCGCCGACACGCCGAGGATCACGCTGACGCTCGATCTCTTAAGCTACGGCATCGAGGGCGGCACGCTGGAATATTATCTGGAGGGCTTCGACGAGGAGCCGATCGAGGTAAAGAACCTCTCCGCCAACCATGTGAACTACACGAACCTGCCCGGCGGCGATTACACCTTCCACCTGAAGGGCTACAACGCAGACGGCACCCCAAGCGAGGAGATCACGCTGCCGATCCACAAGGAGGCGCAGCTTCTGGAGCACATCTCTCTGTATCTCTGGACGCTGCTTGGACTGCTGATCCTGGCCCTGCTCGTCCTGCTCATCATCCTGATCCGGCAGTTGATTCTCCGGAAACGCACGGCGGAGCAGCGGGAGGTCTACCGGAAGATGACGGACCAGACCGTCGAGATCGTGGCACAGACCATCGACGCCAAGGACAAATACACGGTCGGCCATTCGCACCGCGTTGCCGCCTACGCGACGGAGATAGGACGGCGCTACGGACTGTCGAAGGAGGATCTCGACAAGCTCTCCTACGGCGCCCTGCTGCACGACATCGGCAAGATCGGCATCCCCGATCAGATCCTCACGAAGGACGGCAAGCTGACCGACGAGGAGTACGCCTATATCAAACGGCATCCGACGATCGGCGGCAACATCCTGAAGGGATTCGAGGAGCAGTCTCCGTGGATCCCGCAGGTGGCCCGCTATCACCATGAGCGCTACGACGGAAAGGGCTACTGCGAGGGACTCGTCGGCGAGAATATCCCGCTCTTCGCCCGCATCGTGGCCGTCGCGGACTCATACGACGCGATGCATTCCACGCGTACCTACCGCAAGCCGCTCTCGACAGAAAAGATCCGCAGCGAGCTGGAGCATGGCAAGGGATTGCAGTTTGACGAGCGCTTTGCGCAGATCATGATCGAGATGATCGACGACGGCTTCGAGGCCGACGAGGAGCTTGAGAAGGCCGCGGCTGCCGAGCAGGAAACCTACGCCTCCTACCTGGCAAAGAACGCCGTGACACGCAGCGTCGCGGAATCGAAGGAGGCGGCAGCGGCACAACAGGTGGCAGCGGCGGCTGATATCGTCGCGACACAGGAAACCGCAGCAGCGAAAGATCCCGCGGCGATACATGAAATGAAACAGAACTGAATTCAGAAAAACAATATGGCGCAACCACCCATTTGGTCTCGAGTGGTTGCGCCGCTTTTTTCTATTCGCTGAAATGAGCTCTCTTGAAGTAAGGACTATGTTTTTCTATCTGTCCGCTTGCTTTCGTCTATCTGCTCATTTCCGCCTCTCGTATTTGACGAAGGTGTACTCGAGATCGAAGTAGGTCTGCTCATCGCTGTCGGCGGTGACAACCCACTCTTCCATCTCGTCAAGGTTCGGGAAGAACGCGTCGGCCTGATAGGCCCGGTCGAT
Source organism: uncultured Lachnospiraceae bacterium (assembly GCA_947627365.1). Lineage (GTDB taxonomy): Bacteria > Bacillota > Clostridia > Lachnospirales > Lachnospiraceae > Choladousia. The sequence continues at coordinate 24,682 of CANQVT010000007.1, read as the reverse complement.
CTTTGTCACATGCGCCACATCACAGTACGGCAGGAACTGGCGATAGACGCTCGCGCCGCCGATCACGTAGATATCCCCGGAATCATACTTTTTCAGCTCCTCCAGCACCTCTTCCACCGTGTAAAGCACGATCGCGTCCTTCACATGATAGTCCTTATTCTTCGTAAGCACAATGTTCGTGCGGTTCTTGAGCGGCAATCCGTTCGGGAAACTCTCGAGCGTCCTGCGCCCCATCACCACAACCTTCCCGGTCGTCGTCTCCCGGAAGAATTTCATGTCCGCCGGGATGCTGACCAGCAGCTTATTGTTGCAGCCGATCCCCCAATTCTTATCTACTGCTACGATGATATTCATGACAGCTTTCCCCTCTCATTCTTGTTTCGTCACGTTTCTTTCCGGTATTCCGCAAATGCCGCGTCACACCGCCACCGGTATATTCTTAATCTGCGGACCGGTCACGTAATTCTCGACGTGCAGATCGTCCACGGTAAAGGCATAAAAATCCGTCACGTCCGGGCTGAGCCATACCTTTGGCGCCGGATAGGTCTCGCGTGTGATCAGCTCCTGCACGAGCGGTACATGGCGGTCGTAGATATGCGCGTCCGCGATGACATGTACGAGCTCGCCCACCTGCATCCCGCAGGACTGCGCCATCATGTGCACAAGCAGTGCGTACTGTGCCACATTCCAGTTGTTCGCGGTCAGGACATCCTGCGAGCGCTGGTTGAGGATCGCGTTCAGCGTCAGCTTATCGCTGTCCTTCTCCTTCGTCACGTTGAACGTCATGCTGTAGGCGCAGGGATAGAGATGCATCTCATGCAGATCCGCGTGGACATAAATGTTCGTCATGATACGGCGGCTGTAGGGATTGTTCTTCAGATCGTAGAGCACGCGGTCCACCTGATCCATCATGCCCTCGCGATACTGGTGTTTCACCCCAAGCTGATAGCCGTAGGCCTTGCCGATGCTGCCGCTCTCGTCCGCCCAGCTGTCCCAGATATGGCTGCCGAGATCGTGGACATTGTTCGACTTGCGCTGCCAGATCCACAGCAGCTCGTCAAAGGCGTTCTTCAGCCCCGTCCTGCGCAGCGTCAGCGCCGGAAACTCCTTTCGCAGATCGTAGCGATTCACAACGCCAAAACGCTTGATCGTGTACGCGGACGATCCGTCCTCCCACTTCGGACGAACCTTTTCGCCCTCCGTACTCACGCCGTTCTCCAGTATGTCCTTGCACATGTCAATAAAAATGTGGTCTGCATAGCTCATTGGCCTTCCTCCTCTGCGATATTTCTATCTATCAATATACGATCCTTCCCAACGCCGTGTCCTCCGCGAACCCGGCCGCGTTGTATAAAAACAGCAGATCCGTGTACCCGCTCTCCGCGATCAGATCGCTGAGCTTTTGGTTGTAATAGCGGATATCGAGCATATCGATCTCATCAAACTCCGGGATCAAAAACGGCACAAAGCAATGTGCGTAGGAATCCTTGATCACAAGGATGCGCCGCCCCGTATTTGCCCTTGTGCTGATCCTCGCCAGCGCATAATTGCCTCCGAAGAAAACGTTATACTTGCTCTTCGTGTCCAGGGCCGCGTAATCGTAAACGCGATACGACGGCTCTGATCCATCCTTCTCCACCGTGTAGAACGGGTCGTCCTTCGGCAGATACAGCTCGATCGAATCCGGCCTCGTCTCGATGCCGAGCTTTGACTGCACCGTCCCCTTGAACTCCTCCGTCACCGTCTCAATGTCAAAATCCTCTTCCGTCGGCACCGTGTAACCCTGCCGTCTCGCCCATTCCTGATACACATAGAACGCCGCAAGCGTCTCCCAGTGGTGGTCGGTCCGGTAATAAATCTCCTCATCCGCATGCCCTCGCAGAACAGCGCCCGCGTCAAACCATGTGCCTTCCGGAAGCGCCTCCTCGATCTGTGTCAGGTATTTCTCTTCGTCATATGGCGCAGCATACGCCGGAAGCTTGTCCTTTAAAATATCCACCGCGTTCGGCACGATCATGAATGTCATATGCGCCTTGCCGAACTGCTTCTCGTACTTCTGCGCAAACTGCCGCAGCACGCGGATATTCAGCGCGGCCGTGTCCGAGGTGAACGTCCCTGTGTGCTTCTCGATCAGATAATCGTCGTCCGCGAAATAGATGTCCTTGCTCTCACTCTTTTGCAGCAGCCGTTCCACTGCAGTCTTCAAGCCGATCCAGCCGTCCCGCAGGAAAAACTGGTCGGTCAGGTATGTCTCGTAATCCGACTCGAACTCCCCGCTCAGCAGCGTCTTCGCGCTGAGCTTCGGCATCGTCGCCAAATCGCGGTTCTCCGTCTCGGAATGTCCCGTCTCCGGCTTCAAAAGTGTCACGACCGTAAAGCCGAAGATCAGGATGCAAAATAAAACGATTGTGTTGATGGATTGTCGTTTTGTCATGATGCTCCTCTGCATATGAGCCATGCCAACCTCGAAAAAGCTGCGCTTTTCCCACCGTGGTGCGCTTTGCCACTAGGCTCGAAATAACCTCGCCAAATGGCAAATGTGTCGGTCGCGGGCGTTCGCCCTATAAAAATGTCATCTGCCAAAAATGTCTGCAAGCAGCCATTTTGTCATCTGTCATTTTTGCATGGCTCTCTTAAAAACGAAAGTATAAGAATGGATTGAACGTCGCGTCCACAAGCCACGCCACGGACAGCAGAAAAATTCCCGCGTAAAACGCCAGCCGAAGAGCCGTCTCTATATCCTCATGTTCGCGAAACGCCGCGCAGATCCGTTCTCCCGCCTTCTTCGGAAGCCGCGTGCTCCCCAGCGCGAGCAGGACAAGCAGCGCCGCATTGTTGTACAGCAAATATATGGTCTCGCGGTTCAAGATTCCCTGCCCGTATCCGCCAAACAGCGCACGCAAGAATGAGACCCCCTGCCCGATGTCGTCATGCACGAACAGATTCCACCCAAGCATCACAAAAAAGATACAGTAAATATGCCGGAACACAGAGGGCAGCTTCTCCAGGCGCTTTCCAAGGAAAAATTTTTCCACGAGTAAAAGGATTCCATAGTAGACGCCCCAGATCACGAAATTCCAGTTCGCCCCGTGCCAGACGCCGGTCAGCAGCCAGACCACCAGGATATTGCGGACATGCCGCCAAAGATTGACGCGATTGCCGCCGAGCGGTATGTAGACGTACTCCCGGAACCACGTCCCCAGAGAAATATGCCATCTGCGCCAGAACTCCGTGATACTCTTCGATATGTACGGATAATTGAAGTTCTCCAGAAAACGAAAGCCGAACATGTGGCCCAGGCCGATCGCCATATCCGAATACGCTGAAAAGTCAAAGTAAATCTGGAACGTGTACGCTGCCAGCCCAAGCCACGCGGTCAGCACCGGCGTCTTGGCGCATGTCATCGCTTGAACCGTCTCCCAGAGCGCACCCGCGTTGTTCGCGAACAGCACCTTCTTGGCAAGCCCCAGCATGAAGCGGTGTACTCCCTGCGCGAACTCCTCCGGCGTCTCTCGCCTGCTGCGTAGCTGCGCGTCGATCGTCTTGTACTGGACGATCGGCCCGGCGATCAGCTGCGGGAACATCGTCACATATGCTCCGAACGAGATCAGATTTTTCTGCACCTCTGCCTCGCCTCGGTATACATCGATCGTATACGACATCGTCTGAAAGGTATAGAAGGAGATGCCGATCGGCAATGCGATCTTCAAAAGATCCAAACCCGCACCCGTGATGCTGTTGACCGTGCCAATCACAAAATCGGCGTACTTGAAAAAACCCAGCAGCGACAGGCTGATCACCGACGACACGACCAGTGCCGCCTTCGCTCCCTTCGGCCTTCCCCTGCTCTTCATGGCGTCCACTGCAATCCCACCCGTATAAGACACGAGAATCGTAAACAGCATCAGCACAATGTAGACCGGCTCGCCCCATGCGTAAAACACAAGACTGAACAGCAGAAGTACCAGATTGCGTACTCTGCGCGGGACAATATAATAAACCGCCAACACTGCCGGCAAAAAACGAAACAAAAACAACAGACTACTGAAAACCATCCGTCCAATCTCCCTCGCCCAGACACCCGGAGTGCTTTATAAATTGGCCGCCCTTGCACCTAATGTCTGCTCTGCATCAAACGAAGGGCGTCCCTCCAGTCATTTCAAATGACCTTTGAGACGTCCTCCCCGTATCAATATCTTTTCTCAGATAAATGTCGCTGCGACCTCAACATTATTCTTCTCGATCGCCACGTACTTTGCCCCGGCTCCGGATTGCCCGTCGGAGCCTGTCCTGCTCGTATCTTTCGCATCTCCCGACGCACTCCCTGATCCTGTGCCTCCGGAAGTGCCAGATGTCCTCTTCTTGTAACGATAGGTCGGCACGATCTCAGCCACAAGCTCGCGCACCCTGTCGGTCTCGCGCCGGCTCTCCCGGTCGATCTTCTCGAGCATCTGCTCAAACCATTCATCGTCCATCTGAATCGGATGGCCGATGTAGATCAGCTCGTTCTCAGTCTCGGTCAGGCCCTCCTCGTCCATCAAAAGCTCCTCATACAGCTTCTCTCCCGGGCGCAGGCCTGTGTATTCGATCTTGATGTCCACATCCGGCCTCAGACCGGAGAGACGAATCAAGGTCCTTGCCATATCGTCGATTCTCACAGGCTCGCCCATATCCAGGACAAAGATCTCGCCGCCCTTTGCGTAATGGGACGCCTGCAGCACCAGAGACACCGCCTCCGGTATCGTCATAAAATAGCGGATGATGTTCTTGTCAGTCACCGTCACCGGCCCGCCCTCCGCGATCTGCTTCTTGAAGAGCGGCACCACGCTTCCGTTGCTCCCGAGCACGTTGCCAAACCGCACCGCCACGAACTTCGTGTCCGCGTATTTGCGGTCCATCATCTGCACGATCATCTCACAGATGCGCTTGGACGCTCCCATGACGTTCGTCGGATTCACGGCCTTGTCGGTGGAGATCAGGACGAAAGTCTTCACTCCTGCCTTCGCCGCGGCCTGCGCCGTCTTATAGGTGCCCATCACATTGTTTTTGATCGCCTCATTCGGACTGTCCTCCATCAGCGGCACATGCTTGTGCGCCGCCGCGTGAAATACCACGTCCGGTCTATATGTATCCATCACGGAGCTGATCCGGTTTGTGTTGCGCACGGAACCGATCAGAACCTCCATGTTCAGCTTGGGGTATTTTCGTTTTAATTCCTGCTGAATCTCGTATGCGTTGTTCTCATACATGTCGAAGATGATCAGCTGACCCGGCTCATTTGCCGCAATCTGCCGACAGAGCTCGCTGCCAATCGAACCGCCCCCGCCGGTCACCAGCACCTTGGTCCCTCGGATGAGCTTCAGCACATTGTCGTTGTTGATCTGCACCTGTGGACGCCCCAGAAGATCCGTGAGCTCGACGTCGCGCAGATTATTTAATTTCACTTCTCCATTGAGCAGCTGATAGATGCCCGGAACGATCTGCATCTTGCAGTTCGCTTCCTTACAGATATTCAGTATTGCGCGCTGCTCCTTCTCCGGTACGCTTGGTATTGCGACCATGATCTTGTCAATGCGATATTTTTCCGCATTCTCCAGAATAGAATCCCTGCCGCCGACCACCGGGATCCCGTCGATGAAACGATTCCACTTATTCGGATTGTCGTCGATGATGCAGCAGACTCTCCCGGTAATCTCTTTTGCCCGCTGCAGCTCGCGCAGGATCATCTGTCCCGCGTTGCCCGCGCCAATCAGCATGATACGGCCCGCGTAGGTGTCTGCGTTGCCATTCTGCCGCCTGTTCTTCAGCAGCAGGACGAAGCGATAGGAAAAGCGGATCGCCAGCACCAGGAAAAACTGCAGAACCATGCCAAAAAAGTAATAGGAAATCGGCAGCCTGCCAGATTTGCCATAGCCCACCGTGCGATACATTGCGGTAGCCCCTATGATCTGGATGAGCGACGTCACGGCCGTGGATATCATCACCCGCAACAGCTCGCTGTAGCTCGCAAAGCGCCAGATGCTCTTGTAGAGCCGCAAGCCGGCAAAGACAAGCACACAGGCCAGCGCATAGATCGGCGCAAAGCGCAGATACGCCGCCAGATAATCCTTCGGGATCGACTCATACTTACAGTCGAAACGGAGCCAGAGCGCAAAAAAATACGCCGCATTCACCGCCAGGACATCATAGATCACGAGAAAAACTGTGACCGCCTGCCAGTGCTCCATATGAAGCGCGATTCTACTGCGAACCGAGTCCGTCCTCTTCATCTCAAGCTCCATTCCGCCGCCGTACAGTTGGCAGCACAAATCGTGATGAAAAACCTGATTTTCCTTTAAGTAATGCAGAAAACAGGTACCCTGCGTGGTAAGAAATACCTGTCTTCCGCAAAACCTTGTTGCTTGATTATTTGATCGTAATCTTGATCGTCTGTGTACCAACCTTCTTTTTACCGCGGTAAACAGTAATCTTGACCTTGTAGACGCCTGCCTTGATGTTCTTCTTCACACGAACACGGCCGGTCTTCTTGTTGGTTTTGATATATTGCTCGTAGCCCTTCTTGGACGCTGTGATCTTAAACTTGTAGGAAGTACCATTGCTTCCCTCAAGCGTAAGCAGCTTATCCTTCTTGAGCCCTGTCGTAGCATGAACATAAGCCTTGGTATCTTTCTTGTATCTGATACTGGCCTTTTTGCTCCCGGTCGCGTCCTTCAGCCGCCAGAACACGCGCTTCGTGTCTTTAAAACCGAGGCCAGTGCCTACGATGTCGGCTTTGTAGGTGCCAGCCTTCGTGTGCCCAAGCGACTTTACTACGTAATCTACGCCTTCCGTCAGCTTAACACCATTATACTTCACGGTGAACGCACCCGGGCCAACCTTAGTGCCTCTGTAGTAGTTATCACCACCGGTGATCTCGATCTTCTCGTCGTTCATCGAAGCAGTGAAACGTGAGAAATCAGACGCCGAAACGGTAGCCGTCAGGGCCGCGAAGGTCATGATCATGACGAACAGAGCTGCCAACTTCTTCAGATAACGCATTTCAATCTCCTCCCTTCTTGAAAGATGTATGATAAATGGCGCTTATACCACGCACCGCGCCAGATATCCGATGTCAGTGGGGACAATACGGCACTATTTGCCGTCGTCCTCATCCTCGCCGTAGCCGCCATAATACCCGCCGTAATAATTGCTGTAGTAGCGGCCGTATTTTCCATAGTATTTATAGTAGGCGCGGCTCGCCACCTCGGTCTTGTTCAGCACCATCCCCAGCAGGCGGCAATCCGCACGCTCCAGCTGGTTCAGGGACTGCTTGATCAACCCCCTTGAGGTCTCGCCGCTGTTGACCACCAGAATGGCGCCGTCGCACATGGAAGCGATCAAAGCGCCGTCCGCCACATCGATGAGCGGAGCGGAGTCCACGATCACATAGCGGTATTTCTCGGAAAGCTTGCCGAAGAGCTCCCGGAACCTCGCATCCTCGAGCAGCGAGGAGGGATTCTCCAGCAGGTTCGTACAGGGAACCATATCCCCGTTCTCCACATTCGTCTCATAGACGACGTCCTCGTACTCCGCCTGTCCGGACAGATAATAGTCCAGCCCTCGCAGCTCCTCATTGTCCGCAAAGTTGTGGCGGCTCTTCAGCACGGACTTTCTCAGGTCCGTGTCCACAAGCACGGTCCGAAAGCCCGCCTCGGCCAGCATCCTCCACAATTGTACGCTCACGAAGCTCTTACCCTCGTTCGGCGTGCTGCTGACCACCAGAATGATCTTTGTATTTTTGCCGCAGAACTTGATGTTGATACGCAGGCGGTTCAGCGCCTCCTCGACCGCGTAAGGAAGCTCCGGCAAATCCAGATTTATCTTCACCATAGTCAATCTTCCCCCTGAGACTTCATCTTCTTTGTCTTGTTTTTCCGCCTTCTCTTCTTCTCCTGCTTGTCATGGCTCTCATTGACCGCCTGGATATCCGGGATCGAGGTCAGCGGAACAATGCCAAAGTATTTCTCAATGTCCTCAGCGGTGTGCACCGTATCGTCAAGCATATAGCGTACGATCACAAAGCCGCAGTAGAGCAGTGCGCCGAGCAGCGCCCCGATCAGGGTAAAGCGGAAAAGACTCGGGCTGGATTTGCGAAGCGCCGCACGCGCTTCCTGCGCGATGTTCGGCTCCTCCGTCCCCATCGTCTTCGGCAGGTAGTCGATCGCGACCGCCACAACCGTGTTCGCGATGTCCCTCGAAAGCTCCGGATCCTCGCTCGTCACCGTGACGTTCAGGATACGGGTATCCGTCGGGTTCGTGATCGAGATCATCTTGGAGAGCTCTATCGAATCAACGTCAAGCCCCGTCTTCTCGATCACCTGGTCGAGTACAGGATAGCTCATGATCAGCTCTTCATAGTCCGCGGTAAGGGACGTACCGATATTCAGGTCTGTCAGGTCGACGACCGAATCGTCGGACGCCGACACGATATACATTCTGGCTGTAGACTCATACTTCGGCGCGATAAAGAAATAGGCATACGCGTTCAGCAGCACGGCTCCGAGCAGCAGGAAAAAGATGATGTAATGCACTCTGTCCAGCAGCATGAGAGACAGATCAACCAGATCGATCTCCATCTCGTCCGAATTCTCCTGCCGCTGGAAGGCATCGCTTGTGATCACCTTCAGCTCCGCGGTCTCGTTCTCCACTTTCTTCTCTGCAACATTCATCTTGCATTCTCCATTCCTGTATTATAAGTAATTAACACAACTACATTATATCCCGTCCTACACTTCCTCATAGAAGAGCTCCAGCACGGCTGCCGCCACGCTCTCCCCGTCCGGGACCAGCTGAGAGGAACCGAATCTGTCCTTGGATATCTCTCCCTCAATCTGCGGAGGCTCAAGGTACTCGTTCGAGCGCAGCGCCTTGGCCAGCTTGCTGATGTCCTTCCCGGAAAGGGAGGTCACCATGTAGTCGCCCAGCGCATCGTAGAGACTGCGGAAAAATTTCTCATCCTCCATGATCTTCTCCTCGAGGATCGGCTGCGCACTCGCGAGATACTGCTCCTGCCTGCGCATACGGCTCTCGTTCGTCCCGTCTCCGACTGTCATACGCCCCCGCACAAAGCTTACCGCCTGCTCGTCCGTCAGCCTCACGGTCTCGCCCATCTTCAGGCTCGGATCGCTCCGCGAGAAATCGTCCTCGATCGTCACCGTGACTCCGCCCAGCTCGTGGTTGATCACACCGATGCTGTCCATGTTCAAAGACAGATAACCGTCAATCGGCTGATCGTACAGCAGGTGTGATACCGCATCCACCACATTCTCACAACTGATTTCGCGTCCATCTCCACCAGAATGAGCCAGAGCAAGCTGCACCTCGCCCTCTGCTAGAAGATTGCCCTCCTCATCGAGCCCCTTCACCTCTGTGACAGTATTTCGGTTGATTGGGAATACGGTATATGTATCTGCATTCTGATCGATGATGACGAGCTCCAGCACATCGCACTGACCTGAGCCCACCTGATCCTCCACAAACTCTCCGACCTTTCCTCTGGCGTCGATTCCCATGAAAAGATAGCTCTTGATCCGGGTTCTCCGCCTGCAGCTGACGCCGTTGATCTCTGTTACATTATATAGCTTCGGATTCAGGAACTGATCCAGGCTGAAAATGTCCTTTTTATCCGCCACATAAATGACCGCCGCCAGAATTGCGAAAACAGCCAAAACGCCCGAAAGGATCATGCCTTTTCTCTTCAGCCGCTTTTTCTCGGCTTCTGTTCGTTTTATCCTTTTGTGATGCCGGAATACCGCGCGGCTGCTTCCCACGCGCATCCTCTGAGGCCGCCGTGCCGTCATGCTGCGTCACCTGAAAATTTCTTCAAAAAGCTTTACTCCACCCTCCGGATTTTTCACCTCAAAGAGCAGAAGTGCGGCAAGAACAACGAAAAGCACCACACACCCCACAATGACCACTGTGTCTTTCTTCAACATAATCTCTCCTCATATTCCCAGCAGCTTGCAGCCGCCTTTGTCTATTTGATCCAGGATTTCCTGTCCCAGCTTCTTCGCAAGCACCGCTCGTCCAACCGCCAGATTCGGCGGTCTTCGGTGAAGGCTGTGGCAGTCGCTGCCCAGCACATGCGCCTGCCCATCGCGAAACATCCGCACCAACCGTCCTCTTCTCCGCCAGTCCGTAAGACTCTCCGCATTGATCTGCACATGAATCGGAAGCTCCAAAAGCTCCTCGATCCGATGCCTGTTCCCCGGAATGTCCAGATACCGCTCCAGATGGGCGAGCAGCACGCGAAAGCCGCGCTCGCTGACCAATGTCTCCACCTCGTCGATATCCGATGCTTCCCACGGTACAAACGGCATCTCAAGCAGCAGCAAATCCGTCCCCTCAACCGTCAGCTCATGAAGCTTCTCTGCCCGACTGATCCCCCGGAAAAAGGCAACCTCAGCTCCACACTTGAGCTGCAAAGGAAAATCTTGCAATTTTCCCAGCAAAGCGTCCTTCGCGCGCTCCCTTTTTTCCATAAAATGCTCGATCCGATCCCTTGAAGCATAGAAATGGGGCGTGGCTACGATTATCTCCACACCTTGTTCTACGGCCATCTCAAGCATTTTGCTCGATGTGTCAATGTCCCTGCTGCCATCATCAATACCAGGCAAAATATGTGTATGAAAGTCAATAATCCTGCCAACCATACCTACTCTCATGTGCCATGATCACATATCATATCATTTCGTGATCTCGTTAGAATTCTAGGTAAGTATACACCAAGAAATTCTTTCTGTCAAAAGAAATAATATCTTTTTCTTTGTTTTGGAAACAGTTTCCCTGCGCATCCATTTCTCCCCAATCCCTGAAATACGGGCGATCTTTGTCCATTTACTATAATGTTTGCCGCATCATTTTTGAAAAAGTATACATCATGTCCATAGAAATGTCAAAAATAGGAAGATTTTTAAAAAAGTAAAAAATCTTACAATCTTTTTCTGCCTATTATGCATTTTCTTGACAATTACGCTGAAAAAAGATATTATTTGATGAACGAAAATTTGCGGCAAGGAAAAGAGTGATTTATTTATGAAGGAACCATCTATCCCATTTCGTGGCATTTCGGGAAGCACCCTGAAGTTGATCGCGATCATCACCATGCTCATCGACCACACCGGAGCTACCGTGATTCTGGCAATTACGCGCCATCCTGCCATTATCGCCGACCCGGCTCGGCTCGCGCTCTGGCGTCAAGTCTACAGTATCTCGCGCGATATCGGCCGGCTCGCATTCCCGATCTTTTGTTTTCTATTGGTCGAAGGCTTCCTTCACACACATGATATCCGGAAATATGCACAGCGACTCTTTCTCTTCGCCCTGGTCTCCGAGATTCCATTTGACATCGCGCTTAAGACGGGCTGGTACGATCCGGGCAAGCAGAATGTCTATTTCACGCTGCTCATCGGCCTGCTTGTGCTGGTCGGTATTCGCTGGATCACAGACAATGATTCGCGCAATCTCTTTCTCGCAGTGATCCCCATCGCGGTCGGCATGTATGTTGCGCTGAAAATTGATACCGATTATAATTACAAGGGCGTCTTCCTGATCGCGGTTCTCTACCTGATGCGGCACAGTCGCCTCTATCAATGCCTCGGCGGAGCCGCAGCGATCTCCTGGGAGCTTCCTGCGCCGCTCGCCTTTATCCCTGTGTACCTGTACAACGGAAAACGTGGGCTAAAGCTGAAATATATATTTTACTGGTTTTACCCGGCGCATTTGATGCTGCTTTATGTGCTCAAGACATACGTGATCCCGGCGCTGCCGCTGTGATCCCCACATATCTCCGCATAGAAACAGCAATGACCAAAGGCCGTGCAAAGCCCATCACAAACTCCCCGTGACGCATGCAAAGGCAATGTCTCGCTTTAATATTTCAAAAGAAAGAATGGAGAAAACAAGAATATGAATAAGAAGGAAGTCCTTGAGATCCGGCGCCTGTTTCACCCGGATCGCTGCCCGATCACCCGCATCTGCGGCTGTTATGTGGACGCGGATAAAAATAAGAAGACAAAGCTGAAGGAGGCGTTTCTCTCGCTCCCTGATGAGGAGATGTATAAATATTTCGATATCTTCAGGAAAACGCTCTCTGGCACGATCGGGCGAAATCTGCTCGACATGGAATTTCCGCTTGTGCAGGAAGCAGGCGGAGGGACACAGGAATTTCTGATGAAGCTGCGCGCAAGTCGGCTGCAGGACGATGCGCTCCTCGACGAATTCTACGACAAGGTAATCGAGACCTTTCTGTACCCGGAAAACTATTATATCATCCTGATTCACGCGGCGTATGATATCCCGCGCAGGGGCGCGGACAATCTGGAAATGTTCGACGCGTCCGAGGACGTGTACGAGTTCGTACTGTGCGCGATCTGTCCGGTCAAGCTGTCAAAACCTGGACTTTCCTATAATGAAGAAACGAACAGCATCGCCGAGCGCATCCGCGATTGGTTCGTGGAGGCTCCGGCAACCGGTTTTCTGTTCCCGGCCTTTTCCGACCGCAACACCGACATCCACAGCATTCTCTACTACTCGCGCAACCCGGAGGAGCTGAACGAGGAGTTTGCCCGGCTGCTGCTGGGCTGTGAGCTTCCGCTCACCGCCGCCTCCCAGCGCGACACCTTCAATACGCTCGTCGCCCAGACGCTGAGCGAGGACTGTACCTACGAGACGGTCAAGACAATCCACGAGACCTTGAACGGGCTGCTGGAGGAGCGCAAGGATGATCCCGAGCCGCTCGCGCTCGACAAGGACGACGTGAAGCATCTTTTTTCCGCGAGCGGCGTCTCGGGCGAGGCCCTGGAGCATTTCGACGAGAGTTTCGAGGAAGCAGGCGGCGACGCCCAGACCGCGCTGTACGTTTCGAATGTCGCGCAGACACGAAAATTCGAGATTCGCACGCCCAACATCGTGATTCAGGTCAAGCCGGAGTGCGCCGATCTGATCGAGACCCGCGTCGTCGACGGGCGCATGTGCTTCGTGATCCCGGCCGACGATTCTGTCGAGGTCAACGGGATCCCAGTGCGGACAGCGCGCAGTTCTGGAGAGGATTCACTCTGATTCCATCCCGGATTTCACTTTAGCGCTCCGCACATCTTCAATATCCAGTATCCCAGGCCAAGCACCCAGCTCGTGAACACGCCGTAGAGGATGACCGGGCCGGCAATCGTGAAGATTTTACAGCCGATGCCAAAGACCTGACCCTCTTTCTTGTATTCAATCGCGGGAGCCGCCACCGAGTTCGCGAATCCCGTGATCGGCACGAGCGTGCCCGCCCCGCCGAATTTCGCAAGCTTCTGATATAGATTCAGTCCGGTCAGCAGGACGCTCGCGAGCACAAGAAGCAGAGAGCACCAGCTGCCCGCCGTCTCCTTGTCGAGTCCCGCCCGGCTGCACCAGTTCAGTATGCACTGGCCAACCACACAGATTGCCCCGCCAGTCACAAAAGCCTTGCACATATTCAGAAACAGATTGTGCGTGGGCGTCACATGTTTCACATAGTCCTGATATTCCTGCTGTTTTTCCTGTTTTGCCGCATCTGCCATGAGCCTGTCTTCCTTTTCCGTTCAAGTCGGACTGTCAGCGCTGCAAAGGATCCGTCCTTTCATGCAAAGGCCTGTCTCTTCTGCCATTTTCAGGCCGTATTTTCCGGGTTTCCCGCCGCACATTTCGTCCGCTGCTCCTTAGTATACCTCAAACTATATAAAAAATACGCGCAAAGCTTTCTTTGGCCCTGCGCGTTTCTCTGCTATGTGCTTTTTCTTCTCTGTGTTTTCTTATCTGTGATTTCTTATCTGTGATATCCTTTCTATGCTTTCCTTCTCACAATAATCTCTCGCGGATCACCTTCAGTACGCCGTCCTGTGCAAAGGAGGGCGCCTCAAATCTCGCGGCCTTCTTCAGCTCCGGATGCGCGTTTTGCACCGCGTAGCTCTCTCCGGCGCGCTCGATCATCCCGATATCGTTGCAATTGTCGCCGAAAGCCATCGTCTCCTCCGGAGCGATATGCATCGTCTCCTGAATCGACGCGAGCGCACTGCCCTTATCTGATTCCAGACTCATGCAGTCGACCCAGATATCTCCCGCCACCATGACATTCAATCGATCTCCAAATCGCCCGCAGACCTCGCTGCAGACCGCGTCGATCTTTCCTCCGGTATGATACAGCGTGATTTTGTTCGTCCTGCTGCACAGCGGGAGCAGATCGTCAACAATCTGAAATTTCATACGGTAGCTGTCCCGCAGCAAGGAGACAAACACCTCGTCCCTCGTCTCAATCCAGATCGACTCCGGCGTGGACAGCATGACGTGGCCATCCTCCCACATGCGAAGATAGCGTACCAACTCCTCCGCGATCGCCTGATCGATCCGCCTGCTCGCCAAGGTCTGTCCGCGGCTCATCACGATCGAACCGTTCTCCGCAATAAAAATGATATCATCTGCAACCGGCTCGAACACATGCCGCATACTGGCGTACTGGCGCCCACTCGACGCCACAAAGATGATATCCTTCTTCTTCAACTCTCGTATGATCTCATACATCTCCGGGTTGATTCGATCCGCGCCCTCCGGAACCAGCGTCCCGTCGATATCCGACACCACCAGTCTGATCATTCTGTCTCGTTCTCCTCCCTGTTCACCGCTGATTTTCCGGTTCTTCACTCATTCGGCATTTCGCAAGCTTCCACCGTTTTCATTGCTTTCTTTGTATTTCCGGCCAGGTCCGCTTTCTTTGCATTAGCTTTCGTGTTTTTTCCGATGTCCTTTTCACATTTGCGTTCTCAGCGTTTACATCTCGTCGGAAAGCTTCCCGTACATAATCTCATGAAACTGCCCGCCGCAGCGCTCCAGCTCACAAAGCACCCGGTCGATGCCCTGTCTCGTCTGATACCAGTTCTCCCGACTGATGTCCTTCGTGACAACCGGGCAGACCAGAAATTCCGTCTCCGGAAACTGCTCCTGATAGTACATGAGGCTGCGCCGCGCGTGAAACGCCTGACAACAAAGAATCGCTCTTTTGATCTGCAGGCCAAGCTCCTTTGTCCTCTTCCTGGAAAAGATTGCATTTTCATAAGTATAGGTCGCCTGATCCTCCCGTAGAATCGCCTGATCCGGGACGCCGCGCCGCCGCAGGACGTCACTGAGGTAATCGCACTCGGTCTCATAGTTTTTGGCCTGTTTCTCCGCAAGGACTTTATCCTCTGGCGGCACGAACCGTCCCCTCAGGATCCCATACTTACCAGACGGCATAATGTACGGCGCGAAGCCCGCATGATACAGCTGCGCGGCACGCTCCGCCGCGTCCGGATAACTGCCTCCCGGCACGAAAATGATGTCAGAGCGCTGCGGCTCGTCCTCTACGAATATAAACTCGGTAATGCAGTCATAAAATCGCACCGCGCTTCTTCCTTTCTGAAGTACCATTCAGCAACTTATTCCATGACCAAGTCATCAGCTCTGCGGCAGCTTAAACGAGCTCTTCAGCGACACGATGCGATTAAACACCAGCGCGTCCGGGCAGGAATCCTTCGCGTCCACGCAGAAGAAGCCCTGGCGCACGAACTGGAAGCTGTCGTAGGCCTTCGCCTCTCCGAGTGCCGGCTCGAGCAAGCAGTCCTTCCGCACCGTCAGCGAATTCGGATTCAGATTCAGAGAACCGTCTTCATTGTAGACGCCCTTCTCCTCGTCGATGATGTTTTCGTACAGGCGCACCTCCGCGCGCACCGCGGTCTTCGCAGTCACCCAGTGGATCGTGCCCTTGACCTTGCGCCCGGTAAAGCCGCTGCCACACTTCGTCTCCGGGTCGTAGGTGCAGTGGATCTCCGTCACTTTGCCGTTTCCATCCTTCTTAAAGTCGACGCACTTCACGAAGTACGCGCCCATCAAGCGCACCTCGTTGCCCGGGAACAGGCGGAAATATTTCTTCGGCGGCTCCTCCATGAAGTCCTCGCGCTCGATGTAGAGCTCCCGTCCGAACGGCACCTTGCGCATGCCAAGCTCCGGGTTCTCCAGATTCATCTCAACGTCGAGATACTCGATCTGATCCTCCGGATAATTGTCGATGATCAGCTTCACCGGATCGAGCACCGCCATCATACGCGGGCGCTTCAGCTTCAGATCCTCGCGGATACAATACTCGAGCATCGCGTAGTCCACGGAGCTGTTGCTCTTGCTGATGCCGCAGAGCTCCACGAATTTCTGGATTGACTCCGGCGTAAAGCCACGGCGACGCAGAGCGGCGATCGAGACGAGCCGCGGATCGTCCCAGCCGTCCACGATGCCGTCCTCCACCAGCTTCTTGATGTAGCGCTTTCCCGTCACGACGTTCGTCAGATATAGCTTCGCGAACTCGATCTGCTTCGGGGGCATTTCGTACTCCAGCTCGCGCACGACCCAGTCGTACAGCGGGCGATGATCCTCAAACTCCAGCGTGCAGATCGAATGCGTAACGCCCTCAATCGCGTCCTCGATCGGATGCGCAAAATCGTACATCGGGTAGATGCACCACTTGTCCCCGGTGTTGTGATGGCTCATGTGCGCCACGCGATAGATGACCGGGTCGCGCATATTGATATTCGGCGACGCCATGTCGATCTTCGCGCGCAGTACCTTGCTGCCATCCTCATAGACGCCGTTCTTCATATTCTCAAAAAGCTCCAGGTTTTCCTCGATGCTGCGATTCCGGTACGGGCTCTCCTTGCCCGGCTCGGTCAGCGTGCCGCGGTACTCCCGGATCTCATCCGCCGAGAGATCGCAGACGAACGCCTTGCCCTTCCTGATCAGCTTAACCGCCGCCTCGTACATCTGCTCGAAATAGTCGGAGGCAAAGAACAGCCTGTCCTCCCAGTCCGCGCCAAGCCAGGCGACGTCCGCCTTGATCGACTCGACGAACTCTGTCTTCTCCTTCGTCGGATTCGTATCATCAAAGCGCAGGTTGAACTTCCCGCCGTACTCCTTCGCCAGCCCGTAATTCAAAAGAATCGACTTTGCGTGTCCAATGTGCAGATAGCCGTTCGGCTCCGGCGGAAAACGCGTACACACCGTCTTGCAATGCCCCTCTGCCAGATCCTTCTCGATGATCTGCTCGATAAAATTCTTCGATACGACTTCCTTTTCCGCCGCTCTTCCTGCTTCTCTTTCCACTTCTCTGTCCATCTGTCTCCTCCTGCGCCGCCGTATATATTCTGTCTGTCTTTTTACGCATTTTCCTGTCTATGCGGCATAAATTATATTATTTTACAATATGCTTTCCATTGATATCCCATCATACCATAGGTTTTTCAAAAAAACAACACACCACTCGTGCAAGATGGGCCACTAACAGCAGTATATAAAAAAGTGCAAGGACTGATCCGATCACAGGCTCCTGCACCTTTTTCATTTGCTTTTATTTGCTTTTATTTGCTTTTATTTGCTTTTCTTTCCGCCCAAGCCGCGCGAACCAGCCAAACGTCATCGGCCACAGCACGCCGGCGAACACCACCATCAGGAAATAGCGAACCGCCGTCGACGACTGTCCGGGAAGCAGCGCTCCAAGCGGCGCCTTGAGCCCCATGCGGATCGCCAGCAGCACTGCCGTTCCCAGCACCACCTTGAGTATCTGCGCCCACCAGACCGCCTCCACCTGAAAATGAATATAGCGGTCGTCCAGCACCTTAACAAGGATGATTCCCAGAAAACAGCCGAATAAAAGGTAAGCGTTTTTTGTCGCCTCGGCAAGATTATGCGGATCGACATCCGCCGGAAACTGATAAAACGTCACAAACACAAGATACAGGGCGCTGACCAGAAGCGACAGCGCCAATAGCAACCGCATCGTACGCTCGCCGCGCGCATCGTCACGCGCCACACCCCGGAAGCAAACGGCCAGAAGCAGAGCCAAAGCGAACGCCACTCCCACGTCCAGGGGCGTGTGGCAGCCCAGGTACATCCGTGAAAACGGCACGAGAAGCATTAAGGCAACAGCGATTGCGCGGATCCATTTTCTCTTCACAGGCATACACAACACGCAGGCCATCGAGCCTACAATGCTCTGCGTGTGTCCGGACGGAAAGGAATAGCCTCCGGCGCCGGCTCTTGCACTCTCAACAACTTGAAACGCCGGATCGAGCACCCAGGGTCGCGGAATCCGAAACCAGATCTTCATGAACTGATTGCACGCCGTCCCCAGAAAACCGACCAGCAGAATATAATACCCGCCCCGCTTGCTGACACACCAGAATACGATTACAGCAAACGCGAGGAAGAATATCTCCGAGCCGAAATAGGTGATCACGGACATGAACTGTGTCAGCACAGGTGTGCGAACACTTTCGAGTAAGCGTAAAAAATCCATACCTTCTCCTCTAGTTGAACCCGACGATTTTCTGCGCAAGCTTGTACGCAAGCACAGATCCCTTCCGTCCAATTCTCCCTGGCAGATTCATCACGATGCCGAACAGCCCCCAGCGGATCGTGCGGTGAAGCTTGCTGTCCTTCTCCTTCAGGTACGCCCAGATATCTCTTTTCTTTTCGAGGGCCTCGTCCGTGCCGGAGATGATCAGCATGATCGAGGTCACCGTCATGATATTCTTCAGGTAGATCGTCATGTAGCGCTTCAGCCGCGCGCTCTTATCCGAGAAATCCTGCGCGGCCATCTCATCGATCATGATCTTGTTGACGCGGATCTGCTGATCGATCCGGCCGATCATGACGGACTCATTGACTGACTGATCCTCGCGCCCGATAAAATAGTGGTAAAGATTGACGTCCATGTAATACAGGCGCTTCACGTACGGGAGCGGCTGAAATGCGAATATATTGTCCACATAAAACGTGTGCTTCGGGAGCTCCAGCCGGCACTGACGCAGCAGGTCCGTGCGATAGATGATATTGTGCATCAGAATGTACTGCGTGACACGCATGTGGCGCATCGCGTCCCAGTCAAACACTTCATTTCGCGGGAACACATTCTTGAAGCGCATCAGCTTCTTGTGCAGGGCGCCTGCCTTGTCATAGACAAAATTGGCGAGCAGCATGTCCACACCGCCCTCGCTCTCCAGCTCCCTCAAGCGCTTCACGATCTGGGAGAGACCCCTGGTATTTACCCAGTCGTCGCTGTCCACGACTTTGTAATACAGTCCGGAAGCGCCGCGCAAGCCGGCGTTGACCGCCTCTCCGTGCCCTCCGTTCTCCTGGTGTATCACTTTGACCTGAGCCGGATACCGGGCCGCGTAATCGTCCGCGATCTGCGGCGTCCGATCCTTTGTCGATCCGTCGTCCACGATCAGGACCTCCACGTCCTCCCCCACCGGAAGGATGGACTGGATGCATTTCTCCATGTAGCTTTCTGAATTGTAGCAAGGGATTGCTACCGTCAAAATTTTCATTCCCCAAACCTCTGTCTCTTTGTATTCTTGTTGCCTTTCCTTCTGCAGCCGCGGCAGACAACCCGTTCCGCCGCTTCTCAGATTCCCGGTGGTTATCCGGACTCATGAGATTCATGGCCCAGCCGGATGCCGAGATATTTCACGTAAGCCGAAAACGCCGACGGAATCGGGTATTCGCGCTCCGTACGCGCTGTCTCGACAAACAGCAGCGCTTCGTCGCCGTTTGCATCTGCGCAAGGCTTTTCCTCGGTCAGGTTATCCGGCGATACCGCCATAATCCCAACGCTTTTGTCCGGATTGACCTGCCATACTCCTTCGGGCGCATCTTCCACCAGCACCAGGTATCCGATCATGTGCCATTCAATATGGCTGAAGATATGCTTCGCCGGGACAAGCGGCAGGATCCGAATCGGCCGAAAGCCGTATTCTTTTGCCTTTTCAAGCGCCTCCTCCTGTGACAGATGTCCGTCGCAGTTCGGAAGCTCGTACAGCCCCGCGAGCAGACCCTTCTTCGGCCGGCGGCGAACCGCCGCACGCACGTCGTCCCGAATCACAAGCACAGTTTTCTCCTCGATCCTTCGCTCCTTCTTTGCCGCCTTCACCGGAAGCTCCATCTGCCGGCCGGTACGGTTCGCATAGCAGAGCTTCCGCACCGGACATTTCACGCAGTCCGGCGCTCCGTTCGGAAGACAGACCGTAGCGCCGAGCTCCATCAACGCCTGATTGTAGACACCGGGCTGATCCTGCGGCATCGTCCTTTGAAGCTCCTGCTCAAACTGCGCACGGACCGACTGTTTCGAGATGTCCTCCTCATTGCCACAGATGCGGCTGATCACGCGCAGCACATTCCCGTCCACCGCCGGAACCGCCTGTCCGTATGCGATGGACGCGATCGCGCCGGCTGTATAGCTGCCAATACCCGGAAGCTTCAGCAGCTCCTCGTAACGCTTCGGCAGCTCTCCGCCGTATTCGCACATGACCAGCTGCGCCGCCTTCTGCATGTTTCTCACACGGTTGTAATACCCGAGCCCTTCCCACAGCTTCAGAAGCCGCTCCTCCGGGCAGGCCGCTAGGGCCGCCACATCCAGCAGCTCTTTCGTAAAACGGGCGAAAAACGGCTTCACCGCCTCCACCCGCGTCTGCTGAAGCATGATTTCGGAGATCCATACATAATATGGGCTCGGATGCTCCCGCCACGGAAGCACCCGGGCATTTTCGGCAAACCAGGCAAGGAGCGGAGCAATGATTTCCGTCAGATTTCTGGTATCCATGTGATTTCTCTTTCCGTAGTATATTACTTTTGTTTTTATCATACCACTTCTTTGCGAAAAACAAAAGAGAAAATTACGTGGTGATAAAGGTGGAATATCCCTGCCGCCGAAGCGTCTGCTCCATGCGTACCGCATTGTCAAGCTGCCGGAACGCGCCGACCTGCACTTTATACAGACCGTCATCGTACAGAATGAACGCCGGATGCTCCTGCTGCTGCAGCCGGTAGAGCATATCCTCCGCATATTCTCTCATCCGGAATGCTCCGGTCTGTACACGGTACAATTTCCCACCGCTTCCGTCCTGCGATCCTCCCCCTTCTGTGCCTGGTGAACCGCCCTGATCTCCGCCGGCCGGCCCGTTTATGTGCTCCAGTCCGAGCGTCTGTAATATCCCATTTGCGATTCCCTCCGCGATCTCGTCAAACTGTTCGTCAAAACGGGCATTGTCCGCGTCCGTGTTCAAAAATCCCACTTCCACAAGCACTGCCGGCATCTTCGTCCTGCGCAAAACCACGAGTCCCGGTCTCTCCTTCACCCCGAGATTCCGGAATCCCACCTGCTCCAGCTCTGTATTGATCGCCTCGGCAAGCGCAAGCTTCTGCCCGGATTTGTCATAGACAAGTGTCTCTACCCCGGAATACTGATTTGCCTCCGGACTCGAATTCCGGTGAATCGAGACAAAAAAGTCTCCGCCCTCCTGGTTCGCGATCTGCGCTTTCTCAAACGGTCTGTCATACACGTCCTCCGTCCGTGTGTAGGCCACCTCTACGCCATTGTCCTCCAGCAGCTTCCCTACTGCCATGACAAGCCGCAGCACATCATCCTTCTCATATCTTCCGTTGTACACGGCGCCCGGATCGGAACCGCCGTGCCCTGCGTCAAGAATTACCTTTGCCATACTGCCTCCAGCCGTGTTTCATTCTCTCTATCATATGCATGTGATCCCTGAATGCGCCTGTCGAAATCTCGAATGTACCTATTGACTTCTTTGCTTTAAAGCGATATAATGTTACCGTTCGTGGACAGGCAAATTTTCTGTTCCCTGAACATGGAAATTGGACAAATTTTTGAGGAGGATAACACAATGAAAAGACAAATTATTGCTGTTGCGCTTTCTGCTGTTATGGCAGGAAGCATCGTAGGAATGAATGTAAGCGCAGAAGAGACCTACAATGTGGGCATCTGCCAGCTCGTGCAGCATGATGCTCTTGACGCCGCTACTCAGGGCTTCATGGACACTCTCACGGAGGAATTCGGCGACGCGGTTGTCTTTGACCCGCAGAACGCACAGGGCGATTCCAATACCTGTTCCACGATCGTCAACAGCTTCGTATCGAATGGTGTTGACCTGATCCTGGCAAACGCTACTCCGGCTCTTCTGGCTGCTCAGGCTGCCACGGACATAATTCCGATCCTCGGCACATCCGTTACCGATTACGGCGCAGCGCTCGGCATCGAGGACTTCGACGGCACAGTAGGCACCAATATCTCTGGTACTTCTGATGAAGTTCCGTACGATCAGCAGGCTGCATTGCTTCAGGAGATGTTCCCGGATGCAAAGAACGTTGGCCTCGTGTACTGCTCCGCTGAGCCGAACTCTCAGGTTCAGGTTGACGCGATGAAGACCGAACTCGAGGCGCTTGGCTATACTTGCGAGTTTTACGCGTTTTCTGATTCCAACGATCTGAGCTCCGTGGTTACGACTGCCGCTGACGCAAGCGAAGTTATCTACATTCCGACCGACAACACGGCTGCATCCAACGCTGAGCTGATCGCCAATATCTGCGTACCGGCGGGCGTTCCGATCATTGCTGGTGAGGAAGGCATCTGCAAAGGCTGCGGCGTCGCTACCCTTTCGATCAGCTACTACGATCTCGGCGTTGCCACTGGTAAAATGGCAATCAAGATCCTGAAGGGCGAGGCAAACGTCTCTGAGATGCCGGTTGAGCTTGCACCGTTCACCAAGAAATATAATGCTCAGCTCTGCGAGGAGCTCAACATTACTGTTCCAGATGATTACGTAGCGATCGAAGATGCTGCTGAGGCAGAGTCCGAGACTGAGGCGTAATTCAAACTGACAAGTTTACCACTTCACATAAACGACAGCGGGAAAGGATGCTCCTCTCTCGCTGTTGTTTTAAAACCGGGCAGGCGGTGTCCGGACGATTACGGAGGATTATACATGAATATTATGAATCTCATCAACGCGATGCCCGGAGCCGCTGCGCAGGGGCTGATCTGGGGCATTATGGCGATCGGCGTCTATATAACGTTCCGCATTCTGGACGTCGCAGATCTGACCGTCGACGGCACAATGTGTACCGGCGGCGCCGTGTGCATCATGCTCATGCTCTCCGGTTGGGATGTCTGGCCGGCGATGCTTGCGGCCACGGGAGTCGGGATGCTCGCCGGATTGATGACCGGCATTTTCCACACCTTTATGGGAATCCCGGCAATCCTCTCCGGTATCCTCACACAGCTCTCGCTTTACTCGATCAACCTGAAGATCATGGGCAAAGCAAACCAGGCGATTAACGTAAGTAATTTCGATCTTCTGGTCTCGCTGCGTTATATCCGGGATGTACCGTTCTGGAGAAATACGATCTTTATCGTTGCGATCATCATCGTTGTCCTGATCGCGCTTCTGTACTGGTTCTTCGGCACCGAGCTCGGCTGCTCGCTGCGCGCGACCGGCTGCAATCCGAGCATGTCCCGCGCGCAGGGCATCAACACGAACTTCAATAAGGTGCTTGGCCTGATGCTCTCGAACGGGCTGGTAGCCTTTTCCAGCGCTCTTCTGACCCAGTATCAGGGCTTTGCGGACGTTAACATGGGCCGCGGCGCGATCGTCATAGGACTGGCTGCCGTCATCATCGGCGAGGCGATCTTCGGACACATCTTCCGCAATTTTGCACTGCGCCTTTTAAGCGTGGCGCTCGGCTCCATCCTCTACTATCTGGTACTCCAGGTCGTCATCTGGATGGGCATCGACACCGACCTGCTGAAGCTTTTGTCCGCGCTCGTCGTGGCAGTCTTCCTCGCCTTCCCCTACTGGAAGGGCAAATATTTCGCAAAACCAGTGAAGAAGGGAGGAAACGCAAATGCTTGAGTTGAAAAATCTCTACAAGACCTTTAATCCCGGAACAATCAACGAGAAGACCGCTCTGAACGGCCTGTCTCTGAATATTAAGGACGGTGAGTTCGTGACCGTGATCGGCGGAAACGGAGCCGGTAAGTCCACAATGCTCAACGCGGTCGCCGGTACCTGGATGGTCGACGAAGGACAGATTCTCATCGACGGAATCGACGTGACAAAGCTTCCGGAACACAAGCGCGCGATCTACCTCGGCCGGGTCTTCCAGGATCCGATGACCGGCACCGCTGCTACGATGGGAATCGAGGAGAATCTTGCTCTGGCAAAACGCCGCGGCAAGACGCGTCTTCTGAAATCCGGCATCACCGCTGCAGAGCGCGAGGAATATCGCGAGCTTCTTAAGATCTTAGGTCTTGGCCTCGAAGACCGTCTGACCTCCAAGGTCGGGCTGCTCTCCGGCGGACAACGTCAGGCGCTGACGCTTCTGATGGCGACGCTCAAGAAGCCGAAGCTGCTGCTGCTCGACGAGCACACGGCCGCGCTCGACCCGAAGACAGCCGCCAAGGTACTTGAGATCACAGACATGATCGTCAACCGGGATCAGCTGACAACGCTGATGATCACGCACAACATGAAGGACGCGATCCGCCATGGCAACCGCCTCATCATGATGATGGATGGAAGGATCATCCTCGACATCGAGGGCGAAGAAAAGAAAAAGCTGACGGTCCGCGATCTTCTCGATCAGTTCGAACGCGTCAGCGGCGAGCAGTTCACGAATGATTCGGCACTGCTCGGGTAGTTTATGTTTGAAAGGAATGCCTATCGGCATTCCTCAGACTGTAGACAAAGCTGGTGCCGGAGACAATCTCCGGCACCACTTTTCGATTCCATGCCCGATTTTTATCCAG